>CAYRHS010000044.1:0-19289 GCA_964424125.1 uncultured Burkholderiales bacterium
GGCCGCGCTCGCGTCGTTGCCGTTCATCATGCCGCCCAAGGAGAACCCGCTGCGCTCGGAGGTGGAGCGGGTCGCGGCCGAGGAGGGATTGCACCTCGACGTGCGGGTGGAGGTCGAGGGGATCCGCCTCGTCCTCGACCTCGTGGAGGCCGAACGGGGAGCGGCGGTGCTCCCGGAGATGGCGCTGCCGGACGATCTGTCGGGGTTGCGGCCGGTGCGCATCGCCGGGATGCCACCCCGACGCCTCGCGCTCGCCACCGCTCGCGACGCGTACCTGTCCCTCGCCGATCAGGCCGTCCGCGACAGTGTGCACCGTCTCGTCCAGCGATCACGTGGGGGCGCTAGCGTGGACGCCGACACAAATTGAGGGAGGAGCCGGTGGCAGACGACCGCGGCGGAGACGACCGGGGGCGACGCCCCTCGGAGCAACGAGCGCTGAACGGGCGCCTCATCGGGTTCGGCGTCATCGCAGTGCTGCTCGTTTGGTTCGCGCTGATCAACACCGAGTCGGTGAAGGTGTCCTGGATCTTCGGAACGAGCGAGATCCCGCTGATCTGGGTGATCGTGATCTCTGCAGTGGCCGGGGCGATCATCGGCGGGATCATCGGGCTCGTCCGTCGTTCCCGCGACTGAACACGGCCCCGCTCAGCCGGCCGCTCCCGATTCCCACCAGGCCTCGGCGCGTGCGGTGACTGCGCGGGCCCACGGCGTCAGTCGCTCCAGGCATTCGTCGGCCTCGTCGCCGAGCGCGGAGACCACACCACGTTCCTGACGGTCGGTCGCGGCCTCGATGTCCTCCCGCAGTGATCGCCCGGTCGCGGTCAGCTCGCCGTGCTCGAGCATCCCACGCGCTTCGAGGCGCTCGACGGCAGCGTCGACCGCGGAGGACGGCCAGCCCATCTGAAGCGTGGTGACGGAGCCGACGGCCTGGCCGCGCCAGCATTCGCTGAGGACGTTGATCTCGACGGGGTCGACGTCCGCTGCCATCCACGCGTGGACGTGCGAGTCGCCCCGGTGCTCCCGAACGAGGTCGCATGCTCGCCACAGCGCGCCGACGAGATCGTCGGGCCACGGAAGCGAACGAAGGCCGGCGTACACCGGGTGGCCGGGGACGGTCCCGGCTTCCGCGGCCCGCCGCGTCAACGCGACGGTTCGTTCGAGATCCGACCGGTCGACCTCGACGGCGTGGAGCGCACGTGTACACGCCTGCAATCGCCGGTCGAGCAGGGTCTCCGGATCGGTGACCTCCAGCGCCCGATCGACCGCGGCCGCGGCGACCTCCGGCGCCAGCGGCGCGAAGGCCGCGGCCGCGACGGTGCCGGGGACGCGGCCGAGGCAAGCGGCGCGCGCGGCCAGATTGCCTTCGGCGGGTGAGAGCCCAAGCCCGTACCCGTCACGGGCTTCGGGGATGAACCAGACGATGCCCGCGATCGCGTCGGCGCGAGCGCGCAAGCGTCGGCTGACCTCGGCGAGCCGGTCAGGCGCGGTCACGGGTGCGGGCGTGGGCGTGGGTCTGGCCGTCTCCGTCGCCGTCGCGCGCGAGCTCCGGTGCGGGCACGAACGACTCGAGCTCGGGGTCCGTCGGGCCCCGGCCCGCCCGGGTCACCATCCGAGCCGTTCCGTAGCCGACGGTGAGGACCAGCGCGCCGCCGGCCGCGTCCAGGAAGTAGTGGTTGCCCGTCAGGACGATGGCCGTGACGGTCACCACGGGGTAGAGGACGAAGAGGGTGCGGAGCCAGCGCCTACGCGCGTGGAAGTACATCACGATCGCGCACCACAGCGCCCACGCCACGTGGACGCTGGGCATTGCCGCGAACTGGTTCGAGACCTTGCTGACCGCGCCGCTGTTGAACGACCAGAACGTGGGGTACCGGGCGAGCGTGTCGGTGAAGCCGTAGTCAACGCCGCCGAGCGGGGAGAGGAGCCGCGGCGGCATGAGCGGCCAGAGGACGAAACCGATCAGCGCCAGCGCGGTCGTGATGGCGAGCGTGTTGCGCCACAGCGGGTAGTCGTTGCTGCAGCGGGTGAACAGGTAGATCCCGACGCCCGCGGTCACGATGAAGTGCAGCGACCCGTAGAAGTAGTTCATGAAGATGATGATCGGGCGCCAGTTCTCGGCCAGGTCTTGCAGCATCTCTTCGTGGTTGATGCCGAGCGCACGCTGCCAGTCGATGATCTGTTGTGCGTGGTGGAACGCGTCGGCGACCGAACCCTCGTTGGCGTTCCGGATCCAGGAGTAGATGCCGTAGAAGGCGAGGATCGCGAGGATCTCCACCCACCAGTAGATGGTGTGACCGTCGCGCAGCCGCCGCCCACCGAACGGCGCGCGTGTGACGCCGCCCCTCATTTGCCCGCCGCCGGGAGCTTGGGGCGGTGACCGACCGCGAAGGACGGCCCGCCGAGGAGGCTGGCGATGAGGATCATCCCGTACCACAGCAGTCCGAGCGCCACGGCTTGGCCCGTGCGCACGCCGAGTGGATGCAGGAGGAGGACCAGCGCACCTTCACGGACGCCGAGCCCGCCGAGCGAGATGGGGAGTACCTGGAGCATGGCAACCGCAGGGCCGAATGCGAGGACCGCCGCGAACGGTACCGGCAGCTCCAGCATGCGCACCACCACGTACAACACCAGCATGGACGAGGTCTGGTACAGCAACGAGGCGCCGATGACCGTCGCTGCTCGTTTCGGGTTCCGGCGGAGATGGTCGACCCCGAGGTGGACCGCCCCGACGAAGCGCATCCAGTTCTCGTGGCGGGCGAACCGCCCGGCGAGGCGGGGATGCCCGGACACGTAAAGGATGACGCCGAGGACGACCACGACGATTCCCGCGATGAGGAGGGAAAGGCGCGCCGACGGGCGCACGCTCAGCAGGGACGGTCGGATGACGAAGCCGATGATCATGAGCAGGGGCAGCGCGAGGAACCCCGTCAGGCGCTCGAGCACCACCGACGCGAACGCCACCTCCCTCGAACCGGTGGTCGTGGTGGCGCGGCCGATGCGCAGAACGTCACCGCCGATCGTGGAGGGCAGCACGTTGCCCAGGAACTGGCCCGCGAAGTAGTGGTGCACGAGCGTACTGAGCTGCACCCGGTGGTCGAACGCCACCAGGACACGCTGCCAGCGCCAGGCGGCGAGCGTGATCGAGCCCGCCGCGACCAGGACCCCGAGGCCGAGCCATGCGAATGCACTTCCGCCCTCGGGCAGCACCCCACCGAAGCGGATGCGCGACACCAGCACCGTAAGGATTACGAGGCTCACGCCGATCCGCAGCCAGAGCATCCATGCAGATCGGCGATCGGCCCGCCCGCTCGCCACCACCGCAATAGATTACGGCTCGTTCGTCCATTCGGCCCCTCCGGTGCACGGTGCACGGGGCTCGGGGCCAGGAGGCGTCGTGCGGATCACCACGGATGACGGTGTCGGGCTCGAGGTCGACGTTCGCGGCGACGGACCGCCGTTGTTGATCGTGCACGGGTTCGGCGGGGCGGCGGACGACTTCGCCGACCACCGTGACGCGCTGGCCCGGACCCACCGGGTCGTGACCTTCGACCATCGCGGTCATGGCCGCAGCGAGGGCCCGGACCACGTCGAGTACTCGCTCGAGCGCCTCCGCCACGACGTGCTGCTCCTCGCCGATGCGCTCGAGCTGGACCGCTTCCGCCTCCTCACCTACTCGATGGGCGGGATGGCGGCTCGTCGCATCCCTCTGGAGCATCCGGAGCGCGTCGAGGCACTCGTGCTCATGAGCACGTGTGGCGGCCCGATCCCCATGCTGGATCCCGAGGTGCTGGACCTGGGAGCGCAGCTGGCCGAGGAACAGGGCATGGCGGCGGTGAAGCGGGTGCTCGACGATTCCGACCCGTTGCACACGCCCGCGACGCAACGTCTGTTGCGAGAACGGTCCGGGTACGCCGAGTACCTGGAATGGAAGTGGTCCTCACTGGCGCAACCCATGTACGCGGCCATGTTGCGTGAGATGAGTCGGCAGCCCGACGACCACGAGGCACTCCGGGCGCTGCGCTGCCCGACGCTCGTGATCGTCGGCGAGCTCGACGGCCAGTTCCTCGAGCCGTGCCGTCGCCTGGCGGCGGTGATCCCGGGCGCGCGCCTAGTCGTGCTCCCCGGCGCGGGCCACTCGCCGCAGTTCGAGACCCCCGAGCTCTGGCGGGCAGCACTGCTCGAGTTCCTTGCCGGGGTGGACGAGGGCGCGGCGGTATGAGGGGTACCGGGGGACGACTCGCGGCGGAGGTCCTGCGGCGGTGGGGCATCGATTGCCTGTTCACCCTCTCGGGTGGCCATCTCTTCCCGATCTACGACGGTTGCGTGCAGGTCGGCATCGACCTGATCGACACTCGTCACGAGCAGACAGCCGCGTTCGCGGCCGAAGGATGGGCCAAGCTCACGCGGCTTCCCGGCGTGGCCGCGCTGACGGCGGGACCGGGCGTGACGAACGGCGTGAGCGCGATCACCTCGGCGTGGAGGAACGGCTCGCCCGTGACGGTGCTGGGTGGGCGTGCCCCCGAGGCCAGCTGGGGCGCGGGCTCGTTGCAGGAGCTCGACCACGTCCCGATCGTCGAGTCGGTGACGAAGCACGCCTCGACGGCTCACCGCGCAGACTCGATCCCGGCCGCGCTGCACGATGCACTCGTTGCGGCGTGCACGCCACACCGGGGACCGACGTTCCTCGACGCGGGACTCGACCTGCTCTTCGACGAGACCGACGCCACATTGCCGGAGGTCCCCGATCCGTCGGTGATCGCGGGTCCGGACCCCGATCCCGACGCAATCGAGCGGGTCGCGCGGCTGCTGGCCGAGGCCGAGCGGCCCGTCCTCATCGCGGGCGGCGACGTGTACTGGGCCCACGCCGAACACCCCGTGCGGGATCTGGTCGAGTCGGCGCGCCTTCCCGTGGTCGTGAACGGGCTGGGCCGGGGAACGCTGCCGGCCGATCACGAGCTCGCCAAGACCCGGGTCCGGAGCGTGGCGCTGCGCGAGGCCGATCTCGTGGTCGTCGCGGGGACGCCGCTCGATTTCCGGCTCGGCTTCGGCAACTTCGGTGGTGCCGCCGTGGTCCACCTCGCCGACACGCCCGCGGGCGTGGCGACCCACGTGGAGCTCGCTGTCGGTGCGGGTGGCGACCTCCGTCGGATGTTCTCCGAGCTCGCGCAGGCTGTCGAACGCGGTTCGCGAGCCGACCACGAAGCGTGGATCGCGCGACTCACCGACGAGGAGCGGCGGCTACGCGAGGCCGACGCCGACGCGTTCGCGAGCGACGCGGTGCCGATCCACCCGATGAGGGTCTACGGCGAGCTCCGTCAGCACCTCGACCGGGACGCCATCGTGATCGGTGACGGCGGCGACTTCGTCAGCTACGCGGGCAAGTACGTCGACACCTACGAGCCCGGAACGTTCCTCGACCCGGGCCCGTACGGGTGCCTGGGCACCGGGGCCGGCTACGCCCTCGCGGCTGCGCTCGCCCATCCCGACCGTCAGGTGGTGCTGCTCCTCGGCGACGGGGCCGCCGGGTTCTCGCTGATGGACTTCGACACGCTCGTCCGCTTCGGCGCCCCCGTCACCGCGATCGTGGGCAACAACGGCATTTGGGGGCTCGAGAAGCACCCCATGCAGGCGGTCTACGGCTACGACGTGGCGGCCGAGCTCCGCCCCGGCACGCGCTACGACCTCGTGGTCGAGGCGCTCGGTGGGCACGGGGATCTCGTCGAGGAGCCCGAGGAGATCGGACCTGCCATCGAGCGTGCGGTGGCCGCGGACGCGCCCGCGCTCGTCAACATCCTCACCGACCCGGGCGACGCATATCCCCGCTCCGCCAATCTGGGCTGACCGAGGAGCAAGTCGTCAGCTCGACTCGCCTCGCAGACGCTCCAGGAAGTGCTCGCGGTTCACGATCACCCGGGTGACGCGCCCCGCGGCGACGAGGTTGTCGTCGTGGGTGACCGAGACCCGGAACACGAGACGGCGCCCCTCCCGGCTCTCGAGCGTGGCCTCGGCCTCGACGGTCTCCCCGACGGGTGTGGGGGCGAGGTGATCGAGCTGGACTCGCTGGCCCACCGTCGTGGTGCCCTCGTCTTCGCTCCCCACCAACGCCCGGAGCGAAGCCTGCTCGCAGAGCCGCACGACCCGCGGGGTCGCGAGCGCGGGGACGTCGCCGCTTCCGAGCGTGGAAGCAGTATCGGCGTCGGTGACGACCAGCCGGGCCGTCCCGGCCAACCCGGGTTCGGGGGGCACGACGCGTACGTTAGGCAGTGCGGCTTCGGGCGGGCACGTCGGGCGAGCTGCCTGCTCGGCCTGACGCCCGGGCGACGATCGTGGCGACGAACCGGCTCTTGGCTTTCGCGTAGTCGTCGCGAGTCCGCCAGCGGCGGCGCGCCAGTTCGCGTTTGAGCATTTCGTACGCCCGGGCGTCCTCCGGGTGCTCGACCAGCCAGTCGCGGAACGCGAGGTGGCGGCGCTCGTCCTCGCTCTCCGCCTCGCACACGTGGACGTGGAAGCTCCGGGGTGGGCGGCGCGGGCGCCCGAAGAACGGGAGCCGATCCTCCCCGAAGTCGTCGTAGTGGGGCGTATAGGCGTAGCCCAGCGCCTCCAGCGGGACCCGGTAGCGCCGCGCTGGTCGCAGGGACCGTACCGAGATCTGGACGTCGATCACCGGTTTGGCCGCGAGCCCGGGCACGGCGGTGGAGCCGACGTGCTCGATGCGGACGGCGGCGTCGCCCAGCGCGGCGCGGAGGCGCTCGGCTTCGGCTGCGAAGCGCCCCGGCCAGTCCGGATCCCAGCGCACGATCGTGATCTCGACTGCCATGTCACCCATGCTGCGCCGCAGACCTCCACCGCGTCCAGGCACCCCCTTTGGACGATGCGTTACTCACGCGTCATATTCGACGCTCATGAACGCACCGGAGCCGGCGGTCGTCCTGCACCCTCACCTGGGCGAGCCCGTCCCCAGCGGTCGGGTGCGAGTCGACATGCATCTCCACACGATGTGGTCGGGCGACGCGGTCACGACGCTCGACGAGCTGGCCGAGCGGGTCGAGAGCACGGGACTCGACGTGCTCTGCATCACCGATCACAACGCGGTCGACGGGGCGTTCACGGCCATCGAGCGGGACCTGGGGTGCCGCATCGTGGTGGGTGAGGAGCTTCGCACGGCCCGAGGAGAGCTGATCGGCCTCTTCCTCGGGGAGCGGCTCCCGATCGGCCTGCCTCCCGAAGAAGCGGCGCGACGGATCCGGGCCCAGGACGCGCTCGTCTACGTCCCCCACCCGTTCGACCCGATGCGTCGACCGCTCCACGAGGACGCGCTCGACGACCTGTGCGCCGCCGGGCTCGTGGACGCGATCGAGGTGCTGAACGCGAAGGTGTCGCTCGACTCCCTGAACCGCCGGGCCACAGAGTACGCGAACGCCGTCGGGCTCCCCGGCGGCGCGGGCTCGGATGCGCACGACCCCGCGGCGCTGGGTGCGGCATTCGTGGAGATGCCCGACTTCGACGGCCCGGCCGACTTTCTCGAGCGACTGGCCGAGGCGCGCGTCGTCGGCCACCGCTTCGACCGCGCCCGGAGCTGGACGCCGCGGATCATCCCGAGCGACCTCGAACCCGGGTAGCCGACGCCGCTCGTGTTCGCGGCGCTCGGTCCCTTGAGGGACTCAGCGGAGGGCGAGGATCACGGCGCTGACGGCCGCCGCGCAGAACAAGTAGACGGCGAACGGACGCAGCGAGTGCGTGCGGACCAGCCGGAGCAGCCAGATGACGGACAGGTAGCCGGACACGGCCGCGGCGAGGAAGCCCGCGCCGGCGGCGGCCGTCAGGTGGAATTCGCCGCTCGTGACGTCCGACATGCGAACGAGCGTCGCTCCGAGGATCGCCGGGATCGCGAGCAGGAAGGAGAAGCGCGTCGCGTCCTCGCGCGTCATCCCGCCGACCAGTCCCGCGCTGATGGTGACGCCCGAGCGGGAGATGCCGGGGGTGATGGCGGTCGCCTGCGCGATTCCGATCCCGAGGGCCCGCGACGAGTCGACCGCGTGCCCCGTCCCGGACGTCCGGGCGACGCGGTCACCGATGTCCTCGGCCACCAGGAGCACGATCGCGGTGACGACCCAGAACGCCACGACCCAGCCCGGGCGCTCGAAGAGACTTTCGAAGAAGCTCTCCAGCGCGATTCCCGCGATCGCGGCCGGAACGCTCCCGAGTGCGAGGAGCGCGATCGCGCGCCGCGCCGTGGACGGGTCCTCCCCGCCCCCGAAGAGGCCGACGAGGAGCCGCCACAAGTCGCGTCGGAACGCGACGACGACCGCGAGCAGCGTCCCCAGGTGGAGGAGGAGGTCGAAGGTGAGGGAGGGCTGGTCCCAGTCGAAGAGCGCGGGGACGACGACCAGGTGGCCGCTGGACGAGATCGGCAGGAACTCCGTCAGTCCCTGGACGACGCCCAGGACGATGTCTTGCAGCACGCGTCCTCCGGGGGAGCGAGGGCGATCGTGACGACGCCGTACGCGAGTGCGTACGCCACGCGCTCGGCCTCGTCCACGGTAACGAGCACGGTGGCCCCGAGGCCGGATCCGAGCGCGGCATCTTCACCCGAGGTCTCGACCTCGAGCACCGTGGCGCCGGAGGCGACCACGGCACTCGTCTCGCCCGACGACCCCAGTGACCCTTCCAGGGTCCCGAGCACGTCGACGACGTCGCCCGGCTCGGGGCGCAGGGACTCGCCGAGCGGGACGCGCACCGCTCTCGTTCCCGGCGCGAGGACCCCGCCGGTGCCGTCCCGTTCGGGGTCGGCGATGTGCCCGGCGAGCAGGGTTGCGCCGCTCAGGACGGGTACCACCACCGTGCGCCCGAGGACGTCGCCGACTCGGGTGAGCGCCGCCTCGGGGATCTGGGACTTGTGGCGGGTGGCGGTCGTCACGTCCGCAGCGGTGAGCTCCGTGCCGATGGGCAGGTCGTCGGCGGCGACGACGACCTCGACCGGAGCGCCGAGCGCCCGGGCCCGTCGGTGGAGCGCGGCGAGATCACCGGCGACCACGCGGGCGGTGACAAGGCCGACCGCGAGCGCGGCTGCCCAGACGAGGACGGTGCGAGGTGAGCGGCGCAGCATGCGACCCCCGTTGGTTCCGTGGCGCGGGAACGAAGGGGGAAGCGGGGGAAGCCGCGGCGGCGAAACGTAGCAGCGCGAGGCCCGCGAGGGAAGGGCGACCCGCTAGGCGTTCGGGTGCGTCTGGTCCTCGGGGAGCGGGCCGACGGCCCCCGCGCAGGCGCACGGGAGGTCGCGGACCGGCAGCGTCGGCACCAGAGCGGCGAGCAGCTCGCGGACGCGGTCCAGGTTCTGCTCGAAGAAGGCGAACACCGCCTCCATGGTGACGGGCTCGACGCTCGGATCGTCCCCGACACCCGTGTCGTAGTCGGTCACGAGGGCGATGGTCGAATAGCACATCCCCAGCTCCCGAGCCAGGAAGGCCTCCGGGTACTGGGTCATGTTCACGACCTCCCATCCCTGGCTGCGGTACCAGCGCGACTCCGCGCGCGTCGAGAACCGGGGACCGGGGATCACGACGACTGTTCCGCCGGCGTGGACGCGGATCCCTCGCTCCCGCGCCGCGGCGACCACCGCGGCCGAGAGGTCGGGACAGTACGGGTCGGCGAACGCGACGTGGTGGGCCTCGCCCGCGTCGTAGTAGGTGTCGGAGCGACCCCAGGTCCGGTCGAAGAGCTGATCGCACACGACGAAATCGCCGGGCTCGATGCCGGGCTGGAGGCTGCCCGCCGCGCAGGGCCCCAGGACACGGCGGACGCCGAGGGTGCGCATCGCCCAGAGGTTCGCCTGGTTGGGGATCTGGTGGGGCAGGTACTCGTGCTGGAGGCCGTGCCGGGGGAGGAACGCCACGCGGCGCGATCCCAGGTTGCCCACCGCCACCGGCGCGCTCGGAGCGCCGTACGGGGTGTCGACGGAGCGCTGCTCGACGTCGTCGAGAAACGTGTAGAAACCCGAGCCGCCGAAGATGCCGATCTCGGCGACCGGCTGGGTCACGTCCCGGCGCCGGCCCCGGCGGGCTTCTTGTCCGACTTCGCCCCGGTCTTCTCGGTCGGGCTCTTGGCGGTCTCGGAACCCGACTTCGCGTCGGTCCCGGAGTCGGCGGGCTTGCTCGGCGCCGTGCTCGCCGACTTGCTGCGGCTCCCGCTGTCGGTCTTGTAGAAGCCCTCGCCCTTGAGGACGATTCCCGGCGTGCCGAAGACCTTCGACAGCTTCCCCCCGCACCCCGAATGGCGCTTCAGCGCCGCGTCGCTGAACGACTGCTGTACCTCGAACTGCTCCCCACACTTGGCGCACGAATATCGGTAGGTGGGCATCGTCGACACCTGGCACTCGAGGGTGGTGACTGCCAATCGTACCAGCGCCCCGGTAACGCCCCCTATTCCCGTCGGTTTGACGGTCGCCGTGGGCCGTGCGGAAATGGGCCCGTGCCGGCCGTGCTCGCGATCCTGACGATCGCCGCGTATCTCGTCGGGAACTTCCCGAGCGCGATCCTCGTCACCCGGACCGCGGGACGTGACGTGCTGCGAGAGGGTTCCGGCAACCCGGGCGCGTCCAACGTGTTCCGACTCCTCGGCTGGAAGGCGGGAGCGGCGGCGTTCGCGCTCGACTTCGCCAAGGGGGCGGTGCCGGCCGTCGTCGGGTTGGCGATCGGGGGACGGAGCTGGGCGTTCGTCCTCGGCATCGCTGCGGTCCTGGGCCACGTCTTCCCCGTGACCCGCCGCTTCAAGGGCGGGCGGGGCGTGGCGACCGCGGGCGGCCTGATGGTCGTCGTGTACCCGCTCGTCACCCTCGGGCTCGCGCTCGCCTGGGCCGTCGTCGCCTACGGCTTCCGCAAGGCGTCGGTGGCTTCGCTGCTCGTCACGGTCTCGTTCCCGGTCCTGGTAGCCGTGCGCGGGTACGGCTGGGAGGAGGTGCTCCTCACGGGCGTGCTCGCCGTCCTGATCCTCCTGCGTCACGCGTCCAACCTGCGGCGCCTCGTCCGCGGCGAGGAGCGGTCGCTCGACGAGGGCTGAGCGTCGGTGCGCCGGATCGCCCGGTGCGCGAGAGTCCTCATCTGACGTCGGACGGGAGCACTCGTTGGGCAAGGTGCACAAGGCCATCATCCCCGCCGCGGGGCTCGGGACCCGCTTCCTCCCCGTCACCAAGGCGATCCCGAAGGAGATGCTGCCGGTCGTGGACCGGCCCAGCATCCAGTACGTCGTCGAGGAGGCCGTTGCCGCCGGCCTCACCGACGTCCTGATCGTCACCGGCCGGGGGAAGTCGTCGATCGACGATCACTTCGACCGGGCACCCGAGCTCGAGGCCCGTCTCGAGGCAGACGGCAAGGACGCACTGCTCCGTGAGGTCCAGGGGCTCGCCGCGCTCGCGCGGGTCCACTCCGTCCGCCAACACGAGGCCCTCGGTCTCGGTCATGCCGTGCTGGCGGCCCGGGAGCACGTCGGCGACGAGCCCTTCGCCGTGCTCCTCGGCGACGACTTCATGGTCGACGACGGCAAGCTCCTGCGCTCGATGCTCGACGTCTACGAACGCTACGAGCGGTCGTGTCTCGCGTTGATGGAGACGACTCCCGACGAGATCTCGGCCTACGGCGCCGCGACCCCCGAACCGGTCGAAGAAGGTCTCGTCCGCGTCCTCGACACGGTGGAGAAGCCGAGGCCCGGGGAGGCGCCTTCCAACCTCGCGGTCATCGGCCACTACGTGTTCACGCCGCGCATCTTCGACGCGCTCTCTCGCATCGAACCGGGGGTGGGCGGCGAGTACCAGCTCACCGACGCCATCGATCTCCTGTGCAGGGACGAGGAGGTCTACGGGCGCATCTTCTCCGAGGGTCGCTACGACATCGGGCGGCCGGTCGAGTTCCTGCGGGCCAACGTGGAGCTCGCGCTGGAACGACCCGAGTTCCGCGCCGGGGTCGAGGAGTTCCTCGTCGAGATCGCTCGCGACCGGGGGCTGTTGTGATCCCTCTCGACGGCGCCCGCGCATCGATCCTCCAGGCGGTGCGCGCGCTCGCGCCGGTGGACACCTCCATCGAGGAAGCCCTCGGGGTGGTGACCGCGGCGGAGATCCACGCGGGCGATCCCGTTCCCCCGTTCGCCAACTCGGCCATGGACGGCTACGCGGTCAGAGCGGCCGACACCGCGGGCGCGACCGCGGACAGCCCCGTCCCGCTCACGGTCGTCGGTGAGCTCCCCGCAGGCCGCGCGCCCTCGACGCCGATCAGCGCGGGCGAGGCGATCCGGATCATGACCGGTGCGCCCGTTCCCACCGGCGCCGACGCGATCGTCATGATCGAGCGCACCGAGGCGGAGGACGACACGGTGCTCGTGTTCGCCGAAGCGCGAGTCGGCGACCACGTCCGTCCCGCCGGCGGCGACGTCGAAGCCGGCGACGTCGTCCTGCCCGCGGGCACGCAGCTCGGCCCGGCGCATCTCGGCGTGTTGGCGTCACTCGGCATCCACTCGTTCCCGGCGTTCCCGCGAGCCCGCGTCGGGGTGCTCTCCACCGGGGACGAGCTCGTGGCGCCAGATGCGCCCGGACCGCTGCCCCCAGGGAGGATCCGGGACGCCAACCGCCCAATGCTGCTGGCAGCCGCGGAACAGGCCGGCTGCGTCCCGGTCGACCTCGGTGCGGTCGGCGACGACGAGGACGAGCTCGCGGCGCGCTTCGATGGCGCCCTGAGCACCTGTGATGCGTTGCTGACGAGCGGCGGGGTGTCCGTGGGTGCCTACGACTACGTTGCCGCCGCCCTCAACCGGCTGGGCGAGATGTCCTCGTGGCAGGTCGCGATCAAGCCCGCGAAGCCGCTCGCCTTCGGGATGATCCGCGGTCGTCCCGTCTTCGGCCTGCCTGGGAACCCCGTCTCCTCGCTCGTCTCCTTCGAGCTCTTCGCCCGACCCGCGCTGCTCCTGATGATGGGGCACCGGGATCGGTTCCGACCCGAGGTCGAAGCGGTCGCCGGAGCCGACTTCGCCCGCCACCGCGACGGGAAGATCCACCTCGACCGGGTCCGCGTCCGGCACGACGGGGTTCGCTATGTTGCCGCCCGCTCCGGCGATCAGGCGAGCAACGTGCTCACGGCGACCGCGAGCGCCAACGGGCTGGCGATCCTCCCCGACGGTGACGGCGTGCAGGCAGGCGGGCGGCTCCGGGTCCTCCTGCTGTCCTGAGCTCCGGCCTGGTGGTCCGGTTTGGGGGATGCGTTCGTGACGCGCGCTCAGCGCGCGTCACGAACGCATCCCCCGCGCCGGGCGGCGCCCCCTAGACTGTTGCCATGGCGACGTCGGAGTTCACCCACCTCGATCCGACGGGTCGAGCCCGGATGGTCGATGTCACGGCCAAGGACGCGACGCACCGGCGGGCGGTCGCCCGCTGCCGGGTCACGATGGAGCCCGACACGGCGTCGAAGATCGCCTCGGGCGCGATCACCAAGGGGGACGTGCTCGCGGTGGCCCGGGTCGCCGGGATCCAGGCCGCCAAGCAGACGGCGAACCTCCTCCCGCTCTGCCATCCGCTCCTGGTCGGTTCGGTGTACGTGAACTTCCGGATCGAGGACCACCACATCGAGGTCGAGTCGCAGGTCGACACGGTGGACCGTACGGGCGTGGAGATGGAAGCACTGACCTCGTGCGCGGTCGCGGCGCTCACCATCTACGACATGTGCAAGTCGCAGGATCGGTCCATGACGATCGGTGAGCTGGCCCTCTGGGAGAAGACGGGCGGCCGCTCCGGGACCTGGCGGCGCGAGCCCGATCTCGACGACTTCGACGACCTCGACTGACCCTCCCCTTTGTCACAGTTGGGAGGGCGCTGATCCCTGCTGGTGGGACCGCGACCGCGACCGGTGAGCTCCGAACGTGACGCACGTCACTTCTTCCGCCCCAGCTTGACCCCCGGCCGCGGACGGGACTTGGATGGCGAGTGCCTCACCCGCGGCGGACATCCACCGCGGCGTGTTCTCGTCTTGTTACGTTCCGCGAACAGAAGGCGGTCCGGGAGCAGTGGCCATCGTCGTCATCCTGATTCTCGCCGGGTTGTGGGCGGCTGTGCTCGTGCCGCCCCTGCTACGCGCTCGGCACGAGCACCGCGGTGGAGACACGATCGGCGATTTCAACTACCGGCTCGGCGTGCTGGGGAAGACGAACGGTGCCCGGCCTCGCAACCCGTCTCGGTCCCTGTCGGGCCCCGCGCGCGCGGCGACCGGGGTCCCTTCGATCGGGCTGGGGTCGGGGAGGATGACCCGCGTGCAGCGCCGCCGCCGCGACGTGCTCCTGACGCTCGGTGCGATCTCGTTCGTGACGCTCGTCGGGGCGTTGGTCGTCGGCGGCGTGGCCTGGTTCGTGTGGCTGCTCTCGATCGTGGCCCTCGGCGCCTACACCGTCATGCTCGTGCGGATCAAGCAGCTCGCGGCCGAGCGGCGCGCCAAGGTCCGGTACCTGCCGCAGCGCGCGCCGGAGCAGCCGCCCGCCTTCACCCTGCGCCGGTCCGCTTCTTCCCACTCGTAGCGGGCGGTGGACCGGGCGGGAGACCTCGTACCGGTCGTCGAGCACGCCCGTACCGCCCTCGAGACCCAGCACCGCGCTCGTGAGCTGACCATCGGCGCCTGCCGCCGAGTCATCCAGGCGTGCGCGGCGTCGATCCGGGCGCTCCACCGGGGCGAGCTCGACACCGCCCGGCTTCGGGCCGACGAGGCGGACGCGTTGCTCGCCGAGGCCCACGGCGCCGTGCGAGCGCACCCCGACGTCCGCTACGGGGGGCCGCTTCGCGACGCGGAGAAGGAGTACGCGGAAGCGCGGCTCACGTTCGCGTTCGTGACCGATGGGCCCGTCCCCGGCCTCGACGAGCTCGGCGTTTCCGTTCCGGCCTATCTCTGCGGGTTGGCCGAGGCGGCCAGCGAACTTCGGCGCGACGTGCTCGACGACCTGCGCACCGGCGCGCTCGAGCGCGCCGAGGGTCGGCTCGCGATCATGGACGCGGTCTATGGGTTGCTCGTGACCATCGACTACCCGGACGCGCTCACGGGCGGGCTCCGTCGCAGCGCCGACGCGCTGCGAGCGGTCCTCGAGCGAACGCGCGGCGACCACACGAACGCCCTCGTCGCCGAACGCCTCCGCGGCGCGATCGAGGACGGGCGTCGGGCGCTTCAGGGGGAAGAGCCCTAGGGGCCCGGTGGTACCCTGAGCCGCACCGCGGGGGTGTAGCTCAGCTGGAAGAGCGCGTCGTTCGCAACGACGAGGCCGGCGGTTCGAGTCCGCTCACCTCCACGACCTGCCGCCCGGTCAGCCCACGCGACCGCCGAAGAAGACCTGGGTCTCGGTGATCTGGTCGTCGTGAACGGTGAGCAGCTCGACGTTGCGGTGGCGTTCGCCGGTCTTCAGCTCGTACTCGTACATGACGAAAACGTCGTCGCCTTCGGTCGGCACGACGTGAAGCATCCGCTGCGAGACGAGGCGGTCGGCGGTGGGGAAGCAGCGCTCGAAGAACGCAGCCCTGTCGATGTGGTCGTCCTGCAGACTCGTGAACACGAAGTCCTGGGCGAGCAACCGATCCGCCGCGTCCCGATCCTGTGCGAGGTAGCTCTCGAAGATGGCCCGGACGATGTCGACCTCGGACACGGACAACTCCTCTCCTCGACTCGCCCTGACGCCGTCCCGATCGAACCGCGTCAGCTCGCTGTTCCGACGATCCGGCACGCGCGGACTCATCGGTACGGCGCGCCGGCCCGGACCCCGGTGGACTCCCGAGTCTCCGATCAGGCCCCCACGGCCACGTCGAGGGTCACGCCCGTCTCGCGCTCTGACACCTCCCAAAGCCGGTCGATCGCGCGACGCCGCCCGACGCGGCGCAGGATCGGGCGGCGCACCGGCGGTCCGTTGTTGACGAAGCGAGGCGCGTAGAGCTCACCGCCCTTCGCGTTCGGGTCGGTGGCGGCGCGCAGCTGGGGCAGCGCACCGTCGGCGGGGCTCATGCCCGTCGTCGAAGCGAACCAGTGGGACAGCGTCCCCATCCAACCGCCACCCCCCTCCTCGACGGTCGTCGCCTGGAGCCCGGTATTCGAGAGGCCGGGGTGCGCGATCAGGCTGGAGGCGCGCACGCGGGCGTCGTCGAAGCACCACTGCAACCCGATGCCGAAGTCGTAGTTCGCCAGCTTGGCGTGCGCGTACGCGCGCCAGGGCTTGTAGCGACCCTCGAGGTGGGGGTTCTCCGGATCGACCGCCCGCCCCATGTGATGCGCGGTGCTCGTGACCGTCACAACGCGCGCGGCGTCGGCTCGCAGGAGCGCGGGGAGCAGGTGCGCCGTGAGCGCGAAGTGGCCCAGGTGGTTGACGCCGAACTGCATCTCGAAGCCGTCCCGGGTTCTGCGTTCGGGCATCGCCATCAGGCCGGCGTTGTTGATCAGGACGTCGATTCGTTCGTGAGTGTCCAGGATCCGGTCTGCCGCCTGGCGCACCGCGGCGAGCGAGCCGAGGTCGAGCGGGACGATCTCGAGCGCAGCGTCCGGATGCTCCGATCGGATCAGGTCACGGGCGGCGACGGCCTTGCCCTGGTCCCGGGCCGCCATGACGACCCCGGCGCCCGCCCCGGCGAGGGCCTTCGCTGACTCCAGCCCGAGGCCCGCGTTGGCACCCGTGACGACCGCAACGGAGCCGGCGAGGTCGGGGATGTCCTCGGTCGTCCAGGCCATCGGGCGCTCCACGAGCAGGGCTCGGCACGAGGCTAGGGCCTGGCGCCCCTGCGCGCGTCAGCTGCTAGTGACGGTGTCCTGTCGAGGGAGTGAGCCCGTGGGTACGAGGACGATCGGCGTCGAGCGCCCCGGCAACGGCCGCGGGAACAACGCCGTCGCAGAGGCGGACGGCGTCGTCGGAGTGACTTTGGTCGCCGCGGGCTCGGTCCTCACGTCCGCGATGCGTGGGCGACGCTTCGGCGCAACATCAGGTGGGTACGGTCGCGTCGTCATGGACCAGCGGTGGCCTTCAGGAGGTCGTGGTGTACGACATCGGTGATGTCACCTGGTATGTGGGACGACGCATCGACATCAGTCCCGAACGCGTACCCGGCGCGGTCGCCGCGCTCGCCGCTCCGCGCGGTCGCGTCCGTTGTGCCGGCGCTCGGGCTCGTCTCGTCGCCGAGCTCTGTCACGATCCGGTTCGATGGTCGCGGTCCGGCCCACTCGCCTGTCTCGAGGGGGTGCTCCGCCCCCGAGGGCGAGCGGTGATCCGCGTCTCGATCGACGTGCACGAATGGTCGAAAGAGAGCAGCGAGCTAGGTCTGTGTCCACGCGGTCGCAGCTACCAGTGGTGGACGCCCGGACGCGCGGACCGGTACTTCGTGGCAGCGCACAACGTGCTCGCGGTGCTGGGGCGACGGCTCGAGCGCAACGCCGAGTTCCCACCGGAGCACCGGGCCGCCTCCTGACCCCGGGCTCCGGCAGGCAACAGCTCACGCGTAGGGGTCGAGCGCGGAGCCGTCGAGGACATCCTCGTAGCCCGCGTCGACGAGCAGGTCGTACAGGGCCTGCGCGCCGTCGCAGCCGATCTCCTCGACCTCGAGCATCACGCTGAGGTCGGGGCTCCCAGCAGCCAGCTCCTCGAGCTCGGTGATGAACTCGTCCGCGACGTCTTCGTAGGGCACACTTGCCGCACCGGCGAAGTCGATCAGCAGGTAGAACATGAACGTCCCGCACTCGGCCCGGGGCACCGGGGCGTCGGGAAGCGGGTCGGCGACCGGTGGTGTCGGCTCCGCTTCCTCCGGTGGCGACGCGTCGGAGCAGTACTCCTCGAGGAAACCCTCCACCGCGTCCCGCAGCTCGGTGCTCCCGGCGACGGCGCTCGGATCACCGGCCGCGACGGCGGCCGCGATCGCGTCGCGGTACGCCGTGAGGTCGCCGAGCGCGTCCTCGGGGAACCCGGGCGTGCTCTCGGCCGTCGCGATCAGGTCGTCCAGGAACGCCTGGAGCCGCGTCAGGTAGGGGACCATGTCGCTCGGCCCGGACGGCCCGCCCGTGACGTCGTCGATCCCGGCCTGGTAGACCGCGCAGAAGTCGACCGCTTGGCCGTTCCCTCCGCCGTCGCCTTCATTTCCGGTCGCGGGGGCGTCGGGGAGCCCGGGCAGGATGACGATCGGGTCGCCCGGGTAGACGACGTCCTCGGCGGGCTCGGGTGGCAGGAGCGGGTTACCGCACGCGCACCGTGTCCGCGGTACGCCGAAGCGGTCCTTCAGCACCGCGGTCCCGGCTTCGAGCACGGACTGGTGGGCGGTGGCCGCGCCGTTCGCGTACCCGTGGTTGGTGACCGCGGTGTCGTGCAGGAGCACCGCGGGCGTCAGGCTCTCGACGTACGCGCCGACCTCGTCGGGAGCGATGCCCTCAGCTGCCGCCCAGGCGCTTCCCTTCTCGGGGTTCTCCTCGAGGAAGGTCACCAGCTTGGTCTGGTCGCAGACCTGCTGGTCACCGGAGCCGCCGTAGAGCCCCGGCGCGGAGCCGGACTGCAGGGCCGCGTCCGTCAGCTCGGCGTCGGCGGTGACCGCCGACGTGTCGCCCGCGACCGACTCCGTGAACGGGTCGGTGCCAGTGGACGCCGCGGGCTCGAATACGACTTCCCGGGTCTCGGCGTCCGACTCCTCGCCGCTGCCGCTGCTGCCGCAGGCGGCCGCGACGAGCGTGATGCTCGCGACCACGGCGATGATCCTCCAGGCTCGCATTGCCGACCTCCTTTGTGGTTCTGTCGGCCGTAGGAGTCGGAGGGGCAGCGGATCTGAAACTTCGGGCCTCGTTTTCGGGGTTCTCGGCCCCGATAATGTGTCTGATTCGGACATTTCCGCACCGGCGCGGGGCCGATCCGGGCGGAGGTCGGAGCCGACCGAACGGTCGGGGAGACGAGGAGGTCGCCGTGGGCACCGTGGAGACGCACGAGGTCACCAACCAACCCCCGCCGCTCGAAGGCTTCGACGTGTTCGGGGCAGACGCGGTGTTGCGCGCCGCGCTCGAGCGGGAGGGCGCGGGCTGGGCCGGGTCGGCGCTCCACGCGCTCGGCGAGCGCGCGGGGTCGAGCGAGGCCCAAGGCTGGGGGGTGGAGGCGAACGCGAATCCGCCCGTGCTCCGAACCCACGACCGCTACGGCCATCGGGTGGACGAGGTCCGGTACCACCCTGCGTACCACGAGCTGATGAGGGTCGCGATCGGCTCGGGCCTCCACGCGGCACCCTGGGCCGACGATCGCGAAGGCGCGCACGTCGCCCGCGCGGCGAAGAT
>CAYRHS010000045.1:0-19115 GCA_964424125.1 uncultured Burkholderiales bacterium
ACGGCGGCGCCCTCGAAGTCTTCCGGGGTGTCGACCACTTCGGGCGCCTCGCGACACACGAAGGTGTGGAGCACGCCCGGCATCTCCTGGTCCAGGCGCTCGCGGGCCAGATCGACCTCGAGCATCGGGTCGGCGACCATGTCGAGCGCTATCGGCGGCCCGGGCCCGAGGACGGCGGCGAGGTGACAGTGGAGATCGACCTCGAGGCGTCCGACTTCGCGACCGTGGTCGAGGTACACGCAGCCGACGAGATCGGATTGCTGTACCGGATCGCGGCCGCGCTCGACGACCTCGGACTCGACGTGACCGTCGCGAAGGTCGCGACGCTCGGCGCCAACGTGGTGGACAGCTTCTACGTGCGCGACCCGGTGTTCGGCAAGGTGACGAGTTCCGAGGCACTGGCCCGAATCCGCGAGACGCTCGAACGCGCGGCGGCGTCGGCCGCGTTCGGTGCCGATGGCTGACGGGCAGGAACACGAGCCGGCGTCGTTGGTCGAGGCCGTCTCCGCCGCGGACCTGCTCCGATGGGCCGAGGCCCTGAGTGGAATCGCGCGTACGGGCCTCGGCTTCACCGAGAGCCTCTACGAGCGCGAGCGATTCGAGGAGGTCCTGCGGATCGCGGCCGACATCCGGGCCGCTGCGCTCGAGGAGGCGGAGGCCGACGCCCTCTTCGAGGAATGGCTCGCGACCGTCGGTGAGGGCGTGGCCGGATACGTCACGCCGAAGGTGGCCGTGGCCGCGGTCGTCGGCAACGACGTCGGCGAGATCCTCCTCACGCAGCGGGCCGACTTCGGTGTCTGGCTCTACCCGGTGGGGTGGGCCGACGTCGGATACTCACCGTCGGAGATCGCGGTCAAGGAGGTGTACGAGGAGACGGGGATCGAGATCGAGGTCGACTCGCTCATCGCGGTCTTCGACGGGCTCCGCCTCGGCTTCGCCCGGCTGCCGCTGTACTCGCTCGTCTTCGCCTGCCGGCAGATCGGCGGCGAGCTCCGCGGTCACCCTCTGGAGACGCGCTCGGTCGGCTGGTTCGCCCGCGACGCGCTTCCTCAGCCGCTCGCCGGTGGCGCGCACTGGGTGGAGATCGCGTTCGACGCGATCGAGGGCCGTGATCCCCGCCCGGTCTTCGACCCGCCCCGCACGCCACCGTGGCGGGGAGAGGTCAGCTCGTGAGCTGCTGGCGCAGGAGCGCGACGATCGAGACCTCGCCCCGTGCCCGTTCCCAGGCGTCGGCGATGGTGTCGTGGTCCACGAGCCCGACCCGCTCGGGCGCCATCCCCAGGCGTTCGGAGGCGGTCCGAGCGAGCGTGGCGGGTTCGAGCTCGTCGTCGTAGGCGGCGTAGACCTCCAGGCCGTCCCAGATCGAAGTGAGCGATCGGCGCTCATCGCCGAGCACCAGCGCTTCGGGATCGGAGCCGGCCGCGAGCTCGGCGACCACGGTCTCCCAGATCTCGTAGTGCGAGATCCCGGCCGGCGGCCGGTACGAGACCACGGGGTGGAGCCGCCACTCGAGCACGGGCTCGTCGGTATCGGGCTCGGCGGGCGCGAGCCAGGTCTGGGAGCCGTTGACGTAGCTGTCGACGGGCGCGCCCAGCCGTTCGTCCAGTACGAGGAGGAGGTCGGCGGAGACGCTCCACAGGGCCGTGCTCACGAGCCGAGCCATGCGGCAACGGTACCCAGCGGTCCGTAGCGGTCGGCGCGCCCCGGCCGTACCCTGGCGGGCAGCCGGTGAAGGGGGATTCGACCGTGGGCTACGACCGGCTCTCGTCGCTCGACGACAGCTTCCTCGAGATCGAGAGCATCGAGACACCGTTGCACGTGGGCGCGGTCTCGATCTTCGAGGCCGAGCCGCTGCTCGACGAACACCGGCGGTTCCGCCTCGCGGACGCTCGGGCCATGGTGGAGTCGCGACTGCACCTCGTGCCCCGCTTCCGGAAGCGCCTGATGGAGGTCCCGTTCGGGATCGGCCGTCCGATCTGGGTCGACGACGAGCGCTTCGACATCTCGTACCACGTGCGCCTCACCGCCTTGCCGCGACCCGGGACCTGGGAGCAGCTCGCCACACTCACCACGCGGGTGCAGAGCCAGCTTCTCGATCGAGCGCGTCCGCTCTGGGAGCTCTGGTTCGTCGAGGGCCTCGAGGACGACTGCATCGCGTTGGTCCAGAAGACGCACCACGCCCTCGTGGACGGCGCTTCCGGTGTCGACGTCGCGACCGTGTTGCTCGACTTCGATCGCACGCCCACGGTGGTCGACGCACCTGCGTGGGAACCGGAGCCGACACCGAGCTCGATGCGTCTTTTCCTGGATACGCTCGAGGAGCAGGTCTCCGAGCCCGCGGCGATCGTGGAGCACGTCGGCGCGGTCTTGCGCGCGCCTCGACACGCCGTCGAGCGGGGTCTCGACATCACCCGCTCGCTGGGGAGCATGCTCGGACGTGAGACCGTCGCGCCGCGTACGTCGCTGAACTGCGAGGTCGGCCGCCACCGTCGCCTCGAGGTCGCGCGGGCCTCGCTCGAGGACGCGAAGGAGATACACCGTGCGCTCGGTGGCACGGTGAACGACGTCGTGCTCGCCGCGGTCGGAAGCGGGTTGGCTCGGCTCTTCGACGAGCGGGACGAGACCGTGGATCGGGTACGCGTGATGATCCCGGTCTCGGTGCGGGACGAGAGCCAGCACATGGCGCTCGGTAACCGCGTTTCGGCGATGTTCCTGACGGTCCCGGTGGCGGGGGTCGACGCCGCCGAGCGCCTCCGGGAGGTCCGCCTGGGTACGGAAGGCTTGAAAGAGCGCCACCAGGCGGTCGGCGCCGACTTCCTCGTCGGGCTCACCCGCTTCGCCGCGCCCACGTTGTTGAGCCTGGCGGCTCGGGCCGTGCATCACCAGCCCTTCGTCAACCTCGTGGTGACGAACGTCCCTGGCCCCCAGCGACCGTTGTACTCGATGGGCGCGAAGCTGCTCGAAGCCTTCCCGATCGTCCCACTCGTGCACAATCTCGCCGTCGGCGTGGCGATCCTCTCCTACGACGGCCGCCTCGACATCGGGGTCTTCGGCGACCGGGACGCGGTGCCCGACATCAAGATCCTCGCCGCGGGCATCGAGGACGGCTTCGCCGAGCTGCACAAGCACGTGGTCGAGCCCTGATCGCTCGCCCGGGGCGCCGCCACCTGCCCCGGGGGCGTAGGGTCGAGGGTGCCATGTTCGACACCCGGCCGGGCGACCGCGCGACGGCGCCCAGGCGACGACGACAGGAGCAGGAGCCCGCATCGGACGCGGTGACGGAGGTCGCGCCCGATGTCGTTCGCATGCAGCTGCCCGTGTGGATGCCGGGTCTCGGTCACGTGAACATGTACGGGTTGCTCGACGACCGCGGCCTCGCGGTCGTCGACCCTGGACTTCCCGGACCTCGCTCATGGCGAGTGCTCAAGGGCCGGCTCGCCCGCGCGGGCTTCCGTGTCTCCGACGTCCACACCATCGTCGTCACCCACTCGCATCCCGACCACTTCGGCGGTGCGGGCCGGCTGGCCAAGGCCGCCGACGCGCGCCTCCTCACGCACCGGGCGTTCGAGACGATGTCGACCAAGGCTCCAGCGGTCGGGCCCGACGAGGCCGAGGCGGCGGAACGCGAGGCTGCCGCGCTCGCCCAGCTGCTCGACGTGCGGTTCGAGGACCTGCCCGACGGCGCCGAAGGGTTCCTGCCCAGCCCGGGAGGCGCGAACGCTCCCTGGTCCAACCCGACGCCGTGGGGGGAGAAACCCACGGGCCCGTCGTTCGTGCGCCGCATGCTCCTGAAGAGCTTGCGGCTCCTCTTCACCCCGCCCCGGCCGACCGACCGCGTTCGGCACGACGATCCCGTCGTGCTGGGCGGGCGTGAGTGGCGGGCCGTGTACACGCCCGGGCACACCGCCGACCACCTGTGCTTGTACGACCCGGGAAGCGGGCTGCTGCTCTCGGGCGACCACGTGCTGCCGACCATCACCCCGCACATCTCGGGACTCGCCGAAGGCTTCGACACGCTCGACGCGTACCTCGCGACGCTCGATCTTGTGGCCGACCTACCGGGCGTGGCGCGCGCGCTCCCTGCGCACGGGCACCCGTTCGACGACGTGCCCGGTCGAGTGGCGACGATCAAGCGCCATCACGACGAGCGGATGGCGAAGCTTCGCGCGGCGACCGCGGCGCTAGGGCCCGCCACGGTCCGCACGCTCTCGCGTGAGATCTTCCCCGAGAAGTACTGGGGGATGATGGCCGAGAGCGAGACCTTCGCCCACCTCCAGCACCTGGTGCACCAGGGAGTGGCGGAACGTTCGCTCGTCGAGGGTCGGTTCGTCTTCCGCCTGGCGGGTGCCGACGCGGCCTGACGATCCGGTCGGTAGGGTGAGCGACGTGAACGGCCGGGACGCGACCGTGCAGACCACCGGCCTGCTCCAGCAACTCATCCGGAACCGGTGCGTGAACGACGGGACGCCCGAGTCCGGTGAGGAGGCGCGTAGCGTCGACACGCTGCGGCAGTACCTCGGCGAGGGCGGGCTCGACACCGAGACCTACGAGACCCTGCCCGGTCGTCAGAGTCTCGTGTCCCGGATCGAGGGGAGCGATCCGGGGGCGCCGACGCTCCTGCTCATGGGACACACCGACGTCGTACCGGTCAGCCCCGAGGGATGGGAGCGTGACCCGTTCGGCGGCGAGCTGGTCGACGGCATGGTGTGGGGCCGGGGCGCGATCGACATGCTCAACATGACCGCGTCGATGGCCGTGGCCATGCGCCGCCTCGCCGATCGTGGGTTCCGGCCGCGGGGCACGTTGACGTTCCTCGCGGTGGCGGACGAAGAATCGCGCGGCGTGTTCGGGGCCGAGCACCTCGTTCGGCACGAGTGGGACGCGGTCGCGGCCGACTACGTCGTCACCGAGGCAGGGGGGTTCCAGTTCCCCACGCCGGAGGGACCGCGACTCCCGATCCTCGTCGGCGAGAAGGGCACGTTCTGGTGCACCCTGCGGGTCAAGGGGACACCGGGACACGGCTCGCAGCCCTTCCGTACCGACAACGCGCTCGTGAAGGCTGCGCACGTCGTGCAGCGCCTGTCCGACTATCGGCCCGAAGCCCGCGTGCACGAGACGTGGCGGGCCTTCGTCGAGGCGCTCGACCTCCCCGACGAGATCACCCGGTCGCTGCTCGAGCCTTCCCGGCTCCACGACGACGAAGCCCTGCCCGTCGGCCTCGCCCGCTTCGCGCACGCGTCGACCCACACGACGTTCGCACCCACGGTCGTGCACGGTGGGACCAAGCAGAACGTCATCCCGGACCAGGTCGACATCTCGGTGGACGTGCGTACCATGCCCGGTCACGACGAGCCCGAGGTGCGGGCGATGCTCGACGAGGCGCTCGGCGATCTCGCCGGCGACGTCGAGCTCCTCGACTACCACCCCGATCCGGCGACGACGTCGCCGAAGGACACACCGTTGTGGCACCAGCTCGAGACGGTCGCGTGCCGGCTCGTGACGGACTCGGCCCTCGTCCCGATGTTGATGGTCGGCGCCACTGACGCGCGTTTCTTCCGTCGCGCGGGCAGCGTCGCCTACGGCTTCGCCTTGTTCTCGCAGCGGCTGAGCTTCGAGGACTACGCGACGATGTTCCACGGCCACAACGAACGCGTCGACCAGGAGTCGCTCGGTTTGACGACGGCGCTGTGGGAGGCGATCGCGGCCGAGGCGTTGACCTAGCAGTCCAACCGCGCGCCGCGCGGGCTGTTCAGCGTTGGTCGCGCAGGAAGCGCTCGAGCTCGGCGGCGAGGGCCTCGCCGGTCGGGAGGGCGGAAGGGTCGATGGGGAGCCCGGCGTCCGCGATCTCGGCGTCGTAGCGCTCTTCGAGCTCACGCACGTAGGCCTCGACGTCGTGGTCGGTGTCGGCCGCGACGTCGATACGAGCCTCCCAGCTCCCGACCGTCCGGTCGAGCTGCTCGAAGTCGAGGGGCACTCCGGCGACCGAAGTGCACGCGCCGAGCAGCGCCCGCATCGCCTTGGGATTCGGCGGCGACGCGAGATAGTGGGGCACCGGCGCCCACAGCGACGCGCTCGCGATCCCCGCGGTGGTGCAGGCGTCGTGGAGAACTCCCACGATCCCGGTCGGCCCTTCGTAGCGCGACGTGACCAACCCGACTCGACGGCCGAGCTCGGGATCGGAGACCGCGCCGGTGATCCGGGTCGGGCGGGTGTGCGGGACGTCGGCCAGCAGCGCGCCCATCGGCACGACCAGCTCGACGTCGAGCGCGGTGGCGAGCTCCACCAGCATCGCGGCGAAGGAGGGCCACGAGTAGTTGGGCTCGGGCCCGAGCACGACGACCATGTCGTGCTCGCCGTCGTCGACCTCGGCCGCGAAGCACTCCGTCGTCGGCCAGGTCAGGTCCTCGATCACCCCGTCGACCAGCTCGACGGTCGGTCGAGCCGCCTGGAAGTCGTAGAAGGGCTCGGGGTCGACGGCCGCGAACCGTGTCGCGCCCAGACGCTCGACCAGGTGGGTGACGGCGTCGGAGGCGGCGTCGCCCGCGTCGTTCCAGCCGGTGAACGCGGCCACGAGCACCGGTGCACGCAAGTCCGGCCGGCGATCGAAGTGCACCTTGTCCACGCCTTCAACACTACGGCCTCGCGAGGTCCGCTCCGGTGTCGACCGACGTCGCGGCGCTCACCGGTCGGTGTCGGTGACCCCTTCGGCAAGGACGTCGGCGAGGCCCTCGGTGGGGGCCCGGACGGGGCCTGCGGCCCGGGCGATCCGGAGGTAGCCGAACCACCAGATCGCCGCTCCGATCACACCGGTGGCGGCGAGCCCCCACGCCGCTCCGGCCTCGCCGGCCACGACGACACCGATCGTTGCGCCGACCACCAGGAGCGGGGCGACGAGCAATCGGGCGCGGAGGCTCTCCCGGGCCGCGGCGAGCGATCGCAGGCCGGTGACGGCCGCGACGCCGATGCCGTTCGCGGCCATCAGCAGGGTCGTGGGCAGGAGCACGCGCCGGGCGGCGTCCCAGGTGTCCCCCAACAGCTCGGTCCCGATCGAGTCGGGGAGCAGCAACAGGATCGTCCCGACGACAGCCGCCGCGGCACCGAGCGCGAGCGCCACGACCGCCGAGAGTCGCACCACCGCGCGGCCACCACGTGCTGCGAGGCGAGCCCCTTCGGGTACGGCGATCAGGCGCGCTCCGAGATAGAGGACGTTGACGGGCCCGAGGAGGACCTGCGCCCCGCGCAGACCCGCGACCGCGTCCAGCCCCGCGATCGCGGTGACGACGAAGAGCGAGACGTAGGACCCGCCGACCTGGGCGGTGAAGTCGAGTGCGAAGGGGCCGCCCAGGTCGAGGTGTCTTCGCGCCCACCGGGGACCGGCCCCGAGGGCGGGGAGCATGCCCGCCTGCGCGCAGCCGACGAGGGCGGCGACGTTGGCGGCGAGTCCCCAGGCCAGCACGAACGCGCCGGCGCCGGCATCGGTGAACGCGAGCAACGCACCCACTGCGCCGAACTGCGCGAGCGCCCACACCAGGTCGTTCGCCGCGGCCCGCGCGGGGCGGCCCTCGGTGACGAAGACGAATCGCCATGCGTCCTGGAGCGCGAGGCCCGGCATGGAGATGCCGAGCGCCAGCAGCACGGACCGCGTCGTTCCGCCGAAGAACGTGGCCACGACCAGCAATCCCGCGCCCACGAGCGCTCCGGCCCACACCGACGCGCCGGTCGCGGCCGCGCTCGCCTGATTCCGGGCGGCGGGGGGCGCGGCGCTGAAGCGAACCGCCAGGGGCTCGGCGAGCAGGCCGCGCACGATCCCGAGCACCGTCAGGTACACGAGCACGGCGATCGCGAAGGCGCCGAACTCCGACTCCGTGACGGATCGCGCCACCAACACCGTCAGGGCGAAGTTGGTCAGCGACGAGAGCGCCTGGTCGGCGATACCCCAGCCGCCGCGCGCGAGGAGGGCCCGCCGCCCGACGTTCGTCACGGGGTCGGCGCCGTGCTCAGCCCGGCTTCCACACCATCAGGAAGAGGATCACGACGAGCAGGGCGTTGAGCGCGGCGCTCGTCGCCCCGACGATCCGGCCGCGCTGCTCCAGGATCGCGAGCTGTGGTGGTGGCCCGGCCCCTTCGGTGGGCGCTCCCTCGGCCAGTTCCCGCATCGCGCTGAGGACCCGCTGGATGTTCGGGCGGAGGAGGCCGTGGACGAGGCCGAGGGCGACGATGTAGAGCCCCATCGAGGCGGAGATCCAGGTGTCGCCGAACTCGTAGGTCTCGTCGCTCAGCAGCACGAGGAGCACGCCGAAGACGAAGACGGCGTAGATGAACCACTCCGCGATCCTCGAGACGAGCCAGTTCGACTCGGCGACGGCGAGCGCTTCGCGCCCTCTCCGGGCTTTGGCCTGCGCAGCGTACAGGCCGTTCAGGAACACCGCTCCGAAGCCGATGATGGCGCTCAGGATGTGGAGCACCAGTACGAACTTGTAGACGCCGCTGTTCGTGCCCACCCACTACCTCCTGTCGGTCCCGGCGCGGAAGCGTAGACGGCCGACGGGCGCGCGCCGGGAGGCGCCGGCGAACCGGCGCCTCCCGGTGGGGGTAGGGGATCGGGTGACTCAGGCGACCGAGCGGCGCCGGGACGCCAGCCAGAGGGCCACGCCCGAGCCGGTGGTGACGAGCCCGCCGATCGCCAACGGGAGCGTGGCCCCGCCGGTGAAGGGCAGCGAGCCACCTTCGGTCTCGGTCTCGGGCTCGTCGGAGGGCTGGTCGGAGGGCTGGTCGCACTCCTCGGGCGTGTACCCGGGCCCGTCGCAGTCCTGCGGGGTGGACTCGGGCGGGTCGCAGTCCTCGGGCAACGCGTCGGGACCCACCCAGATCCAGGAGGCGGACTGCTCGTCGTAGTAGTAGCCGGGCTCGCAGGGAACTGCGGGCGGCTCCGCCGAGGGGTCCTCGAGCTCCGGGGGCGGCACCTCGTCGACCTCGCCGTCGTCGCCGATCTCGGGCGGACCGTCCTCGCCCTCGTCACCGGGGTCGGCGGGCGCGACCAGGTCGCCCGGGAGCTGGACGTGGGGGTCGATCTGGACCGCCTCCGGGGACACGAGGTCCTCGGCGCTCGGGACAGGGTGGTCGGCCGGAGCCGCCCCCGCGGGAGCGCCCAGCGTGAACACGCCGAGGCCAGCGGCGACGGACACCAGGAAGATCGTACGGATCGCGCGCATCGGGTTGTTCCTCCTCCGGCGGTCGTTCGCCGCCGTCGGGGGGAGAGCGCTCGGGGGTGGGGACCCTTACGAGAATCGCGGAAGATTCTCTCGCCCCACCGTGGCAACGGGTTCGTCGGGACGAGCGGCCGCGTCGAGGGCCCGGTCCGAGCGAGCCGCGACGCGCTCTTCGTGGCGCATCCACTGCGTGAGCACGACGGCGATGGCGATGAGGCCGAGCAGTTCACCGAAGGCCCAGAGGATCCCGGCGCCGGTCCGCTGGTCGGCGAGGGGACCGGAGCCCCAGTTCCGTACGACCCCGTCGTACCAGTCGGCGGCGATGACACTCCGCGAGCCGAGGATGGCGACCCCGAGGAAGGCGTGGAAGGGGAGGACGACGATCACGAAGAGGAGGCGCGCGCCGTACGTGAGAGCCGGCCTGATGGGATCGAGGCCGACGACATACCAGAAGAAGAGCGATCCCGCGACCACGAAGTGGACGTGGACCGCGAGGTGCACCCACTCGTTGCGCAGCGACAGCTCGTAGAGCGAGGTGAAGTAGAGGACGAAGAGGAAACCGCCGTAGAGCAGCCAAGCCGCGACGGGATGCGTGAGGGTCCGCACGATGCGGTGGTGGAGCACGGCGAGCAGCCGCTCCTGGGTGCGGCGCCGTCCTGCCTGGAGCGCGAGGGTGATCGGCGCCCCGAGCGCGAGGAGGATCGGCGCGATCGCGGCCAGCATCAGGTGCTGCACGACGTGGAAGCTGAACAGCGTCCGGTCGTAGGCGGCGAAGCCGGACTGCGTGGCGACGACGATCACGGCCATGCCGGCGGCGAACGCGAGGCTGCGGCTGGTGGGCCAGCGGCGACCCCGAGCCGCCAGGCGCCGAACCCCGAGCGCGTAGAGCCCGATGGCGCCGACGACCGCCAAGAAGAGCAGGTCGGGCTCCCAGTCGAAGAGCAGCGACCGCCAGGTCGGCGGTCCGGGTGCGACGTAGGCAAGGCCCCCCACTGCCAGGAGGTTACCGGCCAGCTCCGCGGCGCACGCTGGGTCCTCGTGGGGTTACGAGTCGGGCTCCCACGACGCGAGCTGTAGTAGAACTCGCGCCCGTGACGGAGGGCGGTGCGGTCAGGTCCCGGAGCCGGGAGCCATCGATGCTCGCCGTGGGCATGGTCGTGTGGCTGGCGTCCGAGCTGATGTTCTTCGGGGGCCTGTTCGCGGCGTGGTTCACCCTGCGTTCGATGAGCGACGCCTGGCCTCCGCCCGGGGTCGACGTCCCGACCGCGACCGCGGCGATCGCGACCGGCGTGCTCGTGCTCTCCAGTCTGGCCATCGATCAGGCTCGCCGCGCCGACGAGCGCGGCGACCACGCGGCGTTCGGGCGTTGGCTGGTGCTGACGCTCGCCCTCGGGGCGCTCTTCTTGGCCAGCACCCTGCGCGATCTCGTCGCCGCGGACTTCGAGATCTCCACGAATGCCTACGGGTCCCTCTACTACGTGATCATCGGCCTCCACGGGGTGCATGTCGCGGCGGGCCTCGTGCTCGGCGGGATCGTGCTCGTAGTGACTGCCGGGAGCACGCCCCGGGCGCGTCGAGGTCCGATCGTCGAGGTGACCACCTACTACTGGCACTTCGTCGTCGTGACGTGGCTGTGTGTGTTCGCGATCGTCTTCCTCCTGCAGTGAGCGAGCGGGATCTCACTCGCCGCCGCGCGGTGCTCGTCGGTGCGATCCCGGCCGTGGCCGCAAGCGTCCTGGCCCTGACCCTGGTACCCGCGATCCCGGCCGGGGCCGGGTCCTCCTCCGACACGACGACGACCACCACGGCGACGGACGGCACCGACGATGCCGCGCTCGTCGCCGAAGGCCGCGAGCTCTACGACATCAGCTGTTCGTCGTGCCACGGGGCGACCGGTGAGGGAACCGATCTCGGCCCCGATCTCGTCGGGGTCGGCGCGGCCTCGGCCGACTTCATGTTGCGCACGGGCCGCATGCCCGACACGAACCCTTCCCGCCAGGCGACCGCGAAGCGCCCTGCCTTCGACGACCGACAGATCGAGGCTCTGGTCGCGTACGTGGCGTCGCTGGGTCCGGGCCCGCCCATCCCGAACGTCGACGACCCCCGAGGGAGCCTCCAGGAGGGTGCGTCGCTGTTCCTCTTGAACTGCGCGGCCTGCCACAGCGCAGCCGGTGACGGAGGTGCGCTGAGCTACGGGCGCAACGCGCCCGAGCTCCACTCCGTGGGCCGAACGCAGGTCGCGGAGGCGATGCGGATCGGGCCGGGACCGATGCCGGTGTTCGGCCCCGACACCTTCAGCAACGAGGAGGTCAACTCGATCGTCGAGTACGTCACGTACCTCCGCGATCCGGAGGAACCCGGCGGGATCTCCCTCGGAGTGATCGGGCCGGTGACCGAAGGGCTGGTCGGGATCTTCGTCGGGCTCGGGGTGCTCGTCCTGGTGGTCCGGTGGATCGAGGCCCGCGCGTGACCGGAGGAGCAATCGCGTGAGGGACAAGGACCGCGACGAGCTCACCAAGGCCGAATGGCGGGCCACCAACCGCGTGGCGACCGGCTTCGCGGCCACGACGCTCGCCGCGATCGGGCTCGCGATCGTCTACTGGCAGGGCGGGCAGACCCAACTCGAGGGCGTGTTGCTCGCGCTCGCGCTCGGCGGGCTCGGCTACGGCTTCGTGGTCGTGGCGAAGCGGCTCCTGCCCCAGGGGCCCTACGAAGAGGAACGCGATCCCCTGCCAGCGAGCGACGAGACGGTGGCGGGCATCGAGCAGGACATTGAGCGAGGGGAGGGATGGCTCGACCGCCGCGGCTTCCTCCTCAAGCTCCTGGCGCTCGCCGGCGGCGCGCTCGGCCTCGCGGCCCTGTTCCCGATCCGCTCGCTCGGACCCTCGCCGGGCAACCAGCTGAAGCGGACCCGGTGGCGCAAGGATTCGCTCGTCGTCGACGCGCAGGGCAACCCGATCGCGACCGACGCCCTCGAGGTCGGCGGGACGCTCACCGTGTTCCCGGAGGGCGCTCTCGAGGCCGAGGACTCGCAGACCGTGCTGATCCGGGTCCCCGAGGACGAGTTCCGACCCCGGGAGGGCCGCGCCGACTGGGCACCGATGGGCTACGTGGCGTACTCGAAGGTCTGCGTGCACGCCGGGTGCCCGGTGGGGCTCTACCAGCAGGACATCAAGCGTCTGCTCTGTCCGTGCCACCAGTCGACCTTCGACGCGCTCGACGGTGCACGGCCCGTCTTCGGGCCCGCCACGCGCTCCCTGCCGCAGTTGCCGCTCTACGTCGACGACGGCGGCTTCCTTCGCTCGCAGAGCGACTACACGGAGCCGGTCGGCCCCGGGTTCTGGGACCGCGACCGGTGATCATCCCGCGGCTCGCGCGCTGGCTGGACGACAGACTCGGCGCCTCGCGGGTCGCCCGCAGCACGCTCAACAAGGTCTTCCCGGACCACTGGTCCTTCATGTTGGGCGAGATCGCGCTCTACGCCTTCGTGATCCTGCTGCTGACGGGCGTCTACCTCACGTTCTTCTTCGTCCCGGGGTCGAAGGAAGTCGTCTACGACGGCAGCTACGCCCCGCTGCACGGTGCAACGATGTCCCAGGCCTACGAGTCGACGCTGCGAATCTCCTTCGACGTCCGGGCGGGTCTCGTCATGCGCCAGATCCATCACTGGGCGGCGCTCGTCTTCGTCGCCGCGATCATCGCCCACATGTCCCGGGTCTTCTTCACCGGCGCGTTCCGCCGGCCACGAGAGATCAACTGGATGGTCGGCATCACCCTGCTGCTCCTCGCGGTCGCGAACGGTTTCACCGGCTACTCGCTCCCCGACGACCAGCTCTCCGGAACCGGCCTGCGCATCGCGTACTCGGTCGTGCTCTCGATCCCGCTCGTCGGCGAATGGATGGCGTTCCTGATCTTCGGCGGAGCCTTTCCGGGCAACGACGCGATCACGCGGTTCTTCGTGATCCACATCCTGATCGTGCCCGCCGCCATCGCGATCCTGCTGACGGTGCACCTCGCCCTCCTCGTGCGCCAGAAGCACACCCAGTGGCGAACGGCGCGTGCTCGGGAGGACAACGTCGTCGGCGCCAAGCTCTGGCCCACCTTCATGGCGAAGACCGTGGGGCTGTTCTTCCTCGTGTTCGCAGTCGTTGCGGCCCTGGGCGGTCTGGTCCAGATCAACCCCGTGTGGATCTGGGGGCCCTTCCAACCCGCGGCCGTCAGTGCCGCCTCGCAGCCGGATTGGTACGTGGGTTGGCTGGAAGGGGCGTTGCGGCTGATGCCGCCGTGGGAAATCCGCGCCTTCGGCTTCGAGATCCCGAACCCGTTCTACGGCGGCGTGCTCATGCCCGGTATCACGTTCGGGATCCTCTACGCGTGGCCGTTCCTCGAAGCGCGCTTCACCCACGACCACGCCGAGCACCACATCCTCGATCGTCCCCGAGACCGGCCCGTGCGCACCGCGATCGGTACCGGGATCCTCACCTTCTACCTGCTGCTCTTCATCGCCGGGGGGAACGACGTGCTGGCCGCGCAGTTCCACGTCTCCGTCAACGCGATCACCTACGTCCTGCGGGTGCTCCTGTTCGTCGGGCCGGTGTCCACCGGGTATGTGGCCTACAAGCTCGCCCAGGAGCTCCGAGCTCGGGACCGCGCGCGGGAGACGACCCGGTCGACACGGCCACCGCCTCCGACGGCGGTGCTGCGCCGCACGCCGACCGGAGGGTACGTGGAGGGCTAGGACCCGGTCGGTGGCGCTCCCGGGCCGGGAGGGAGGGGCTCGTCCCAGCCTCGCTGGCCGTGGCTCTCGCGCGCGAGGCCGACGACGGCCATCGCGGAGAGGACCCCTCCGGCCACGACGAGCCACACGCCGAAGACGAGTCCGGTTCCGAGGACGGTCGCGCCGAAGGCGAGCACGAAGGGCCAGCGTGACGCGGTGGGGAACGAGCCCACGTCGCCCGCGCCCTCGCGGATCGTGGCGTCGGGGCGATCCTCGGCTCGCGGCTGGATCCGCCGCGACTGGTACAGGAGGAAGCCTCCCGCGAGGAGCCCGAGCAGCGCGCTCGTGGCGAGCATCACCGATCCGGCGTCTTCGTAGCTCGTGAACCAGTACACCGCGCCGATCACGATGAAGAACGTCGTGACCCCCAGGTAGAAGTACGCCTCGGGCTTCACGACGGAGGTTCCGCGCCGGTCGGGACGCGCGCGCCGGCGCCGTACTTCGCGTCCCACCACGGACGTTCCGAGCGGATGGGTGGGAGCGAGTCGAAGTTGTGCTCCGGTGGTGGGGAGGTCGTTGCCCACTCGAGGGTCTGGCCGTCCCACGGGTCGTTCCCTGCCGGCTGGCCGTTGCGCAGCGACTTGACGACGTCCCACGCGAAGACGAGCACAGCGATGGCGATGATGAACGCGCCGACCGTCGAGAGCTGGTTGAGGAACGTCCAACCTTCGTCGGGTCCGTAGTCGGCGACCCGCCGGGGCATGCCGCGCAGCCCGAGCTGGTGATGGACGAAGAAGGTGAGGTTGAAGCCGACGAAGAGCAGCGCGAAGTGGATCTTGCCGAGGCGCTCGTCGAGCATCTTCCCCGTGAACTTCGGGAACCAGTAGTAGATGGCGGCGAAGCCCGCGAATCCGGCCGCGGCGAACATCACGTAGTGGAAGTGTCCGACGACGAAGTACGTGTCCGTCAGGCTGAAGTCCACCGGCGCCATCGCCTGGAGCACGCCGGTGAGCCCGCCGAGCACGAACACCACCAGGAACCCGATCGCGAAGAGCATCGCAGTGGTGAGCCGCAGATGCCCACCCCACATCGTGCCGATCCAGTTGAAGAACTTGATCCCGGTCGGAACCGCGATGAGCAGCGACATCGCCGAGAAGAAGGCCAGCAGCACCACGCCGGTGGCGAACATGTGGTGCGCCCACACGCCCACGGAGAGCCCGCCGATGGCGAGGGTGGCGAAGATGAGCCCCTTGTATCCGAACACCGGCCGGTGGGAGAAGACGGGGAAGACCTCGGTGACGACGCCGAAGAACGGCAACGCCACGATGTACACCTCCGGATGGCCGAAGAACCAGAACATGTGTTGCCACAGGATCGGCGTGCCGCCCTGCTGGGCCAGGAAGATGTGGCCACCGAAGTGGCGGTCGACGAAGAGCATCGCGAGTGCCGCCGAGAGCACTGGGAACGAGATGAGGATCATCACGCTCACGACCAGCATGTTCCAAGTGAAGATTGGCATCCGGAACATCGTCATTCCCGGGGCTCGCAGCATGAAGATCGTGGTCACGATGTTCACCGCGCCGAGGATCGACGCGGTGCTCGTCACGATCACCCCCACGATCCAGAGGTCCGGCCCGGGCCCGGGCGAATACGTCGCGCCCGACAGCGGCGCGTACGCGAACCAGCCAAAGCTCGCGGCCCCGCTCGAGGTGAGGAACCCCGAGATCATGCAGAGGCCGCCGAAGAGGTACAGCCAGTACGCCAGCGCGTTGACCTTCGGGAAGGCCATGTCGGGCGCACCGATCTGCAGTGGCACGAGGTAGTTCGCGAGCCCCGCGCCGAGCGGCACGGCGAAGAGGTAGACCATGATGCTGCCGTGCATCGTGAAGAACTCGTTGTAGAGCTCGGGGCTGATGAACTCTTTGCCGGGGTTGGCGAGCTCCGTGCGGATGAGCAGCGCCAGGATTCCCCCGATGGCGAAGAAGGCCCCCGCGGTGCAGATGTAGCTGAGGCCGATGACCTTGTGGTCGGTGGTGGTGATCCAGCCGAGGATCCCTCGAGGGTGTGGCACGGGCGTCGGCGAGGGGGGAGGAGGAGCCTTGGGGGGCTCCGCGGTGAGCGTCATCCGTTGCCTCCCTGCGGGGTGGTGGTGCTCGTGGACCCGGTGGACCCCGCGTCCCGATGGTCGTCGAGCCATCGTTCGAACTCGTCGCGGGGCATCGTCTCGACGTCGAAGTTCATCTTGGCGTGATCGAGGCCGCAGAACTCCGCGCAATGACCGCGGTAGGTCCCGATGTCCGTGACCTCGACGTCGAACTCGTTCGTGATGCCCGGGATGACGTCCCGCTTGAAGAGGAACCCGGGGACGTAGAAGGAGTGGATGACGTCACGGGACTCGAGCCGGAATCGCACCGTGGCGTCCGTCGGCAGGACGAGGGTCGGTTCCCGATCGGGTACACCGAGGATCCTCACGTCTTCCCCCACGTATTCGAACTGCCACTGCCACTGGAATCCGATCACCTGGACGGTGACGTCCGGGTCGGGATCCAGACGGTCGACGGATTCCTGGGTCGCATAGGAGTACGCGAAGAGGGTCCCGACGACGACGATCGGCGCGATCGTGTAGAAGAGCTCGAGCGGGATGATGTACTGGCGTTGCGACGGGAGGCCCTGCGCCTCGGCGCGTCTGCGTCGGTAGCGGATCAGCGCCCAGACGATGAGTCCCCAGACGAGGCCTCCGACCAGCACGGCCCCGAGAACCGACCACTGCCAGAGCGCGAACATGTCGCGGCCCTGCTCGGTGGCGCCGCGGTCTGCGCCCCAATCAGGGAGCGCACAGCCGGAGAGCGCGGCCAGGGACGTCGTCGCGAGCAGCGCGAGCAGCCGCGGTGTTCGTGGCCGCCGCCCGAGTCGCCCCACTCGCTCCTCCCCGGTCCGAGTCGATCCGGGGGAATCTAACCCGCCCGGCGGGCGACGACGAGCGCATCGGCGCCGCGTCGGATCGGCGCGGTCAGGCCCGCAGCGCGGCGATCGACGACCGGTTCGCCCGATCGAGGGCGGACTCGACGAGCTTGGGAACGAGATCGCCCATCCCCTCGAAGCCTTCGCCCACGGTCTTGCCCTGGAGAAAGCGCGCGTGGATGCCTTCGACGATGATCGCGAGCTTGAACGCGGCGAGGGCGACGTAGAAGTCGAGCGCGTCGATCGGCCGTCCGCTCGCTCGCGCGTAGCGATCGACGACCTCGTCCGGGGTCAGGAATCCCGGGCGGTCGGCGAGCGCTGCACCGGTCGCCACGATCTGGGCGTCGGCCTCACCCCAGTAGAGCAGGAACAGCCCGACGTCCGCGAGTGGATCACCGAGCGTCGCCATCTCCCAGTCGAGCACGGCGACGATCCGCCCGGCGTCGTCGGGGGCGAGCATCGTGTTGTCGAGTCGGTAGTCGCCGTGGACGATGGCCGGTGGCCCCGAACGCGGGAGCGCGGCCTGCAATCGTCGTGCGAGCTCCTCGAGCGGCGGGAGCTCGCGCGTCTTCGACCGCTCCCACTGCTGACCCCACCGGCGGACCTGGCGCTCGAGGTAACCCTCCGGACGGCCGAAGTCGTCGAGCCCCACGGCGAACGGGTCGACCGAATGGATGGAGGCGAGCACGTCGACGAGGGCCCGCGAACAGGCCGCGGCCTCATCGGCGCTGAGCGCGGCGACTGCTCCGGCGTCGCGCAGCACACGGCCCTCGACCTTCTCCATGACGTAGAAGGGCGCACCGATCACCGACTCGTCGGTGCACAGTGCGTCGACTCGCGGGACGGGTACCGGGGTGTCGGCCAGGGCCGAGATCACCCGGTGCTCACGCCCCATGTCGTGCGCAGTGGGGAGCACGTGGCCGAGCGGCGGGCGACGCAACACCCACTCGCGGGTGCCGTCACCGACGAAGTAGGTGAGGTTCGAGCGCCCGCCCGCGATGAGCGTGGCGGTGAGCTGCCGGTTGGCGTGGGCGTCGGGGACGTGATCTCCGAACCAGCGTGACAACGCCGGAAGGTCGACGCCCTCTGGGTCACCCACCCGGCTGAGCGTACTTGCGGACTACGCGATCCGAACCTCACGCGGCCGGACGGGCTTGCCCTCGCCGCGCGGGTAACGAGCGACGCGTCCGACGGGCATGTCGACCCGGAATCCGGCGGCGGCGCGCTCTTCCTCGGACTCGGCGCCCCAGAAGCCGTACTCGCGGTTCTCGCGGGCCCAGGCGCGGCACTCGTGGAGCACCTCACACCCGGCACAGATGCCACGAGCCCGGTTCTCGCGCACGACCCGGGCCTCGGGCCGTTCGCCGGGGGGCGCGAAGAAGAGATCGGTTTGGCCCACGCACGCGGCGTCGTCCATCCACGTGAGCGGGCCTTCGAAGATCAGGTTCGAAACGGCCTCGGCGGCCACCGCGGTCCTCCTGGTTCGGGGGGAGCGTGCGAGGAAGGTCGGAGCTCGGGGAGCCGGCGGGGGGAACCGACTCCCCGACGCGTCCTCGCAATAGTGAAGCAGTTCTCAAGTCAATCTGTCCAACGGCCATCAGCGATACAATCCATCTGACTCACAGATATCTATAGGGGAGAACCCGGATGGAATTCCGCCATCTCGACGCGCTCGTGGCCATCGACGATCAGGGTTCGTTCACGGCCGCGGCCGACTCGTTGCGGACCGTCCAGTCCAACGTGAGCGAGCACGTCCGCCAGCTCGAAGAGGAGCTCGGGGTGCCGCTCCTCGTGCGCAACCGTCGGGGCGCGACCCCGACCGAGTTCGGGGCGGTGGTGCTCGAGCGCGCGCGGCGGATCCGACGCGAGCTCGAAGCGCTCCGTGACGACCTGTCCATGCTGCAGGGCCTCGAGGCCGGGTACGGCACGATCGGCGTGGTGGGGACGGTCAGCCGCTGGCTGGTGCCGGCCCTGGTCGACGATCTCGCCAAGCGCGCACCGGGCGTCCGGCTCCGCGTGAACGAAGGCGCGTCCGAGCGCCTGGCGGCCGAGGTCGTCGGCAACGAGCTCGCCCAGGCGGTCGTCACCGAACCCGTGGACGATCCCAGGCTGTCGGTCGAGCCGTTGCTCGAGGAGGCGCTGCTCGGGCTCGTCCCGCAGGAAGCGGACGTGGGTGAGGAGCCCATCACGCTGGCCGCGCTCGCGTCGTTGCCTTTCATCATGCCGCC
>CAYRHS010000046.1:0-18873 GCA_964424125.1 uncultured Burkholderiales bacterium
CGGCTTCGGAAGCTTCCTCATGCGCCAGGCGTTCCTGGGAGTGCCCACCGATCTGCGCGACGCGGCGCAGCTCGACGGGTACGGTCACTTCCGATTCATGACCCGCGTCGCCGTCCCGCTCGCACGTCCCGCAGTCGCGGCGCTCGCCGTGTTCTCGTTCTTGCTGGCGTGGAACCAGTACCTGTGGCCGCTCCTCATCACCAACGACGAGGACCTCCGTACCGTCCAGATCGGGCTCAAGGCCCTCCGGGGCGAGGGGGCCGCGAGCTTCGACGTGCTCTTCGCCGGTACGGTCATCGCCGCCATCCCGATCTTTGTCCTGCTCATCGTGTTCCAGAAGCAGCTCGTGCGGGGCCTCACCGCAGGCGCCGTGAAGGGCTGACGCCGACTCACCGAGGAGAAGCCCGATGTCGAGGCTCCGATTCCAGGTCCCCGCTCTGGTCGCCGCCGCCGCTCTGGTGTTCGCCGCCTGCGGAGGCAGCAGCGACAGCGACAGCGCCGGTGACGACGGCGGCGGGAACGCGGACGCGAGTGATTGCCCGATCGGGGCGATCGACGAGGCCGGCGGCCCCGTCAAGATCCAGTTCTGGCACGCGATGAGCGACGCCAACCAGGAAACGCTGGATGCCCTCGTCGCCGAGTACAACGCGTCGCAGAGCGACGTCCAGGTCGAGGCGGTCTTCCAGGGCGAGTACGAGGACAACCTCCACAAGTTCACCACCGCGGTGCGCGGCGGGAACGACACGGACCTGCCCGACCTGATCCAGCTCGAGGACACCGCGACCCAGACGATGATCGACAGCGGCACGGTGCTCCCCGCGGAGGCGTGCGTCGAAGCTGACGACTACGACCTCTCCGACTACATCGACAAGACGCTCACGTTCTACACGGTGCAGGACACGCTGTACCCGCTGCCGTGGAACGTCTCGAACCTGCTGCTCTTCTACAACAAGCAGGTCTTCGAAGCCGCCGGTCTCGACCCCGAGGACCCACCGGCGACGCTCGCGCAGATCCGCGAGGCGTCGCAGGCGATCGTCGACGCCGGTGCCGCCAAGACGGGGTTCGCGCTGAAGCTGGATCCCTGGTGGCTCGAGCAGATCACCGCGTCCGCGAACGAGGAGTTCGTCAACCACGAGAACGGCCGGGCCGAGCGGGCCACCGAGGTGACATTCGAGAACGACGCTGGCGTCGAGGTCTACCAGTGGATGGACGACATGGTCGCCGACGGTCTCGCCCTCAACACCGGGAGCCCGGTCGGCGGCAACTACGACAACCTGCTCGCGATCGGCAGTGGTGAGACCGCGATGACCATGGACACGTCGGCCACGTTGGGCACGATCAGCCAGATCCTCGGGACCGGTGACTTCCCCAACGTAACCCTCGGGGTGGGGCCGCGTGCGAACCTCGAGTCCGAGGAGCCGAACGCGGTCGTCGCAGGCGGAGCCAACTACATCATCAACCGCGGGTCACCCGCCGAGCAGGAGGCGGCGTGGCGCTTCGCGACGTGGCTCAACGAGCCCGAGCAGCAGGCGACGTGGGCCGCCGGGACGGGCTACATCCCGATCCGGAAGTCCGCGACGGACCTGCCGCAGGTCCAGCAGCTCTGGGCAGACAATCCCGACTACAAGGTCGCCTACGACCAGCTGCTGGGAGGGCAGGAGACGCCGGCGACCGAAGGGCCGGTGATCGGCCCCTACCGAGAGGTGCGTGACGTTGTGATCGCTTCGTTCGAGGCCATGCTCGGTGAGGGCGTCGCACCCGCGGATGCGATCGCGGACGCGGCCAGCAAGTCCGACGCGGTGATCAGCGACTACAACGCGCGGAACTGATTCAGCGGACGAGGATCGTCACCGCGGCGTTGGCGCCGCGGCCGACGACGTGGGCCAGCGCAGTACGCGCCTCCGGTACCTGGCGCTCGCCCGCTGTGCCGCGAAGCTGGCTGGTGAGCTCGACGACCTGGCCGAGCGCGGAGGCCCCGAGGGGCTCGCCCTTCGAGAGCAGGCCGCCGCTCGGGTTGACCGGGAGCGGTCCGTCGAGGTGCGTGTGGCCGGCCTCGATCAGTCTGCCCGCGTCGCCCGGCTCGCACAGGCGGAGCTCCTCGTAGGAGATGAGCTCACGGGCCGAGTCGGTGTCCTGGCACTCCACGACGTCGAGGTCCTCCGGTCCGATCGCGGCCGATTCGTAGGCGGCGTCCGCGGCCCGGGTGGAGGGGGCAGGGATCGTGTCGTCCACGAGGCCCGACAGTGGCGTGGCCTCGCCGAGGACGGCGCCGGGCAGGTGCGAGCGGACCTCGGCTGCCGCAACCAGCACGGGGTCGCTGACGAGGTCGGCCCGGCGCAGGACCAACGCCGCGGCCCCTTCGTTGGGTGAGCAGAGCATGAACAACGTGAGTGGGTCACAGACCATGGTGGACCCGAGAACCTGCTCACCGGTGAAGGGCTTGCGGAACATGGCGTCGGGGTTGTGGACGCCGTTGGCGTGATTCTTGACCGAGACCTCGGCGAGCTGCTCGCGCGTCACCCCCGAGGTGTGCATCAGGCGACGGGCCCGGAGCGCGAAGTACGCGGGGGTCGCCGCCAGTCCCGCGGCTTCACGCCAGGGCTCGAAGAACGACGAGCGGATGATCCCCTGCTGCATCTTCTCCATCCCGAAGACGAGCACGGTGTCCCAACGACCGGAGCGGATGGCCTCGGTCCCGAGGGCGAGGGCGGCGCCGCCGCTCGCGCAACCGGCTTCGATCGTGTAGATCGGTGGTCCCGTCAGCCCGAGGCGGCCGAGGACCTTGTGCGCGGCCGCCACACCCGAGTACACGGTCCCGCAGTACGCAGCCTGGAACGCGTCGGGCGCGACCTCGGCGTCCGCGAGCGCAGCCCGAACCGCGTGCGCGCCCAGGTCGGTGATGGTCGCGCCTTCGAAGCGGCCGAACGGGTGCATCCCGACGCCGGCGATCGCGACCTGCTCGTTCACGGGTTACGCTCCTCCCCTTCCGTTCCCTCCGCTTCGCGCTCGCCGGTGGGCTCGCTCATGGAGGACGGGGCGAAGGCGTAGGTCTGCACCACACGCCCGTCCTCGTCGGCGTGGAGGTCGTCCAGGACGAGGTGCATCTCCTGGCCGATGACCAGGCGTGCGGGGTGGGCCTCGGTGAGGCGGCTGACGATCCGCAAGCCCTCGGGCAGCTCGACGACGCCGAAGCCGTAGGGCACGGCGCCGCGGTACCCTGGCGGCGCGCGCAGCACGCTGGTGAACGTCCACAACGTCCCGTCGCTGCTGAGCTCGACCTCGTCGACCTCGTCGCTCGAGCAATACGGGCACGTGGGGAGCGGCGGGAAGTGGTGGTCGCCACATTCACGGCACCGTCCCCCGACGAGGTGGGGATCCCCGTCGGCTCCGAGGTGGTAGAGGCTCTCGTGGACCGGGTATCCGGGATCGGTCATCCGCCGATCACCCCTTCGGCGCGCAGCCGCTCGAGCTCGTTGGGTGCCACCCCGAGCTCGTGGAGGACCTCGTCGGTGTGCTCCCCGAGGCGTGGCGCTCCGGTCGGTGTCGGCGTGGGCCGGCCGACGAACCGTGGGAACGGTGCCTGCTGGCGCACGGGGCCGAGGACGGGGTCGTCCACGGCCACGAGGTCTCCCCTGACGTTCATGTGGGGGTCGGCGAACACGTCGGCCGCCGTGTACGCCGTGGCGACCGGAACGTCATGGGCGACGCAGAGCTCCTCGATCTCGGAGGCGTTCCGCGTCGCCGTCCAGGACGCGACGATGTCGTTCACCTCGTCGCTGCGAGCGGCGCGCTCGGCCAGCGTCTCGAACCGGGGGTCGTCGACCAACTCGGGTCGGCCCATAGCTTTGCAGAGGCGGGCGAAGTTGACGTCGGAGCCCGCGACGATGCACACGTAGCGCCCGTCGACGGTTGCGTAATTGTCGAGCGGGGCGGAGTTCGCGAGGCGGTTCCCCTGTCGGTCGCGCACCGTGCCGAGGCGGTCGTAGGCGGCCAGGGTCCACTCGAGCACGCGCAGCACCGATCCGTAGAGCGCCGCGTCGATGACCGCACCCTTCCCCGAGCGGCGCGCGTCGCGCGCGTACAGCGCCGCGAGCGCGGCTTGCGCCGCGAAGGCACCCGTGAGGTAGTCGGAGATCGTGACTCCGGGGCGGACCGGAGGGCGGTCGGGCTCGCCGGTGAGGTGGAGCAGCCCGCCGTACCCGATGCCCATGCGGTCGAGCCCCGGACGCCCGGCCTTGGGGCCGTCCTGGCCGAAGACGGAGATGCGCACGACGACGAGGTGGTCGGGGAGGTGGCTCGGATCGAGCTGCCAGCGCTCGAGCGTGCCTGGCCGGAAGTTCTCGACGAGCACGTCGACGTCGGCCGCGAGGCGGCGGAGGAGGTCCTGGCCCCGGGGGTCGCGCAGGTCGATGGCGACGCTCCTTCGCCCCCGACCCTCGACCGCCCAGAACAGCGAGTAGCCGCCCTCGAACGGGCCGATCTCGCGCATGAAGTCGCCCATGCCCGGCTGCTCGACCTTGACCACGTCGGCGCCCTGCTCGCCCAGGAGCCCGGCGCAGAACGGCGCCGCGATCCGCGTGCCGAGATCGAGCACCCGGAGCCCGGCCAGCGGTCCGTCCGCCCCGTCCGTCACGAGTCGTCGGAGGGTGCGCCGCGCTGCTGCTCATCGAGGACGTCGCGCATGGAGCCCTTGGCACGGCGTTGCTCGGTGGCGGCCAGCGCGGTCTCGGTGTTGGAGACGAACTGGTGGACCATGAAATGGTGGCGCCAGCTCGCCTTCTTGCCTTGGAGCTCGGTGGCGTGGTTGATGGTTGCCTTCACCGCCTGGGCGGTGACGGGGGGAACCAGCGCGACCTGCTCGGCCATCGCGAACGCTGCGTCCTCGAGCTCGGCGCGGGGGACGACGCGATTCACCAAGCCGAGTGCGCACGCCTCGTCGGCGCCGAGTGTCTCTGCCAAGAGCAGGAACTCCTTCGCTCTGCGCGCGCCGAGCTCCCAGGGCTCGACCAGCAACTCCACTCCCGCGCCGCTCATGCGCAACACGGGATTGGAGAAACGAGCGTCGTCGGCGGCAACGATCAGGTCGCACATGGTGGCCAGCATCAGGCCCGCGGCCGAGCACGCGCCCTGCACGGCTGCGATCGTCGGCTTGCGGAAGTCGTAGATGCGCAGGCACCGCTCGTAGTACATGACCTCCTCGTGGCGGAGCTTGCCTTCGGCGGTGTCGCGCTGTTCGGCCCACCGGTCCGTTCGGCCCAGCAGCTCCTTGAGGTCGTGACCGGCCGAGAAGTGCTTGCCCGCGGCGGCGAGTACCACGACGCGCACAGCGTCGTCCTCGTCGGCCCGGTCGAACGCCGCGTCGAGCGCGTCGAGGAGCTCCGTGTTCTGGGCGTTCGCGGCCTCAGGTCGGTTCAGCGTGATGGTCGCCACCGGACCTGCGGTCTCGTAGCGCACCGTGTCGCTCATGAGGCGTTCGCCTGCTCGCGGGGGCGGGGCTCGCGGGGGCGGCGCTCGCGGGGCAGCCCGAGGACCCGTTCACCGATCACGTTGCGTTGGATCTCGTTGGTGCCCGCCCAGATCGAGGACGCCTGGTAGTAGAGCCACGACCGTTGCCATTGCCCGTCGCCGGGGTTGTGGTCGGCGCCGTGCCAGAGCGGAGCAGCCGGACCGAGCACCGTCGTGACCGTGTCGTGGAGGCGCTTGCTCATCTCGCTCCAGTAGAGCTTCAGTTGGCTCCCCTCCGGGCCGGGGGGCAGCCCCTGCGCGAGCTTGGAGAGCGTGCGCCAGTTGTGCAGCCGGAACAGCGTGACCTCCACGAACGCCTGGGCGAGCCGCTGCTGCGTTCGATGGTCGTCGTAGACGCCCTCGTCGAGCGCGAGGCGCAGAAGCTCCTCGAGGAGCTGGATGTGGACCACGAGCTGGCGGGGGTTCACGCCGCGTTCGTGAGTGAGCGTGGAGTTGGCGATCCTCCAGCCCTCGTGTTCGGCTCCGATCAGTCGGTCACGAGGGACGAAGACGTCGTCGAAGAAGACCTCGTTGAACTCGGCCTCGCCGGTGATCTGGCGCAGGGGCCGGACCTCGACGCCGTCGTCGCGCATGTCGACGACGAGGTACGAGATGCCTCGATGCTTGGGCGCAGCGGGGTCCGTCCGCGCCAGGCACACCCCCCAGGACGCGAACTGCGCGTAGCTGGTCCACACCTTCTGGCCGTGCAGCCGCCACCCTCCCTCGATGGGTTCGGCACGAGTCGACAGCGATGCGAGGTCGCTGCCCGCCCCGGGCTCGCTGAAGAGCTGACACCAGATCTCGTCCGCCGAGAGGATGCGCGGGAGGAAGCGTTGCTTCTGCTCGGGTGATCCGTGTGTCAGCAGCGTCGGCCCGACCAGGTTGATGCCGATGCGACCGACGAGCTCGGGTGCTCGGGCCCGTGCGAGCTCCTCGGTGACGACGAAGTGCTCCACGGGACCGAGGCCGCGGCCGCCGTACTCCTCGGGCCAGGCCACGCCGACCCACCGTCCCCCGGCGAGCTTCGCCTGCCATTCGCGCCCGAACGCGACCTCCTCCGCCAGCGTCTCGAAACGGGGTGGCAGACCCCTTCCGTACTCCCACGGGAGGTGGTCGTGGAGCCACGCCCGCACGTCGGCGCGCAGGCGCGCCTCGGCCGGGGTGGGAGTGAGGTCCATCGCGGCGATCGTACCGAAACCGTCGCTGGCACCCCTTCGGGGCGGCCGGTACGGTCCGCCGCATGACCGACCTCGCCGTCGGCGTCTTCCCGCCGTTCGGGTTCCCCGACACCGCCCTGGCGCGCCGACGCGCCCAGCTGGACCGGCTCGCTCGGGCCGGATTCGACCATGTCGGAGTCGGTGATCACGTCAGCTTCTTCGTCGGCGCGGGGATGGACGGCCTGCTCGCGGCGGCGACCGCGCTCGCCGGCCAGGATCGCCTCGGCGTCTACGTCGCCGTCTACCTCCTGCCGCTCCGACATCCGGTCCTCGTGGCGCGTCAGCTGGCGGATCTGGCGGCCGCGGCGCCCGGCCGACTCACCTTCGGCGTCGGCGTCGGTGGCGAGGATCCCCACGAGGTCGAGATCTGCGGCGTCGACCCGACGAGCCGCGGTCGCCGGATGGACGAGTGCCTCACGGTGCTCCGGAGCCTCCTCGGGGGCGAGCCGACGAGCTTCCACGGCGAGTTCTTCGAGCTGGCGGACGCGCTGGTCCTCCCGGCGCCGTCATCCCCCGTCCCGATCGTCGTCGGCGGTCGCTCGGATGCGGCCATCCGACGCGCCGGCCGACTCGGCGACGGTTGGATCGGCATCTGGGTGTCGAGCGAACGCTTCGGACGAGCGACGGCGACGATGGCGGAGGAGGCCGCCGCCGCGGGTCGTGACGATCACCCTGGTCGAAACGCGATGCAGGTCTGGTGTGGGCTCGCCGAGGACGAAGCCGCGGCGCGAGGATCGGTGGCCGAGGCGATGGAGGCGATGTACCAGATTCCGTTCGACCGGTTCGCCAAGTACTCGCCGTACGGATCGCCGCAGCGTGTGGCCGAGTTCCTCGCGCCCTACGTCGAGGCCGGCTGCCGGACGTTCAATCTCATTCCCGCGGCGCCGACGGCCGACGTGGCAGTGGACGGTGCAGCCGAGGTCCGGCGGCTGCTCCTCGAGGGGTCGAGATGAGCACGGTCGGGACCGTAACGGTCGACCGGCGCTTCCGAGGGCCGACCCAGAGCGGGAACGGGGGCTACGTGTGCGGTCGGCTGGCTGCGTTCCTCGGCGACCCGGCCGAGGTGACCCTCCGGGTGCCGCCACCGCTCGGGCGCGCAATGACGGTCGAGCCCGCCGACGACGGTTCCGTGCGCCTGCTGGACGGCGAGACGCTCGTCGCCGAAGGGCGGAGCACCACGCTCGCCGTGGACGTTCCCGCGGTCGTGTCGCCGGCCGACGCGAAGGACGCGGGTTCCCGCAATCCGGTACGCGAGTCACCCGAGCTCCACGTCTTCCCCGAGTGCTTCACGTGCGGACCCCTGCGCGAGCCGGGAGACGGGCTCCGGCTCATCCCGGGCCCGGTGGGCGACGGGGCCGAGCTCGCCGCCGACACCTGGTCGCCACACGAGTCACTCGCGACCGCCGACGGGACGATCCCGCCCGAGATCGTCTGGGCCGCCCTCGACTGCACGAGCTACTTCGGCGGGACCGCACGACGCTGGGCGGAGGACGGCGAGCCAGCCGGCTACGTGCTCGGTCGGCTCGCGGCGTCGGTCCTTCGCCAGCCCGCGGCTGGTGAGCTGCTCGTCGCGATGGGGTGGCCATTGGGAGAAGAGGGCCGCAAGCTCTTCTCGTCGTCGGCCATCGTGGATCCCGGTGGCGAGGTCCTCGGGACCGCCCGGGCCACGTGGATCAGGATCGGTTGAGTCGAGCCGTGGACTTCGAGCTCTCCGACGACCAGGCGGCCCTCGCCGAGGCAGCCCGGGGCCTGCTGGACGACCTCGCCGGTCCGGACCGGGTGCGCGCAGCCGCGGACGCCGGCGGGTTCGACCGTGAGCTCTGGGGCGCGATGGTCGACCAGGGCTGGACCGCGGTCATGGTGCCCGAGGAGGACGGCGGGCTCGGGCTGGGAGCCGTCGAGGCGGCGGTCCTCGCCGAGCAGGCGGGCGCGCATCTCGCGCCCACCCCCTTGCTCCCCACCGTGCTCGCGCTCGAGGCGCTGCGGCGAGCCGACGCCGAAGGCGTGGCCGGCGTCGCTCGGTTCGTCGAGCTGCTGACCGGAGGCGAGCAGGCCGGCTGCGTGGCCTGGAGCGCCCGCCCCGATGCGGTCGTCGCTCGTCACGAACAGGGCCGCGAACGTGGCCGCGAGGGGGGCAGTGCGCGCCTCACCGGGCGTCCGGACCCGACGCCGTTCGCGCCCGAAGCCAGCGTCGCCGTGGTCGCCGCTACGGGCGAGGCGTCCGGCCTGTATGCGATCGATCTCGACGCGATCGGCCGACCGGATCCCCAACCGGCGATGGACCGCACCCGTCCCGTCGGCTGGCTGGAGCTCGACGACACACCGGCGGTGCGACTCGGCGGCGGCGCCGCGGTCGACGAGCTGCTCGACCGGGGTGCCGCGCTCGTCTCCGTGGAGATGCTCGGGGGCGCCGCGCGAGTGCTCGACATGGCGGTCGAGTACGCGAAAGAGCGGGTGCAGTTCGGACGGCCGATCGGGAGCTTCCAGGCGGTCAAGCACCGGTGCGCCGACATGCTCGTCGACGTCGAGGGCATGCGCTCGACGGCCTATTGGGCGGCCTGGTGTGTCGCGGCGGACAACGAGGAGCGCTCGATCGCCGCGTCGACCGCGAAGACTTGGTGTGCGGATGCGTCCCGGAGGGTGATGGCATCGGGACTCCAGGTGCACGGCGGGATCGGCTTCACCTGGGAGCACGATCTGCACCTGTTCCTGAAGCGCGCCCAGCTCGATCAGCAGCTCTTCGGCGACGCGGTGTTCCACCGCCGACGGCTCGCGTCGCTGCTGCGCCCGAAGGTCGAGGCGGGCGAGAGCGTCGTCTGAGCTTGATGCGTTCCTGGCGCGCGCTGAGCGCGCGCCAGGAACGCATCAAGCCAACGGTTCCAACCGGCGGCGCAGCGCCGTCCGATCGGGTTTTCCCGCCGCGAGCGTCGGGAGCTCCGGGACTCGCATCACCCGTTCCGGCGTCTTGAAGCGGGCGGCGCCCCGGGCCTCGAACCAGGCGCGACACGTCTCCAGGTCGAACTCCTCGTCCGCGACGACGAAGGCGGCGACACGCTCCCCGAGGCGCTCGTCCGGATAGCCGACGACGACGGCGTGGTGGACGGCAGGATGCGCCTCGAGGATTCCTTCCACCTCGGCGATCGAGACGTTCTCGCCCCCGCGGATGACGATGTCCTTGATCCGTCCGACGATCGTGAGCCATCCGGTCTCGTCGACCGTCGCCAGGTCGCCGGTCCGGAACCAGCCGTCGCGCGAGATCGCGGCCGCGGTCTGGGTAGCGTCCGCGTAGCCGACGAAGAGCTCGGGCCCTTGCAGCCATAGCTCGCCCGCCTCGCCGGCGGGACGGTCGGTAGCCGCGTCGGGGTCGACGACCCGCAGCTCCGCCTCACCCGTCGACCGGCCGTCGGTGCGTGCCGCCCGGGCCGGGTCGTCGGTCGGGCCGCTTGTCGTCACGGTCGGCGCCTCCGTGGAGCCGTACGTGCGCTTCACGCGTGCTCGCAATCGCGACCGCATCTTCTCCACGAACGCCGAGGTCACACCGGCGCCGCCCGAGGAGACGAGTCGGAGCGTCCGCACCCGGTCGGGGGTGAAGCCGGCGGCGCCCGTGAGAACGACGAAGAACGTCGGCGGTCCGACCATGAACGTGACCTGCTCGCGCCCGATGAGCTCCAGCGCCCGTTCGGGGTCCCAGCGATCCATGAGCACGGTCTTCATCGTGACCACGCCGGGGATGAGCACGGCGTTGAGCGCGCCGGAGATGTGGGCGAGCGGCGCGGGCATGAGCACCGCGTCGTGGGTCGTGAGGCGGTGTACGCGGGCCATCGTGCGGGCCTTGTACGCGAAGCCGCGCTGAGTGTGGAGCGCGGCCTTGGGCTCGCCGCTCGACCCGGACGTGAACAGCGCAGCCGCGAGATCCTCTGGACGAGCCACCGATTCGGTGAGCGCTTCGGCGTCGAGCAGTGCGTCGAAGTCCGGGGTGCCGTCACGGACGCCGATCGTGTGCGGCCGATCATGCAACGGCAGGTCGGCGGCGGCGAGGCTCAGCGCGGGCGCAAGCACGGTCACCATTCGGTCGACGTCGGCCGCGCCCGCATGGTGATGGATCGGCCCCGCGATCGCACCGAGACGCCAGCACGCGCGGTAGAGGAGCACGGTCTCGTGCCAGTTCGGGAGTTGCCACGCGACGACGTCGCCCCGACCGACGCCGCGCGCTCGGAGGCCGCCCGCGACTCTGGCGACGTGGCGGTTCAGGTCGCCGGTGCTCCAGCGGACCCCCGACGACGGATCGACGAGGACAGGACCGTGTCGGTGCGCGCTGTGGAGGATCCGATCGAGCGAGGGCAGGTCCCACGGGCCCCCGGGCGCCGCGTACTCGACGGCTTTCGGGTGCTCGTACGTCGGGCGGAGTCGTGAGGTCGTCAAGCGAACCGTCGTCAGAGCCGCGGAGCGATCCAGCCTGCACTCGTGGTGGTCGCCCCCCGGAGGACCTGGCCGCCGACGAAGTTCCGCTGGATCTCGACGGTACCCGCCCCGATCAGGAGCCCGCGGATGTCGCGGTAGGCACGTTCGACCGGGTACTCGCGTGAGTAGCCGTAGCCCCCGAGCAGCTGGATGGCCTCGTCGCACACGAAGCGGGCGGCCTCGTTGGCGGCGGTCTTCGCCATCGCCGTCTCGAGCGCCGGTGGCGTGCCTCCGGGGCCGGCCAGGTGGAGCGCTCGCAGGAGCAGCAGTCGCGCTCCCTCCAGGCGGGTCGCCATGTCCGCGACCTTCCACTGCAGGCCCTGGAAGGAGGCCAGCGTCCGCTCGCCCACGACCCGCTCGTTCATGTAGCGGACGGCGTACTCCAGCGAGCCCTGAGCGGCTCCGACGCACATGGCCGCGTTCCCACACCGTTCGTGGTTGATATGGGCGATGAGCGTTTTGAACGACTCGGAGCTGGACGGGTCGCCCTCGACCAGCACGTCCTCGGGCTCGATCCGAACGCCGTCGAACGCGAGCTCCGCCTCGCTCGTTCCCCGCAGGCCCATCTTCTCGTGCGTGCCCGCGACCGACACGCCTTCCCGTCCGAGGTCGACGAGGACCGCATCGATGCCCTTGGTCCCCTCGCTGCCCGGGAATCGGCACCACACCAGGCAGGCCGCCGACCGGTGTCCGCCTGTCACGTAGTTCTTGTAGGCGTCGAGACGGTGCCCGTCACCATCGGGGCTCAGCTTCGCCCGCATGTGGTTGACGGCCGAGCCGGCCTCGGTCTCGCTGATCCCGATGCAGAACAAGCCCTCGCCCGAGGCCGCGACCGGGAGCCAGCGGTCGCGCAGGGTGTCGTTCCCGAGGTGCTCGATCGCCCGGGGCGGCCCGTTGAAGACGAGCTGAGCGAGGATCGCCGAGGAGACGTCGACCCGCGCCAGTTCCTCGAGCACGATCGCGGCCTCGACGTCGCCCATGCCCGCACCGCCCCAGCGCTCGCCGACCGCGATGCCGAACAGCTCCGCGCGACGCAGCGCCTCCCAGGACGCGTCCGGGAAGTCCTCGGTCTCGTCCCAGTGGCGGGCCATCGGCGCGAGCTCTCGCTCTGCCACGTCGCGCGCGAGCTTGCGTAGCGCTTGTTGGTCTTCGTTCTCGGCGAAGACGTCCTCACCCGCGGCGTGCATCGTGAGCGGAGGTTACTGCCGTCCCCTCCCGTCGGACATCGAACACGCGGCCGTGGGTGCCTGTTGGTGTCGCTGCGAGGCTCAGGCTGCGGCGTAGTCTCGAAGCGACAGCCTGGTGCGCGAGGCGTTGGGGGTCACGGGAATGGGTCGTGGCAAGGGCAATGACCGCTTTCCCGCCGACCGCCTGCGCGTCGTCGCGGAGCAGGCGCCCGTCGGGATCTTCTCGACCGACACGCGCGGTGCGTGTGAGTTCGTCAATGAGCGCTGGTGCGAGCTGACGGGCATGGAACCGGGTGACGCGGGGGCGATGGTTGGAAGGTTGCCATCCACCCCGACGACGCCCGGGAGGTCGCCGACCGTTGGCGATCGCTCGTCACCGAGCTGCGAGAGGCCGCAGAGGAGCTCCGCGTCAGCGAAGCACGCCTGTGGGGCACGGTGGACGCGGCTCTCGACGCCGTCGTGACGATCGACGCCGAGGGTGTCGTGAGCGGCTGGAACCCCCAGGCCGACGTGATCTTCGGCTGGTCGGCCGAGGAGACCCGCGGGTGCCGCGTCGACGAGCTGGTCATGCCCGAGCGGTATCGGGCCGATCACCGAGCGGGCCTGCGTCGGTACCGAGCGACCGGGCGCACGAAGTACCTGAGCCGGCGCATCGAGCTCGAGGCGCTGCGGCGCGACGGGAGCGAGTTCCCGGTCGAGCCGGCGGTCACCCCCGTGGACGTCGGCGGGAGTTTGAGCTTCAGCGCGTTCATCCGTGACATCTCCGAGCTCAAGCAGGCCGAGGCCGAGCTCGCGAATCGAGCGCTGCACGACCCGCTCACGGGTGTCGCCTACCGGTAGCTGTTCTCGATCGGCTCGGCCAGGCGCTCGCCCGCCGGTTGCGGCACGACGCCACGGTCGCACTCGGCGGTGACGAGTTCGCGGTCGTGCTGCCCGACCTCCCCGGGCCCGACCCCGCGGTCCGGGTCGCCGAACGCGTGGAGGACGCGCTCGGCGAGTCCACGACACACCCGGGCGTCGCGGTGTCGGCCAGCATCGGGATCGCCTTCGCCCACGGCGTCGGCGAGCGCCCTGAAGACGTGCTGCACAATGCCGATCGCGCGATGTACCGGGCGAAAGGGCACGGGGGCGGCGGCTTCGAGATCTTCGGCTCGCTCGCGCTCCAGGAGTACTCGGAGCGTTTCGACACCGAGGCTGCCCTGCGGGATGCGTTCGAGCGCGACGAACTGACGCTCGCGTTCCAACCGCTGGTCGATCTCCGCGCCGACACGGTGGTCGGCCTCGAGGCACTCGTCAGATGGAACCGTCCCTGGCACGGAACGCTGCCGGCCGACGCGTCATCTCGGTCGCCGAGGAGAGGGCCTGGTCGACGAGATCGATCGTTGGGTGCTGGACAACGCGTGCAAACAGGCGTCGACGTGGAGTGCCGAGTTCGACAATGCGAGCCCACAGGTGTACGTCAACGTCTCCGCCCGCCAGTCGGAGCGGCCCGGCTTCGTCGAGAACGTCTCCCGATCGTTGCAGACCTCGGGTCTCGCGCCGTTCGCGCTCTCGCTCGAGCTCACGGAGGAGGGGCTCGGGCTCGAACCGGAACTGGCATTACGGCGCGTGAACCGGCTCGCCGAGCTGGGAGTCTCGATCGTGATCGATGACTTCGGCCGAGGCTTCAGTTCGCTGGCGCTGCTCGAGTGCCTCCCGATCGCGGGTCTCAAGGTCGGGCGGGACTTCGTCGAGGGCCTCGGCCGGGACCCGGACCACGTCGGGGTCCTGCGGGCCGCGATCGCGGTGGCCCGAGCGCTCTCGCTCACCGTCACCGCGGAGGGACTCGAGCGTCAGGAGCAGCGGATGGTGTTGGCCGCGCTGGGCTGCCACTACGGACAGGGCTACCTGTTCGCCCCTCCGCTCGACCCGGGGACGATCGAGCGCGTGCTGCAGCGCACGCGGTCGACGGCTGGGGCCGAGGCCACGCAGCTGCAACGCAGGGACCTGCCCGAGCACCCGGCGCGTTGCCCGGGCGCGGCCCGCAAACGGAGCTGCGCGGCTAGCCGAGCATGGCGCGCCAGTGCTCGAGATCGCGGACACGGAAGACGTAGTTGCGGCGCCGCGTCTCGCCCAGGGTCGCCGATGGCTCGGGGGCGTAGAGGTGTCCGGGGTAGAGGGTGGTGTCGTCGGGGATCCGGGCCAGCCGGTGCGTGAGGCTCTCGTAGAGCGCGTCGGGGTCACCGCCGGGCAGGTCGGTGCGACCGCACCCGTCGAGGAACAACGTGTCCCCGGCGACGAGCGCGCCCTCGACGAGGAAGCACTGGCTCCCGGGCGTGTGCCCCGGCGTGTGGAGCAGCTCGACGCGCACCGAACCCACCGTTACGACGTCTCCCGAGTCGTGCTCTGCGAGATCACTCGTCGCGAGCCCGGTGGCGCGACGAACCCATTCCGTCTCCTGCCGGTGGACGTGGATCTTGCCGTCGAGCCGGTCGGTCTCCAGCAGCCTCCGCACGCCTTCGATCGAATGTCCGGCGATGTCGCCGCCGATGTGATCAGGGTGCCAGTGCGTTGCGAGGACCCCGCGCAACCGCATGCCGTCGGCGTCGAGGAGCCCCACGAGATCGTCGACGCCGTACGCGGGATCGACGATGACCGCGTCACCCGTCTCACGGTCGCCGACGAGGTAGGCGAAGTTGACCATCTGGCGGGCGATCGGATCCTGGGCGGCGAAGTCCCGACCCGAGAGCAGTTGGCGGAAGTAGAGCCGGTCGCTCACGGCCGCGGCTCGTCACGGAAGTCGAACGCGACCTTGATGGCTCCCGTGGACCCTTGCTCGGCGATCGTCGTGAATGCCCGATGCCAGTCCTCGAGCCGGAAGGTGTGCGTGAGCATCGGTGAGATGTCGACCCATCCGTTGCGCGCCAAGTCGAGGTAGTGCGTGATCGCGTGTCGGCGAACGCCGTCGACCTCCTCGATGCCGAACGCGTTGGAGCCGACGAGCTGTAGCTCCTTGAAGTACCACTGCGACCACTCGAAGCGACCCGGGGCGTTCACGCCGCTCACGACCAGGCGAGCCCGCGAGCCGAGCACGCGCATGGCCATCTCCATCGTCGCCGGCATCCCGATCGTGTCGTAGACGACGTCGACGTGACCCGGATGGGCGAACGGCAGGCCGCCCCATGGCTGGAGCAGCGGTCCGTCGGACCAGTCGGCGAGCGCGACGACGATGGCTTCCGGCTCCTGCTCCGAGTCGATCACGTGCGCGCCGAGCCGCGCCGCGAGCTCCTGCTGTGCGGGGTGGCGGGCGACGGCTGCTACCTGCACGTTCGGATGCAGAGCGCGCAGTACGGCGATCGCGCACGTACCGAGCGCACCTGCCCCCCACACGATCGCTCGGCCGCCCGGTGGAGGCGGGTTGCGGGTCACCGAGTGCAACGACACCGCGAACGGGTCGGCCAGGACCGCCACCTCGTCGGCCACGTCGTCGGGAACCGGGATCGCCATCGTCTCGTGCGCGGGGAGCAAGTCCGCGAAGGCGCCCGTGCCGTCGCTCGAGTTCCCCGAGTGGATGCCGGGTGTCAGGCGACCGCGAGTGAAGTTCCAACACAGGCTCAGGTCACCCGCAGCGCAGGCCGGGCACACGGGGTCGATGCCCCGAGGCCGGCACGAGAGCCAGCAGTTGAGCACGACCCGATCGCCGACCCGGTGCTCAAGCACGGCACTGCCGACCTCCACCACGTCGGCGACGACCTCGTGGCCGAGCACCTGCGGGAAGGAGATGAGCGCGGTGAGCGAGAAGTCGGACGCGTCGCCGCCGGTGTCCATGAACACCTGCTTGGTGTCGGATCCGCAGATGCCGGTGAGTCGCGGTCGTAGGACGAGCCAGTCGTCGGCGAGGAGCCCGGGTTCGTCGATCTCCCGGAGGGCCATCGGGGTCACGGCGAGGTTCCGGATCAGCGGGTTGTCGGACTCCGCCAGCGCCGTGTCGGGCGGGTCCGGGTCCACTCCGAACACGAGGGCACGCACGCGTCGCTCCGCGCTCAGCGGTCCGCGGACGCAGCCGCGAAGTCGGCCATGAGCTGTACGAACGCGCCGGCGTCCTGGGCCTTGTTCACGGCAAGCTCCTTGGCGTCGATGCCTCCGGGGAAGACCGGCGGCACGAAGTACTCGTAGCCCTCGCTCCGCATCGCCGCCACGATCCCGGCCGCACAGTCGTCGGGGGCCACGAGCTCACCGTGATAGACGGTCTCGACGTTGCCCGGGACGTCCCAGATCTCCGTGTCGATCGGTCCGGGGAGGATCAGCTTGATCTCGATGGGTGTATGGGCGAGATCGAGTGCGGCGGTGTCGCTCCAGCCTGCGAGCGCGTACTTGGCCGCACAGTAGGCGGCCTCGTGGGCGATCGGGATCCGACCACCCGTGCTCGAGACGTTCACGATCTGGCCGTGGCCCAGTTCGAGCATCGGCCGCAGCACCGCCTGGCCCATGCGCATGGGTGAGAAGAAGTTGACGCGCATGACCGCCTCCACGACCTCGGGCTCGAGGTCCGCGATGGGCCACCGCTTGGGCATGCCCGCGTTGTTGACGAGGGAGTCGAGACCCGAGAATGCCTCCCAGGCCTCCTGCGCGACTGCTTCCGCACGATCGAGGTCGCCGAGGTCTGCCACCCAGAATCGTGAGCCCGGCGTGTGCTCACGACAGTCGGCCAGCACCTCCTCGAGCCGCTCGCGCCGCCGGGCGACGAGCCCGACGGTCGCACCCTCGGCCGCGAGCTGCCGGGCGAGGGACGCACCGATCCCCGACGACGATCCGGTGACGAGGATGGACGCACCGTCGAGCTGCACAGCAGCTGACTCTACTCAGGAGGATGCGAGATGGCCTCCGACGCGGCGGCTGTCGCACGGTAGACGCCCTTGGCCATCGTCGAGGTGGCCGCCTCGGTCCGGCGGGCGAAGACCTCGGCACGGACACGGTGGATCTCGACGTCGTCGGGCGCGGCGAGAGCTGCGAGCTCCGCGAGGTGCCCGGCGAGGCGGAGCTCGCCCGAGGCCGCCAGCTCGGCGGCTCGATCGGCGAGGCGTGTCGCGCCGCCGGCGAGTCCGGCAAGCTCGCGTGCGATCGAACCCTCGGACGCGGGTTGCAGGTGGGCCGGGTTGCCGTCCCACCAGCCACCGAAGAATCGCCAGACGTTGCGGACGACGAACTCGGGCTCGTCGTAGACCGGCCGGAGGTACGGCCGTTCGAGCAGATGCGGGGGCGCGTGCACCGAGTGGATGATCTCGTCGAGCTGCGCACCGGCATTCATCATCTCGACGGTCTGTGCCTGGAGGCCGTCGAGGAGCTCGGCGGTCTCGGTCAGCGCGCGACGCACCCGGTCGGCGCCGATGACGGGAACCCCGTGGCCGGGGAGGAGCACTTCGGCGTCGCACGCGGCCATCTCTTCGAGCGCGAGCGCCCATTCACGCGCGAAGCGCTGCACCTTCTGCGGGTTCCCGGCGTTGGGCGAGGCCCAGATGAAGAAATCGCCGGTGCACAGGATGCGCCGGTCGGGGACGAACACCCATGTGGCGTCGTCGGTCTCGCCCTTCCCGTGGCGGAGCTCGAAGCGCTCTCCACCGACGTCGAGCGTGATGCGATCGCGGTAGGTCTCGTCCGGGTATCGATACTCGGTCGGCCAGTGGAACTCCTCGCCGAGCCCGAACTGCCGACGGTTCACCGCGGTGTTCCAGTCCGCGGTCGATCGGTAGCGGTCGAAGCGGGCCGGTACCAGCTCGTGGGCGACGACCCGCGGGCGGTTCCTGCCCCGAGCCCTGGCTTCCTCTTCGAACGGTGCCAGTCCCAGCACGTGGTCGACGTGACCGTGGGTGAACACCGCGGCGCGCACGTCGGTGGGTCGCCAACGGCGAACTGTCTCGTGGATGTGGCCTGCCATCGCCTCGAAGCCGGTGTCGACGAGGACGAGGCCGTCGTCGGTCTCGAAGGCGTGCACATTGGAGAACGCGCCGACGCTGTGCGTGCCGGGGGCGATCTCCGCATCGGCGACGAGCGCCATCGGATGGAGTTCCTCGACGGACGTCGAACCCACCCAGAGGCGCTCGGCGAGATCGAGGAGGTCCGCCACGGCCCAATGTCTAGCCCGTGCGGGTCGGTCCTGGCCGCGACTGCTTGCTCGGAAAAATCAGAACGTGTTTCAATTCTGGGGTGACGACGGCGCTCGCCCGCAATCAGGCCGCTCGACGGCGTCGTGTCCTGGACGCGGCACTGACCCTGGCCGCGGCCGGAGGCTTCGACGCGGTGCAGATGCGCGACGTGGCGGCGGAGGCCGACGTCGCCCTCGGCACCGTGTACCGCTACTTCTCCTGCAAGGAACGCCTCCTTCTCGAGGCGAACGTCGAGCAGATCCAGGCGCTGGCGGGCCGACTCGAACGGCGACCTCCCCGCGGCGATTCGGCCTCGGAACGGGTCATCGACGTCTTGCACCGCGCCAATCGGGCACTGCTCCGGCAACGGCAGCTCACGAC
>CAYRHS010000047.1:0-18866 GCA_964424125.1 uncultured Burkholderiales bacterium
GGGGTGGTTTGGTGGTCGTCTGGCCCCCAATGTTGGGGGGGTGCTTGGGTGCCCCCCCGCCACCCAACTCGCCGCCCCGAGATGGGCGATGGTCAGCTGAGGGTCTCGAGGCCGTTGGTGAAGCGGCCGGCGTGGCTCTTCTCGGCGCGTGCGAGCGTCTCGAGCCATTCGCCGATCTCCTCGAACCCTTCGTCGCGTGCGGTGCGGGCGAATCCCGGGTACATCTCGGTGTACTCGTAGGTCTCACCCTCGATCGCCGACTTCAGGTTGTCCTCCGTCGGTCCCACGGGAACGTCGGTCACGGGGTCCCCGACCTCGGCGAGGAAGTCGAAGTGGCCGAACGCGTGGCCGGTCTCGCCCTCGGCGACCGAGCGGAAGAGCGCGGCGACGTCCGGGTATCCCTCGACGTCCGCCTTCTGGGCGAAGTAGAGGTACCGGCGGTTCGCCTGGCTCTCACCGGCGAAGGCGGTCTTCAGGTTGTCGTGGGTCTTGGTGCCTTCCAGCTTGGGCATCGCTGCTCCTGTCTCGCTTGTTGGACTTGTGATCGGGTTGGTTGGGATTCGTTCAGTCGTCGGCCACGGACGCGCACGCGTCGCAGAGGCCCCGGTAGTTCACCTCCACGCTGTCGACCGAGAAGCCCCGCCGCGCGCCGCTCGGCAGGCGTGGCACCTCCTCGGGAACCGGTACGTCACGGATCATTCCGCAGCGCACGCACACGAGGTGATGGTGGGTCTCCTCGGCGTTCGGGTCGACGCGCTGCGTCCCGGTCCCGAGGTCGATGAGGCGCACCTCGCCCATGTCCGCCAGGTCGTGCACGGTCTGGTACACGGTCTTGAGGGAGACGGTCGACATCTCGTCGCGCACGCGCTCGTGGAGCGCCTCGACCGTCGGGTGCGAGTCGTCGCCCCAGAGGTGCCGGAAGATGCACTGGCGCTGCGGTGTGACGCGCAGCCCTTCTTCCCGGAACCTGTCCGTGAGGGCTTCGGGTGTTCTCATCGACCAGCACCTTATCACCAACGATTGTCGAGAGACAAGGGCAGTCAGGCAACAGGCAATGGTAAGGTGAGCCTGCCCGAACGCACACCGATCGGGGCGGACGGGCGCCACCCGCGAGACTGACGGCCGTGTTCATCACCAGCCACGTCTACGCGGGCGCCGTCGTCGGCGCGCTGGCCGAGGACCGGGTGCTCCCCGCGTTCTGGGCGGGATTCTTCTCGCACCTGGCCATGGACGGGCTGCCCCACTACGGCGACGCCCGCCTCACCCTGGCCGACCCCGAGATCCTCCGGATGGCGCGCATCGACGGCACGCTCGGTCTCGCCTCCCTTCTCGCGCTGGCCGCGACCGCGCCTCCGCCGCGCGGGGCCGTGCTCGCGGGCATGGCCGGTGCCTGCGTGCTCGACGTCGACAAGCCCGCCCAGCACTTCCTCGGGGTCAATCCGCTCCCTCGCTGGCTCGATCGGTTCCACAAGTGGATGCAGAACGAGGCGCCCGACCGGATGTCGAACGAGCTCGTGGCCGGCGCGGCACTCGCGGCCGCGGCCTGGTTGGTCCTCCGCCGGACACGCTGACCCGCGTCGAGCGATCGCGGCCGCTCAGGTACCCCCCGAGCCCAGCTGCTCCCGGATCGCGCGCTCGAACTCGGCGATGGCGGGGCCCGCGTGCTGCTCCTTGAGCGCCTTCAGCTTCGCGTGACCGGTCGCGCGTTCCGCGTCCCATTCGTCGGCGAAGCGGCCGTCCGCGATCTGCTCCACGAGCTCGTGCATGGTGGCGCCCACGTCGAGGTGGTCGTAGGCGCCGCGGCGCGAGAGCTGCCCGTACTGACTAGTCGGCGAGTGGTACTCGAGCTGTCCCGCGAAGCCCTCCTCGCGCAACAGCCGGTACGTCCGCTCGACCTCCCCGGAGAGGACGAGCTCGACGAGGACCGCCGCGAGCGGGATCCCCCGCTCGGTCATCTCGGTGACGAACGCTTCGCTCACGCGGGTCAGCGCGGGCGAGAGCGCCTGTTCCACCGCGAGGTCGAGGATCGCCTCCTGGCGCGCGGTGAGCTCGATCGCACCCTGCCGTAGCCCGCCGATGGCCTTGGCGACCGCGAGCGTCCGGTCCCAGGCGTTCCCGGAGTGGTCACGGTGCACCCCGACCGCGGTGATGAAGCCGACGCCTTCCTCGTAGCAGCGCCGCACCTCGGGGCCGAGCATTCGCGGCGCGACCATCCCGAGGTCGCACTCGGGCTCGAAGCGGCCGAAGGCGGGTGTGTAGCCGCTGGCAACGACCACGAGCGCGCCCCGTCGGGGCGCCAGCGGCAACTCCGCGATCACGTCGTCGGGGACCAGGACGCAGATGACGTCGGCGTCGTTCGCCTCCGGGATCTCGTGGGCGGGGAACCCTTCCGTCTCGGCCTGCCGGCGGGACTCGTCTGCCCGGGCGCAGACCTTCACGTCGAGTCCCGAGTCCCGCAGGTTGAGGGCCCACGACCGCCCCTGGTTCCCGTAGCCCACCACTGCGATCGAGGACCGCTGGATCACGGCGACGTCGCCGTCGTCCTCGTGGAAGATCGTCGCCATCGCCGACTCCCGAATCCCTGCGCCCGGATGCGCGACGCAATCTAGGCGGCCCATCGCCTCGAAGCTGCCGAGCCACCCGAGCGCCGGCCGGGACGATTGCCCTGCCTCCCCGACGCGGCGATCATGCCTGGCCATGGCCTTGGTCGTGGGCGACGTCATCCGCCGAGGAGCCGCGGTGGCGCCGAACCGTCCGGCCGCCACGATCGGTGAGCTGAGCATCAGCTTCGGCGAGCTCAACCGTTGGTCGAACCGCATCGCCCACGCCCTGCGCGGCGCCGGGGTCGAGCGCGGCGATCGGATCGCGTGGTGCGGCGGCACCGTGATCGGCGCGCTCCCGACGTTCGGCGCTCTGGCCAAGCTCGGGGCGGTGTTCGTGCCCATGAACCTGCGCCTCGCCACGGAGGAATGCGCCCGTGTGATCGAGCACGCCCGGCCGCGCTGGGTCGTCGCGGACCGGGCCCACGACGAACACGGCCGCGAGGCCGCGGGGTTGGCCGACGTCCCCTACCTCGAGGACCTCGCCGATCGCGCGCGGGCGGCCGCCGACGCCGAACCGGCCGGGCCGCCACCCGGCGAGGAGGACCCGCACGTCGTCTTCTATACGAGCGGCAGCACGGGCGCTCCCAGGGGCGTCGTGCTCTCGCACCGCGCGAACGTCCTGCGGACCTTCCCCTCGACCCAGGCGCCGGCGGGGGACTCGACAGTGTGCATGTTCCCGCTCTTCCACATGGCGGGCTGGTCGATGGCGCTCGGTGCGTGGCAGGCGCGCGCGCCCGTGCACCTCGTGCGCCGCCCCGATGCCGAGTCTTTGCTGCACGCGGTCCAGCAACACCGCGCAACGCGCCTGTACGCCATCCCCGCCGTGTGGGCACGCATCCTCGAGCACGCGCTCGGCGGCTATGACCTCTCGACCCTGCGCTTCGCCGACACGGGCACCTCGGCGACACCGCCCGAGCTGATCGACGCCATCCGCGACGCTCTGCCCCACACCACGACCAGGGTCTTCTACGGCTCCACCGAGGCCGGACCGGGAACGGTCCTCGACCACGGGGACCTCCGTCGCAAGCCCGGCACCGTGGGCCTGCCCGCTCCGGGCGTCGAGCTGCGCCTCGAAGAGGACGGCGAGGTGTGCCTGCGCAGCGACTTCCTCATGTCCGGGTACCTCGACGACACCGACGCCAGCGCAGCCACCGTGCGCGACGGCTGGTACCACACGGGCGACCTCGGGGAGGTCGACGACGAGGGGTACCTCTCCATCGTCGGACGCATTCGGGAGGTCATCCGCACCGGCGGTGAGGCGGTCTCACCCGCGGCCGTGGAAGCCGTCGTCGTGGAGCACCCCGCGGTCGACGACGTGGCGGTCGTCGGCGTCGCCGATCCGGACTGGGGCGAGCTCGTCTGCGCGTGCGTCGTGCCCGCGGGAGACCCACCGTCGGTCAACGACCTGCGCTCCTTCTGCCAGGGGCGTCTGGCCGACTTCGAGCACCCGCGGCTCGTACGCGTCGTGCGTGACCTCCCCCGGACGGCCGCCACCGGCCAGGTCCAACGGGCCCTCCTGGCCGAGCGCTTGGCCGCCGAACCGCGGCCGGCTCCCGCTGGTTGAACGGAAGGTCCGCTTGCACCGTCACCCGGTGCAGAATAGCGTTCTCCAAATGAAGAACGGTGTTCTGAGCTGGTGCCGATGACCACGCTGGCCGACGTCGCGGTGCGCCGGGCGGTCGCCGACCAGGAGGCCGTCGCGACCGAGGAGGTCCACCGGCTGCTCGACGCCGCGTTCACGCTCGCAGCGCGTGCCGGGAACCTCGACCTGCGGGTGGCGGACATCGTCGCCGAGGCCGGGCTCTCCAACGTGGCCTTCTACCGCCACTTCCGCAGCAAGGACGAGCTGCTGGTGGCGCTCCTCGACGCGGGCCGACGTCAGCTCGTCGGCTACCTCGACCATCTCGTGGCGCGCGCCGACTCCGGGCGCGATCAGGTCAGGGCGTGGATCACAGGGGTTCTGGAGCAGGCGCGCAACCGCGACGCGGCCGCGGCCACGCGCCCGTTCGCGGTCGACGGCGACCGCCTCGCCGACCGCTTCCCCGCCGAGACCACCCGCTCCGCCGACCTCCTGCGCGCGCCGCTGCGGGAAGCCGTGTCGGCGGCCGGCGGCGCCGAGCGCGACGCGGACGCCGTCTACCACCTCACGATGGCCACGATGCACGACGCGCTGCTCCGGCGCGAACCGCCCTCCGACGAGGACGCCGAGCACCTCGTGGAGTTCGTGCTGGCCGGGATCGGCGCACGCCCCGGGGACGAGGGGCCTGCACATGGAACGTGAGCTCCTCCTCACCGGCATCGGCGGTCAGGGCGTGCAGCTCGCGGCGCAGGTGCTCGCGCGTGCCGCCACGCTCGAAGGGCGCGCCGTCATGCTGTTCGGTCTCTACGGCGGGATGATGCGGGGTGGGAACACCGACGCCACCGTCGTGGTCGGGGACGAGCCGCTGCGGGCCCCGCCCATCGTCTCCCGGGCGTGGTCGGCGATCGCGATGCACGACGAGTACTGGGAACCCGTGGCGGCGAAGCTCGTGCCCGACGCCGTGGTCCTCGTGAACGACGAGACGTTCACGAGCCCGCTCCCCGAGGCGGCGCGCGCACATCGCGTGCCGGCCACGAACCTCGCGGCCGAGGTCGACAGCCCGATCGCCGGCGCGCTGGTCATGGCCGGGGCCTACGCGGCGCTCACCGACCTCGTCGGGCTGGATCCGTTGCTGGCGGCGATGCGCGCCTCCATCCCGCCCTATCGCCGACAGCACGTCGAGGGCAACGAACGCGCCATCCGCGCCGGGTGGGACACGCTCCCCCGCCACGGGGCGCCGGCGTGGGAACGCGCCGTAGCCGCCGCGTCCGCCACGATCGGAGCAGGAGGAGGGGCGTGACCTCGACGATCACGTCCCGCGGCACCGTCACGATCGCGGTCGAAGCCTGCAAGGGCTGCGAGCTGTGCATCCCCGCGTGTCCGCCCGAGGTGCTGACGATGTCGGAGGACGTCAACCATCTCGGCTACCACTACCCACAGCTGCACCCGGGCTGCACGGGTTGTGCGGCGTGCCTGATGGTCTGCCCGGACTTCGTGTTCGAGGTGTTCCGCTTCGAGCGTCCGGTTGCCACCAGGCTGGCCAGCGAGCCGGAGTCGGGGTCGTGAGCGCATCGGCCCGCCCCGAGCGGCGGCTGATGGAGGGCTCCGAAGCGCTCGTGCGGGCATCGATCGCCGCGGGGTGTCGGTTCTTCGCCGGCTACCCGATGACACCGTTCACCGAGATCCTGGAGCACTTCGCTGCGCTCCTCCCCGACGCCGGCGGCACCTGCATCAACGCCGAGAGCGAGCTCGAGGCCGTCGGCATGGCGTGGGGCGCCGCCGCCACGGGCGCCCGGGCCGCGACCGGATCGACGGGCCAGGGCCTCTCGCTCATGCAGGAGTCGCTCTCGGAGATCACACTCGCCGAGCTGCCGCTCGTCGTCTTCAACATGGCCCGGGGTCAACAGGACTACTTCCAGGCGACACGGGGCGGCAGCCACGGCGACGCCCGGAACCTCGTGCTCGCGCCGCAGGACATCGCCGAGGGCGTCGAGCTCACCCAGACCGCGTTCCACCTCGCGGACAAGTGGCGCAACCCCGTGGTCCTCTACGGCGACTACCTCCTCGCGCACACCCAGGAGGCGGTCGCGCTCGAGGCCCGGGAATTCCCCCCGCTGCCCGCCAAGAATTGGGCCGTCGACGGGTCGACGGGTGGCTCCGGGGGTTCGCGCATCGTCACGCCCCTCGGCTTCGACAAGATCGGCCGGACCTCGCGTGGCCAGGAGGGCAACTTCCAGTACGCGGCGTCGAAGATCCCGGAGATGGAGGCGCGCGAGGTCCGGGTCGAGACCGGGTGGCTGGACGACGCCGAGACCGTCGTCGTCGCGTTCGGGACGCCGGCGAAGTTCGTCAAGTTCGCGATCGACGAGCTGCGCGCCGACGGGGAGCGCATCGGATGGGTGCGGCCCGTGTCGCTGTGGCCGTTCCCCTACGAGACCGTCGGCGAGGCCGCCGCGGTCGCGCGGCGCGTCGGCTCCTTCGAGCTGTGCACGGGCCAGATGATCGACGACGTCCGCATCGGCGTCGCCGGGCGCGCGCCGGTTCGGTTCATCGGCGGCGTCTCCACCGACAGCTCGGGCTTCGGCGTCGGACGCCTCCTCGAGGTCGACGCGATCCGGGCGCGGATCCTGGCGCTGCACCGCGACGAGGAGCTCCCGCCCGTCCCGGGTGCCGACGAGCATCGCTTCGTGCCCGCGCCACACCAACTGGAGGTGACCCCGTGACCAAGGACCACCTCGGGCCGATCCTGGACGCGTCGGCCCCTCCGGCGGAGGGTGCTCGGGTCGTCGAGCCGCAGAAGCCCGCGCTGCTCCTCTCCGAGCAGCACCACATGTGCCCCGGCTGCGGCGAGCCGCTCGCCCTGCGCGGGTACCTCGAGGCCATCGAGGACCTCGGACTCGCGGAACGGACGATCGCGGTGGCGGGGATCGGCTGCTACACGAGCTTCTCCGCGTCGACCGACCTCGACCTCGTCCAGGCTCTGCACGGCCGCGCACCGTCGGTGGCGACCGGGATCAAGCGCATGCGTCCCGACGCGATCGTCTACACGCTCCAGGGAGACGGCGACATGGTCAACGAGGGGCTCCAGGAGGTCCTCCACACCGCCGCCCGCGGCGAGCGGGTGACCTGCATCCTCCTCAACAACGGCGTCTTCGGAGAGACGGGCGGCCACATGACCGCCACGAGCGTCCTCGGCCAGCGGACCAAGACCTCGCTCGACGGCCGCGACGCCGAGTACCACGGCCACCCGATCCTGATCGGCGATCTGGTCGCGCGGCTCGACGGAGCGGCGTACGTCGCGCGGGGCTCCGTGCATTCGGCAGGAGCTGTCGCTCGCACGAACCGGATGTTCCGACGCGCGTTCGAGACCCAGACGCGCGGCGACGGCTTCTCCTTCGTCGAGGTGCTCACGATGTGCCCGACCGGCTGGTTCGTCCCGACGGCCGAGGGTCAGACGTACATGGACGAGACGATCGGTGAGGTCCACATCGTGGGCGAGCTCAAGGTCGACGGCGTCGTGCGCACGACCGCCGAGCTCCACGAGGAGAACGTCCGTCGTGCCGCGGAAACCCGCGCTGCCAAGGAACGAGCCCTGGCCGCCAAGCGGGGCTGACGCTCAGCGCGACTCCGCGATCGTCTCGCGGTCGGCCGCGGCGACGGTCGCGGCCTTGTAGCTGCGATACACCGCAAGCAGGGCGTGGCGTTGCTCGTCGGTCAGGTCGGGGTCGGCGCAGATCGCGGCCTCGGTGTCGGGGCGACTCGCTGGCCGATCAGTGCCGGCGAGGTCGTCGAGCAGACCGGCCTGGGCGAAGAGGGTCTCGGCGGAGAGGTTCAGCGCGGACGCGATGGACTTCAGGACCCGCACGGATGGGTCGTGCAACCCGCGCTCGATCTGGCTCAGGTACGGGTTGGAAACGTTCGTGCGCTCGGCGAGCTCGCGCAGCGAGAGGTTCGCCAGCTTCCGCTGGCTCCGGATGAAGCGGCCCAACGATTCGAGCTGGCCGCCCAGTCCCTCTCTCGCGGTCACGCGCACTCCTCGCGGAAAAGCAGGGCCCCGACCCGCCCGGTCGGGGCCCGTTGTCGTCCGGCTCCGTTTCGCTTCAGGCGGACTGCGCCGCCGCCACCGCGGGACGAGCCGGGCGCATCCAGATCACGCCCTCCACGGTCTCGAGCAGCTCGCGGCTGAACTTCCGCTGGCTGGCCAGGAGCTTCTCGGCGAGGTCGAAGCCCAGGTCGACCATCTGGGACGGAGCCGGGACCTGGTCGGACAGGGGGAACGCGGGCAGGTTCGGCACGGCCTCGACGACCGCTTCCGCCACGCCCTTCGTGCCCTCGAGTACGGCCTTCTGCGCGGTCTCGACGTAGTCGAGGATTTCCTGTTCCACACGCTCGGAGAACTCGAGCGCTGGCATGCTGGCCACCTCCCACCTCCTTGTCGCAGGGAGAACCACACCGGGTCTTCCCGGTATGCTAAGTATATCAAGCGGGCGCACGGTCTGCCAAGCGACCGCGCGTGGTCCCGCCGGCACGGCGCGTGCCAGGCTCGCCCGCGTGGCGAGCGTGGGCGTGGTCCTCGGGGCGGGCGGGGAGGTCGGGCACGCCTACCACGCCGGGGTTCTCGCCGCCCTCGCCGACGTGGGCGGATGGGACGCCCGGGAGGCCGACCTGGTCGTCGGGACCTCGGCCGGCGCGTTGACCGGCGCGCTGCTGCGCGCGGGTCTGCCGCCCCGGGACCTGCTGGCCCGCGTCGTCGACGCCCCGCTGAGCGAGGAGGGCCGCGCGGTGATCGCGCGCTCCTCGGCGGTGCGACGACCGGACCTGCGAGCGTCCGGACGCCCGCGACTCCCCCGCCCCGCGGCACCGGGGATGCTCCCCCTGCTCGCGAGGCGCCCGTTCTCGGTCCGGCCCGGGGTCGTGACCGCCGCGCTCGTACCCGAAGGCACCGTCTCCACCGAGGCCGTGGCCGCGCCGTTGCGCGCGCTGTGGGGCGGGACGTGGCCGACGCGCGCGTTCCAGACGTGCGCGGTCTCCCTCGTCGACGGGCGGCGCGTGGTCTTCGGCTCGCCCCACGGTTCGAGCAGCCGATCGCGTGACATCGCTCCTGCGGTCGACGTCGCGACCGCGGTGGCGGCGTCGTGCGCCATCCCCGGCTTCTTCGTCCCGGTCACCGTGGACGGGCAGCGGTACGTCGACGGCGGTGTCCACTCGGTGACCAACGCGGACCTCGCGGCGCGCGACGACCTCGAGGCGGTGATCGTGTCGGCACCGATGTCGATGGCGGCCTCGCCGTGGCCACCGACCCCGGACGCGGCGATCCGCTGGCCGCGCCGCCGGCGGCTGGCACGGGAGCTCGCGACGCTGCGGGCTCGGGGGGCGAGCGTGCTCGTGGTCCAGCCGACGCTCGCCGACCGCAAGGCGATGGGCTTCGTCACGATGGACGCCGGGCGTCGGGCGCGCGTCGCGCGCCGCTCCTACCGGTCGGCGCGCGCACTGCTCGCCGATCCCGACGCGGCCGGGTTCCTCGCGCGGCTCTCTGCCTAGGATGGCGCTCCTCCCGTTCCCGTCTCCGTTCGAGGACCGCGGCCGATGAACTTCGACTTCCCACCCGAGGCGGAAGCGTTCCGGCACGAGTTCCGGGCCTGGCTCGACGAGCACCTCACCGACGACCTGCGGGCGCTCTCGGGCACCGGGATCGACACCGATCCGGTCCGGCTCGAAGCACTCCGGCACTGGAACCGGACGCTGGCCGACGCGGGCTACGCCGCCATCTCGTGGCCCGCGGAGTACGGCGGTCGCGGCGCGAGCGTCCTTGAGCAAGTCGTCTTCGCCGAGGAGATGCACCGGGCCGGTGCACCCGGCACGCTGAACCCCCTCGGCATCTCCAACATCGCCCCGGCGATCATGGAGCACGGGACCGAGGCCCAGAAGCGCCGCTTCCTCCCTGCGATGCTGCGGGGCGACGACATCTGGTGCCAGGGGTTCTCGGAGCCCGAGGCCGGTTCCGATCTCGCGTCGCTCCAGTGCTCGGCGGTGCGGGACGGCGACGTCTTCGTCGTGAACGGCCAGAAGGTGTGGAACACCCTCGGGGACGTCGCGAGCTGGTGCGAGCTGCTGGTTCGCACCGATCCCGACGCGCCGAAGCACCGGGGCATCTCGTGCCTGCTCGTCGACATGACGTTGCCCGGCATCGAGGTGCGGCCCCTCGTCACGATCACGGGCGAACGGGAGTTCAACGAGATCTTCTTCACCGACGTGCGTGTGCCGGTCGACGCGCGGCTGGGCCCCGAGAACGAGGGCTGGCGGGTGGCGATGACGACGCTCGCGTACGAGCGGGGCACGGTGGCGAAACTGCATCTCGGCGTGCGGCGCAAGATCGGGAAGCTGCTCGAGCTCGCACGCCGAACCCCCGTCGGCGACGGCACCGCAGCCGACGACCCGGTGCTGCGGCGCCGAATCGCTCGCGTCTACCTCGACGGCGAACTGTTGAAGCTGATCTCCGACCGGGCGATCTCCGCCGAGGTCCACGGGCGGCCGATGGGCCCCGAGGGCAGCATCGCCAAGCTGCACTGGAGCCAGGTGGAACAGCGCATCGCCGCCGTGGCCGGCGACGTGCTCGGCCCGGATGCGAACTCCGGCGAGTGGGCGCGTGAGCGCCTCTACTCCCGCGCCCTCACGATCGCCGGCGGCACCACCCAGGTGAACAAGAACATCCTCGCCCAGCGCGTCCTCGGCCTCCCCCGCAAGTAACGAGCCGAACCTGTCACACCCCCCTGCTTTGATGCGTTCATGACGCGCGCTCAGCGACCATCACGCACGCATCTGCTCGGCGAGGTCTCCAAGAGGCAACACGGCGTCTTCACGCGCCAGCAGGCGATCGACGTCGGATTCTCGATCGGCGCAATCAGCCGCCGCCTGACGGCGGGCGCGTGGGAGCGCGCCGACTGGTGCGTGTACCGCGACGCCCACACGCCAGGTTCGTGGGAACAACGTCTGCTCGCCGCGTGTCTTGGCGGGCCGGCGGTGGCGTCACATCGGAGCGCCGCTCTTCTCTGGAACTTGGCCGGATCGGAACGCTCCGTCGTCGAGGTGACCGCGCTCCGCCATCGACGTCGCCGGTCAGCGGAGGTCGTGTGGCACGAATCGCAGATCCTCTTCGACGCTGATCTAACCGAGATCGACCGGATTCCCACGACGACACCAACCAGAACCCTGATCGATCTCTCCGTGGTGCTCGAACGCAAGGACCTGGAGATCGCACTCGACGACGCCATCCGGCGCGGCTTGAGCTCCTTGACGCAGATCAGGTCGCTGATCGAGAGGATGGGTACGCATCGACCGGGTTCGCCCGGGATGCTGAGACTCCTCGAGGGGCGGACGATCGACGACGTCACACCGCAAAGCCGCCTTGAGACCCGGTTCGTCCAGCTGGTGAGGGATGCTCGACTGGCCGAGCCTCAGCGCCAGTACACCGTGCGGATCGGAAACCGCAACGCACGCGCAGACTTCGCATATCCCGAGCAGCGCTTGGCGATCGAGATCGACGGCTTCGAGCACCACGGCGGCCGACAAGCGTGGGAAGCCGACCTTGCCCGGCAGAACCGCCTGGTCGAACGCGGATGGCACGTGCTCCGCTTCACGTCCACCGACCTCGAGCGCCGACCCGCCGAGGTGGTGCGGCAGTTGGATGCGTTCATGACGCGCGCTGAGCGCGCGTCATGAACGCATCCAAGAAATTCCCCACCTACAACCCGCGCATGAGCTTGTACATGGGGGCGAAGTTGTCGAGGGTCTGCTGCGGGAGGGGGACGAGGTCGCCGAGGAGGCGGGCACCCCAGACGATCTCGGCGGTGCGCTCCACGAGCGAAGCGATCTTCATCGCGTCCTTCGGGTCCTTGCCCACGGTGAGCAGGCCGTGGTTGGCCATCAACACGGCGCCGCGCTCGCCGACCCAGCGCGAGACCTCCTCGCCCAGGTCGTCGGAGCCCGTGAGCTCGTAGTTCGCCACGGGCACCTCGCCGCCGACGTAGACGTCGAACTCCTCGATCACGCACGGGATCGGCTGGTGCGTGATCGCGAACATCGTGGCGAACTTGGCGTGCGAGTGGATCACCGCGGCGATGTCCTCGTGCTTGCGCAGGCACGCGAGGTGGAGCGCCTTCTCGGTCGTCGGGGCGCGCTCACCGGAAACCACCTCGCCGTCCGGGTCGCAGATCACGAGGTCGTCGATGGTCATCCCCTCGTACTCGACCGACGACGGCGTCATCACGACGCCGCCGTTCGGTAGGCGCGCCGAGAGATTGCCGGACGTGCCCTCGACGAGCCCGCGGTGGAGCATCTCCCGCGCCGTCTCCAGCAGCGCCTCCTCGACGGCCCGTGGATCCTCGCCTGCGGCTCGTGCCATCAGCCCGTTACTCCCGCGTTCGTCGCTCCCACGCTCGTCACTCCATGACCTCGGGGTTCGCCAGGTGCTCGGGCTTGTCGCCGGCGAGGATCCGGGCGAAGTCGTCGGCGACGATCTTCGACTGGACGACCTCGGTGTCGTAGGTCGCGCCGCCGATGTGCGGTGTGAGGACGACGTTGCGCAGCTGCGTGAGCGCGTGATCCGTCGGGAGCATCTCGCCCTCGAAATGGTCGAGCCCCGCGCCGCCGAGGTGACCCGACTGCAGCGCCGCCACCAATGCATCCATGTCGTGCAGCGCCGCCCGCGCCGCGTTCAGGTACACCGCGCCCTCCCGCATCGTCTCGAACTGCGCGGCACCCATCATGCCCGTCGTCTCGGGTGTCACGACGCTGTGCATGGACACGACATCGGACTCGGCCAGCAGGTCGTCGAGCGAGTGCGTCGCCTCGTCGCTGTACGGGTCGGTGGCGATCACGCGCATCCCGAGTCCCTCGGCGCGCCAACGGACGGCGTGGCCGATGGCGCCGAGCCCGACGATGCCGAATGTCTGGCCCGCCACCTGCCAGGCGCGGAACCGCTGGTACGGGATGGTCCCCTGGTCGAAGATGCGCCCGGCGCGCACGTCGGCGTCGGCCGGCAGGACGTAGCGCGTCACCGCCATGAGCAGCGCGATGGTCAGCTCGGCCACGCCGTCGGCGTTGCGGCCGGGCGTGCGCACGACGGGGATCCCCGCCGCGGTCGCCGCGGGAAGGTCGACGTTCACCGGGTCGCCTCGACAGACGCCGATCGCCCGCAAGGGCAGTTCGAGGACGGGGCCAGCGACCTTGTCGGCCTCGACGACGAGCAGGTCCGCGCCTTCGGCTTCGACACGGGCCGCTAGGTCCTCCGCCGAGTAGATCCGCAGCGGGTCCTGGTCGATCCAGGGATCGAGCACGACCTCGGCCAGCCCCTGTAGCGTCTCGAGACCCTCGCCGCGCAGCGGGGCGGTGACGAGCGCTTTCGGTCGATTGGTCATCGAGAGTCGGGAACCTCCGGGTCCACCAGATCCGGACGATAGTCGGGGTGCTCGGTGAGCCAGCGCGATGCCCGGTGCATGCTCGCCTCGTTCTGGCGATTGATGAACCGGTAGATGGGCCCCTCGAACCAGCGGAACGGCGCCTGCGTGAGGTGGTAGCGCTCCTCGAAAGAGAAGCGCGCGCGATTGGGTCCGAGCGGCTCGAGCGCGATGCGGCCGGTCTGGTCGTTGCCGGGTGCCTTGCTGATCATCGTGTACGTGTACCCGCGTTCGGGGACGACGTCGTGCACGAGCTCGAGCGCGGTGCCCTGCCGACCGAACGGGAGCTTGTAGATGACGCGCCGCAGCCGGCCGTTGTGGTGCTCGTCACCGGGCCAGAGCACCTCGACGCGCCGCACCATCGGCGCGTACTCCGTCCAGCGGTCGTAGTCCTGGAACAACGCCCAGACGCGCGCCGCCGAGTGCGGCATCACGAACGAGTACCGGTGTTCGCGCACGGCCACGTCCCACGAGCGTCCCGGACGAACCTGACTACGATGTCAGGTTCCAGCGGGAGGAATTCTGGCATGCCGATCCACTACGAGCAGGACGACGACCACGTCGTCCGCATCACGATCGACCGCCCCGAAGCCCGCAACTCCGCCGACATGGAGCACTTCTTCCAGCTCCGATCGGCATGGGAACGCTTCCGGGACACCGAAGACGCGTGGGTGGCGATCGTCACGGGGGTCGGGGACGCGTTCTTCACCGGCGCGGACCTGAAGACCTACATCCCCGAGATCACCGAGCTCCAGGAGCGGATCGCGTCCGGAGACGTCGAGGAGATCGGCGGGTACCGCATCGACGATGGCACGAAGGCGGTGCTGCGGGGCGCCAAGATCTACAAGCCGATCATCGCGGCGGTGAACGGCTTCTGCACGGCCGGCGGGATGGAGATGCTCGGCGGCACCGACATCAGGCTCGCGGTGCCCGACGCCAAGTTCGCCGTCATGGAACCCAAGCGCGGGCTCTTCGCCGGTGGCGGCACGACCGTGCGACTCCCCCGCCAGATCGCCTTCCCGCACGCGATGGAGTTCCTGCTCTGCGCCGACCTTGTGCCCGCGCCGCGAGCGCTCGAGATGGGCCTCCTCAACGAGGTCACCGAGCCCGACCGCCTCCTCGAGCGCGCGTACGACTACGCCCACCGCATCACCGCTAACGCGCCCCTCGCCGTGCAGGCGACGAAGCAGAGCGTGCTCGAGGGCCTCGGGATGGACATGCGCTCCGCGTACAAGAACGAGAGCAAGCTCGCCTCCGTGATCTTTCAGACCGAGGACGCCAAGGAGGGCCCGAAGGCCTTCGTGGAGAAGCGGGACCCGGTCTGGAAGGGCCGCTGAGCGACCGTGGCCCGTGGACCGCGCTGATGCCCGTCGACCCCCGCAGCCCGTGCCTCGTCGGGATCGCGACGCGCACGTGGCACCCCGAGGAGGTCGGTGAGAAGGGTGCGCCGGAACCGCTCGCCATGTGGGAAACCGTGGCGCGTGCCGCAGCCGACGACGCCCGTGCCGCGACCGACCTGCTGGGCGACCTCGAGGCCCTCGAGATCGTGTACTGCCAGACCTGCCAGTACGACGATCCCGCGGGCCGGCTCGCCGAACGGCTCGGGGCGTCACCGGCTCGTCGTCACTACTCGGGGATCGGGGGGACCACGCCCCAGGTGCTCGTCCAGGAGACCGCGCAGCGGATCCTCGGGGCCGAGGTCGATGTGGCGCTCGTCGTCGGCGCTGAGGCGCTCGCCACGAAGCGCCGACTGAAGAAGGAGGGAGCACGGCCGACCTACTCCTTCCCGCCCCCCGAGAAGCGGGCGTTCCCGTGGGAGGCGCCGTTCCACCCGGCCGAGGTCGCGCACGAGGTGTTCCAGGCCTGGCTGACCTTCGCCACCTTCGACAACGCGCGCCGCGCGCACCTCGGTATGGGCCTCGACGCCTACCGCACCGAGCTCGGCCGCCTGCTCGCGCCGATGACCGACGTCGCGGTCGCGAACCCCGACGCGTGGTTCCGGATTGCACGCAGCGCGGACGAGATCATCACGCCGACGACCGAGAACCGCATGGTCGGCTACCCGTACACCAAGTACATGGTCTCGGTCATGGACGTCGACATGGCGGCCGCGCTCGTGCTGACGAGCCATGAGCGGGCCGACGCGCTCGGCATTCCTGCAGACCGGCGCGTGTACCTGCGCGGGTGGTGCTACGCCACCGATCCGACGTACGTGGCCGAGCACGAGGAGCTGTGGCGCTCACCGGCGATGGCGGCGGCGAGCGCCGAGGCCCTGCGCGGCGCGGGCGTCACCCTCGACGACGTGGCCCACCTCGACCTCTACAGCTGCTTCGGCAGCTCCGTGCAGTTCGCACGCGACGCGCTGGGTCTCGCCGACGACGATCCGCGTCCGCTGACCGTCACGGGCGGCCTCCCGTACCACGGTGGGGCGGGGAGCAACTACCTGAGCCACTCGATCGCGACGATGGCTCGGACGCTTCGCGCCGACCCGGGTTCGGTCGGGCTCGTGAGCGGCGTCGGAATGCACATGACGAAGCACGTCTACGGCGTCTACTCGACCGAGCCCGGAGCGGTGACACCGCCGGACAGCCGTGACATCCAGCAGCGGCTCGACGACGCCGGCCACCGGACCATCGTCGACCGCCACGACGGCGACGCGACCGTGGTCGCCTACTCGGTGGTGCACGGCCGCGACGGAACCCCCGAATGGGGCTTGCTGGTGTGTGAGGTGTACGGGGGCGCGCGCTGCTACGGGCGGCTCGAGGACCGGGACCGCCTCGCCGACGCCGAACGGGTGGAGCTGGTGGGCACCCGGGTGCGCCTCCGGCCCATCGAGCGGGACACGCCTGCGGGCCCGCAGACGGTCAACCTGGCCGTCTGAGGGAGTCCCCCTGGGGTCCCGAACGGTTCTCCCGCGTGGCGGGTTTTCGTCGCATCGTCCGCTACGCTGGTGTCTTCCACTTATGGCTCGGTCCGGCTGCCTCGATGGGCATCCGGTTCGGGGTCGAACAGGAGGGGCGTTCCCACGATGCTCGGCTATCTCGACGCAGGCTCCGGCAGCGTCATCGTCGCCGCCATCGTCGCGGGGGTGGCGGGAATCGGCGTGTTCTTCCGGATGCTCTGGCAGCGGATCCGGCACCCGCTCGGTGGCAAGCCCGCCGAGGACACGACCCACCAGGTCGTCGACGCCGACGCCGACGACGCTGCGTCCGAACCCGACACCGAGGCCCGCGCCAGCGACCAGGGCGCGTAGCCACAGCCGGTCGAGGCGGCGTGCCGTCACCCCAGGTCGAACCGGCGTCCTTTCGCGACCCCGCGAACCGCGTCTTCTACGTCGAGGGTCGCGTGCTGCGCGGCCTCGACGAGCGTTCCGCCGCTGACTGGCAGGCGCTGCGCGACTCGGGCCTCTACGAACGACTTCGCGCCGACGGAGGCCTGGTCGCCACCGAGGAGCTCCCGGCCGAGCAGCTGACCTCGATCGAGGAAGCGCAACAGTGGTCGGTCGTCCTCGAGCACGAGCCGATCCCGTTCGTCTCGTATCCGTACGAATGGACCTTATCGATGTTGCGCGACGCGGCGGCGCTGCAGCTCGACCTGCTGCTGACCGCGCTCGACGCCGACACCACGATGAAGGACGGGTACGCGTTCAACGTCCAGTGGCGCGGCCCTCACCCGGTCTTCATCGACGTGCCGAGCTTCGAGCCCACGACCGGCGGTCCGTGGGCCGGCTACCGGCAGTTCTGCCAGACGTTCCTGTACCCGCTGATGCTCCAGGCGTACAAGGACGTGGCGTTCCAGCCGATGCTGCGGGGCGCCGTGAACGGGATCCCGCCCGAGCAGATGCGTCGGCTGCTCTCGTTCCGGGACCGCTTCCGGGCCGGTGTGTGGAAGAACGTCCACCTCCACGAGGCGCTCTCGCGTCGCTTCGGCGGCGAATCGACCCAGAAGGTCGAGCGTGACGCCCGCAAGGCGGGCTTCGACACCGAGCTCAGCAAGGCGATGGTCCGCAAGCTGCGCAAGCTCGTCGGCAAGCTGCACTGGAAGCGGTCCACCTCGACGTGGTCCGACTACCGCCAGATCTGCTCCTATTCCGACGAGGGCACGGAGGCCAAGAAGCATTTCGTCGCCGCCGTGTCCGGGGAACGCCCGCGCCGCATGGTGTGGGACCTCGGTTGCAACGAAGGCACCTTCGCCCGCATCGCGGCCGAACACGCCGACTACGTCCTCGCCGTCGACTCGGACGCGCTCGTGGTGGACCACCTCTACCGGGCGCTGCGAGAGGAGGCGATCGGCAACGTGCTGCCGCTCGTCATGGACCTCACCGACCCGTCGCCCGCGCTCGGTTGGCGCGGTACGGAGCGGCGCGCGTTCACGGACCGCGGCGCGCCCGACCTCGTGCTCGCGCTCGCGCTCGTCCACCACCTCGCGATCGCCGCCAACATCCCGCTGCCCGAGGTCGTCGAGTGGTTGCGGAGCTTCGACACGGAGGTCGTGGTCGAGCTCCCCGACCGGGACGACCCGATGGCCCAGCGACTCCTCGCCAACAAGCCCGCACACGTACACGCCGACTACGGCCTCGCCACCTTCGAGCCGCTCCTCGGCAAGGCGTTCGAGATCCGCCGCCGTGAGGTGTTGCCCGGCGGCACCCGCACGATCTTCCACGCCGCGCCGCGATCGTGAGGGAGGGACGGGCGCGTACGGCCCGTCACCGCGCTGCCACCGAAGCCCGGGCGTTCCTCGAGCTCTTGGCGCTGTGCGGCTTCGCGGTCGCGCAACCGCTCCTCGACGTGTTCGGCAAGGCACCCGAGGAGTTTGTGTTCCGCGGCGCCAGCAGCTTCGACATCGTCGCGTTCGCGCTCGCCCTCGCCTTCGGGCCGGCGCTCCTGCTCTGGGCGGTGGAAGCCGCCGTAGGGCTGGTTCGAGAATCGGCGCGTCGTTGGCTCCACGTCACCTTTCTCGCCGCGCTGTTCGCGATCTTCGTCATCCAACTGCTGAAGGACGCCACGGGGCTGCGCGGCGTGGCGCTCGGGGCCATCGCGGCGCTCGCCGGCATCGGCTTCGGCGCTCTCTACGTGCGCGTGACTAGTGCCCGGGTCTGGCTCGCTTTCGCCGCCGGCGGGTCGGTCGTGTTCCTGGTGCTGTTCCTGGTCTTCTCCCCGGTCGCCGACCTGCTCGACACCGGCGACGTCGCCGCCGCCGAGCGCGACGGGGTCGAGAACCCCGCTCCGG
>CAYRHS010000048.1:0-18758 GCA_964424125.1 uncultured Burkholderiales bacterium
CTGCTGTTCCCCCACCTCACCGCCCGCGACAACGTCGCGTTCGGGCCCCGCTCGCAGGGCCGACCCACCCGCGACGCCGAGGCGCTCGCCGACGAGCTGCTCGCGCGGGTCGGCGTCGCGTCCCACGCGAGCACCAAGCCCGGCGCGCTCTCGGGCGGTGAGTCCCAGCGGGTGGCGCTCGCTCGGGCGCTGGCCACCGAACCCGCGGCCCTGCTCCTCGACGAACCGTTGGCCGCCCTGGATGTCGGCACCCGCATCGAGGTCCGCCGCGACCTCCGCCGGTTCCTCGCCGACTTCGGCGGGCCCACCGTGCTCGTCACGCACGACCCCGTCGACGCCCTCGCGCTCGCCGACCACGTCGCCATCCTCGAATCCGGCCACCTCACCCAGACCGGCACCATCGCCGAGGTCACGGCCCGTCCGAGGTCGCGCTACGTCGCCGAGCTCATCGGCACCAACCTCGTGCACGGAACCGCCACCGGCACCACGATCACCACGCCGGCCGGCGCTTCGCTGGTCACCGCGGAACCGCACGACGGCGCTGTCTTCGCCACGATCGCCCCGGCCGCGGTGGCGCTCCACCACCGCGAGCCCGAGGGCAGCCCCCGGAACCGGTGGCACACCACCGTCGAGCACCTCGATCTGCTCGGCGATCGCGTCCGGGTCCGACTCGGCCCTCCCTTGCACCTCGTCGCCGAGATCACCCCCGCCGCGGTGGCCGAGCTCGAGCTCCGCGAGGGCGACCTCCTGTGGGCCACGGTGAAGGCGACCGAGATCACCGCCTACCCGACCTGACCCGCGCGCGGGCGGAGCCGAGACGGGTGCTGTGGGGTCAGGCGACGGCCATCAGGGCGAGGCCGATGGAGGCGGCGGCGAGGCCGACGAGGAGGTTGGCCGCCACGTTGCGGACCGCTTCGTTGAGTGCGCCGTCCTCGGCGAGACGGACGGTCTCGTAGGTGAAGGTGGAGAAGGTGGTGTAGGCACCGAGGGCGCCGGTACCGACGGCGGTGCCGACGGCGGGTCCGAGGCCGTGGTAGAGCGCCGCGCCGGTGAGCAGGCCGAGCAGGAGGCAGCCGGTGACGTTGACGGTGAAGGTGCCCCATGGAAACGCGCCGCCGGCGCGGTCCTCGACCCAGCCGTCCACGAGATAGCGCGCGGGCGCGGCGAGGCCCGCAGCGACGAGGAACGCGATCCAGGTCGGTGCGCTCATTCGTCCCGTGATCGGCCGACGTACTTGATGACCTCGATGTCCTCGAGGACGACGAGACCCTCGGTGATGAGCTCGTCGAGCTGGGGGAGGAACTCGGCGATGGCGTCGGGCCGGTCGATGATGACGATGGCCATCGGCAGGTCGTCGGAGAGGGAGAGGATGCGGGTGGTGTGGATGTGGTTGGACGCGCCGTAGCCCTCCACGCCGCGGAACACCGACGCGCCCGCGAGACCGGCGGCGTGGGCGCGCTTCACGATCTCGACCGCGAGGGGAGTGTGGCCGTGGTGGTCGGACTCGCCGATGTAGATCGTGAGCCGCTGCTGGGGACCTTCGAGCTTCATGATCTGACCTCCGAATGGCGGGGTGGAGTGAGTCGGCCGGCAAGGATGCCGACGTTGGCGAGGACGATGCCGGCGGCGAGGCTGCCGAGCCCGTAGAGGATGCCGGTGGGGGCATGGCCGTCCTTGACGAGCAGGGCGATCTCGACCTGGTAGGTGGACATGGTGGTGAACGCGCCGAGGATGCCGGTGGCCAGGAACGGTCGGAGCAGCCGGGTGGGCGGGAACCGCTCGAGGAGCAGCACCAGCAGGAAGCCGAGCAGGAAGCTACCCGAGAGGTTGGTCCAGAACGTGGCCCACGGGAACCCGTCGGTTGCTCTGGGCAGCCACCGGGCGATGCCGTAGCGAGCCGACGCCCCGGCCATCCCGCCGAGCGCGATGGCGGCGAGGACCCCGGGCTGGACCCGGCTGCTCCAACGATGCCCGGCCCGATTGCGCATCTCGGCCCAACCCTCCGGGCTGCAGGATCGTTCGGAGTAGGAGCCATCAGCCCCGCGGGCGGTTCTCGGCGAGCTCCATCGCCGCCGCCGACGATACCGCCCGCCGGTGTCCCTGCTGCCGGCTCGCACTCTCTGGTCGCTGCCCTAGCCTGCGCCCGTGAAGGCCGCCGTCTCCACGCGCTACGGCCCGCCGACCGTGTACCCGGCCGACTGAGCGGCCGCTCATCTGAAGTGCCTCAGTCGCCGCGGTCGAGCGCCGCCGCGGTACCGGTGCCGGCGCCTTCGACGAGCCGCTTCAGGTTGGTGAACTGGCGGGTCTGCATGACCCAGTGCGAGGGCTCCAGGACGAAGAGGCTCATGATCGGCTGGAGCCACCGGGGTCGCAGTGACCAGTAGCCGCTGACGACGAGCCGGGTCCGGCCGCCCGGCAGCTCCTCGAGCAGGAAGCCCCACGTCGAGTCGGTGAACGAGCGCGGGCGCGCGCCGGCGGGCTCGAACGGCTGGCCACGCAGGTCGAGCGACATTCGCAGGCAGAGGAACCGCTCCGGTTCGAGCGCCGCGACCTCCCACCACTCGCTGCCGTCGGGCTTGGCGAGCATGCGGTCGCCGAGGGCGATCTCCTGCCACTCGGGATGGAGGCGATCGGCGCTGCGACGCCCGAAGTTGTCGAGGCGATCCCAGCTGTACCAGCCGGCGCGGTCGGTGCCCATCTGCACCAGCCAGGGCCAGACCTCGGCGGGAGGCGCGTCGATCGTCACCGCCATCGTGGCGCTGCGCGCACCGTCGGGGACGAGGTCGGCGCCCGGGTAGGGCTGGCGCACCTCCTCGTCGCTCGCGCCCCAGCGGAGCATCCGGGGACGCACGCAGAGGAGATAGCCCGCCACGAGCGCGAGCAGCGCAACGGGCCCGCGGATCCTCATCGCGACGAGCCTACGCGGCCGGGAAATGGGTAACGATCGGACCGTTCGTGCCCGGTTGTCCGTGCTCGCGTCGGGTCTTCGCCTCCTGTCCGACCGCCGGTCCTCATGCCCCTTCTTCGAGCGCCGATAGGGGTCGGCCGGTCGCGAAGGCCGGCTCGTCGACGGGGAGTGCGATTCGGTGACTGCTGAAACTGTGTCCGGGAGACGGTGGGGGCGCGCGTTCGCCGAGTCGCGCGGTCGGCTGGTACGTCGAGCCACGGCGCTCGTTGCCGTCCTCGCACTGGCGGGAGCTGCTTGCAGCTCCGATTCCAACGGAAACGATTCCGGATCGGCGAGCGACCTTCCGCAGGCCGTGCAGGACGCGATGTCCGCCTCCGGCTTCGAGAACGCGCGCTGGTCGCTGCAGGTCGCACCGGTCGGCGGCGGCGACGCCGTGTATTCGCTCGACGCCGACGCGATCTCCGGGATGGGCTCGAACATGAAGCTCTACAGCGTCGGTACGTGGGTCGACGTCTACGGGCCCGACGCCACGCTCGAGACACCCGTCTACGGGCTCGGATCGGTCTCGGGCGGCACGCTGGGCGGCGACCTCGTGCTGCGGGCGTCCGGCGACCTCGTGATGGGCGGTCGCAACGCCGGCTCGGGCGAGCTCGGCTACAGCGTCCCGCCCCAGCCCGACGCCAACGGCCTGCCGGGCGCGAAGCCTGCTCCCGGCGACCCGCTCGCGGGGTTGAACGACCTGGCCGAGCAGGTGGCGGCCTCGGGGGTGACCTCGATCGACGGTGACGTCGTCATCGACGACCGACTCTTCGAGACCTGGGTCACCTACGACGTCGAGATCAGCCCGATCGTCATCAACGACAATCTCGTCGCGGTGGTCTCGACACCGGGGTCGGAGGGTGAGCCCGCGACGCTCGAGATGATCCCCGAGACCAGCGCCTTCACCCTCGTCGACGACGTGGAGACCGCCGCCGCGGGCGGGGACACGAGCGTGGACATCGAGCCCCAGCTCGACGCCGACGGTCAGCCCACGAACACGCTCGTCGTGTCGGGGACTATCGCGGCCGACAGCGATCCGCTGCTGAACGTCTACGACGTCCCGGACCCTGCCTCGTACGCGCGGACGTTGTTCATCGAGGCGCTCGAGCGCGCCGGGGTGACCACGACCGCGGATCCCGCCGCGGTCAACGACGCGACCGTCTTGCCTGCGGCCGACACCTACGCCGACGACGCACAGCTCGCGTCGATCGACTCGCCGCCGATCTCGGAGATCGCCACGCTGATCTGGAAGATCTCCCACAACTACGGCGCCAACCTCACGGTGTGCCTCCTCGCGGTGAAGGAGGGGTCCACCGACTGCGACGACGGGTTCGCCCCCATCCGCGAGCGCACGGACGACCTCGGCATCGAACCCTCCGACGTCTGGATGCTGAACGGCGCTGGCGCCGACTTCAGCTCGACGACGCCCGAGGCGATGGTGACGTGGCTGAAGTGGATGCACTCGCTCGAGTGGGGCGACCAGCTCACCGAGATGCTTCCCATCCTGGGGACCGACGGATCGTTGACGCTGGCGCAGACCGACAGCCCCGCCAAGGGCAAGGTGCAGGCGAAGACAGGCACGTGGGCCGGCGTCGACCCGGGGACCGGAGCGCTGCTCGTCCCGGGGCAGGCGCTCGCCGGGTTCATGGAGTCCGACGGCGGCGACCTCTACGCCTTCGGCCTCTACATGAACGGCGGGACCTTCTCTGACCCCTCCGCCATCATCGACGTGCTCGACGGCGTTGCTGCCGTGGCCGCGGAGCTCCAGCAGGACCTCTGAGTCGCGGAGCTCGCGCTCCACTCACGCGTCGAGCTGGCCCGCGTCGCGGCCGGGCCGGGCGAAGCGACGTCGTAGCCCCTCGGCCGACCGAGGCGGCTCGGCGAGCTCCGCCGGGTCGGCGAGCCGGAGCTTCCGTCGTGCCCGCTCGAAGAAGCTCGTCCAGCCGAAGCGCACGATCCGCCCCGGTGCAGCGCTCCTCGAGACGCTCAGTCGGCTTCCCGGCGGCGCCAGGCCGTGACGTGCTCCGTCGCACTCGACCTGCGTCGGTGCGCTGCCGCGCAGGACGTCGACGCGAAGCTGTTCGGCCGGGTCGACCACCAGGGTCCGGTCGAAGATGCCGTGCGGGGCGATCGGGGTGACCAGGATCGCCTGGGTCAGCGGGGACACGATCGGTCCACCGACGGACAACGTGTAGGCCGTCGAGCCGGTGGGGGTGGCAACGATGATCCCGTCGCCTGCGTATCGGGCGAAGAGCTCACCGTCGATCGAGACGGCGAACTCGGCCTGCCCCCGTCCCGGAGCGCGCACCAGGACCAGGTCGTTGGAGGCACGCATCCTCTGGGTCCCGGCGGAGCTCGCGCGCAGCCGGCAATCGAGCCCGAGCCGCTCCTCGATCTCGTAGTCGCCATCCGCGATCGCGGTGAGCGCGGGCTCGAGATCCGGGGGGTCGATCTCGGCGAGAAAGCCGAGTCGGCCGACGTTGACCCCGAGCACGGGGACCTCGGCCGGCGCGGCCACGCCGATCGCACGCAGGATCGTGCCGTCTCCACCGGCCGCGATGACGAGATCGGCAGCTGCCGCGAACGCGGCGTCGTCGGGCAAGGCGTCGAACGCGCCCGGAGGCCGGGCGGGGCGGTCGAGGGTCACGGCGCGGACGTGTTGCCGGCGGGTCCACGCCACGATCGCTCGCACGACGTCGTCACACCGACGCTCAGGGTGTGTCACGACGCCGATCGTCCTCAGGGAGGTGCTCACCGCGGAGATGCTCATGCCGCCCACCTTTGCGAGTCGTGGGGTGGGCTCACCTCACGACTCCGCGGTGTGTACCCGTTTCGGGACCGTGTGATGCGCGCGCGGAGCATCCACGACAGCCATTCGGCTCAGGACCGCGAACTGCCCCGGCAGCAGGCGCGTGTTAGGGTGCCCTTGTTCGCACACGCGAACCTTCACTTCCCAGGATCCGCGGCCGCCGCTTCTTCTGCCGGCGGATCCCTCTCGATCTTCGTTGCCAGGTGCCGCGCTGCTCGAGATGAGTGTGCCCCCTGCAACCGCCCTGTGACCGGGGCAAGGAGATCACCTACCCGTGTCCAGCTTCACCGGCCTCGGCGTACCCGAGGACCTCGTCGCCGCCCTCGCGGCGCGCGACATCACTGCCCCGTTTCCCGTCCAGGCCGCGACGATCCCCGACCTGCTCGCCGGACGCGACGTCTGCGGGCGCGCGCCGACAGGTTCCGGCAAGACGATCGCCTTCGGAGTACCGCTCCTGGCGAGAGTCGAGCGAGCGGCGCCCAAACGACCTCGGGCGCTGGTGCTGGCACCGACCCGCGAGCTCGCCGCACAGATCGAGCGTGAGCTCAGCCCGCTGGCACAGGCACGCGGACGGCGGGTGTTCAGCGTGTACGGCGGCGTCGGCTACGAGGCCCAGCGCCGCGCGCTGCGCAAGGGCGTCGACGTGCTCGTCGCGTGCCCCGGCCGGCTCGAGGACCTGATCGAGCAACGCGTCCTGGATCTAAGCGCGGTGGACATCGTCGTGGTGGACGAAGCCGACCGGATGGCCGACATGGGCTTCCTGCCGGCCGTGCGCCGCACCCTCGACGCGACCTCGGCGACACGCCAGACGATGTTGTTCTCGGCCACGCTCGACGGTGACGTCGCCGTGCTCACCCGCGCCTACCAGCGCGAGCCCGTCCGCCACGAAGTCGCCGATGTCGAGCGTGCGGGCGGTGACGCCCGGCACCACTTCGAGCCGGTCGAGTCGCATGCCCGCCTCGAGCGGGTCGCCGCGGTCATCGGCGCCGAGGGTCCGACGATCGTGTTCTGCCGCACGCGCCGCGGTGCCGACAAGGTGGCCAAGAAGCTCGGCCACGCTGGCGTGGAGGCCGCGGCCATCCACGGCGGCCGATCGCAGAACCAGCGCGACCGTGCCCTGGCCGCGTTCGGACGGGGGTCCGTCGACGCCCTCGTTGCGACCGACGTCGCCGCACGGGGCATCCACGTGGACGACGTCGCGTGCGTCGTGCACTTCGATCCGCCCGCCGACGCGAAGAGCTATGTCCACCGGTCGGGCCGGACCGCCCGCAAGGGTGCATCCGGGCTCGTCGTTTCGCTCGTCGCTCCGGATCAGCGACGCGAGAGCCGCCGGCTCCAGCGCGAGCTCGGCCTCGGTCCGGCGGGCGACGAGCCCGAGTCGAGGCCGCGAAGGAGCGGACGCGGTCAGGGCTCGACGCGCCGCTCGCCTCGTCGCGCCAACGGTTCGCGCCGCACGCGCTCGCGCGGCTGAACGACGCGCCGGAGCTCCGTCGTCGGTTTCAGGGCGCGCTCGCGTCCGGGGATCTCGACCCGGGCGCGTGGGTGGGCTCGCAGGTTCAGGTACCACGCCGGCGGTGAGGGCATGCCGCTGTTGGCTGCGACCACGACCAGGTCCGCACCGTCGGGGAAGTACTGGACGCGCCGCGCGATCCGTTCCCGAAGCGGCGCGGGCGTCTCGTCGCTTGCCATCGGCCTCAGCCCCCGGGGACCTCGAAGGTGACCAGGTCGGTCGAGCGCGCGACGCCGATCTTCTGGTGGCCGCGCCCCTCGTTGCTCTCGAGGTCGGTGGCCCCCGCATAGAACAGGTAGAAGTGTCCGTCCACGGCGCGGGCGTCGCAGAGGTAGGCGGAGTTCGCGATGTCGTAGGTGATGCCCCGCGTCTCGTGGTCGCCGGTGTTCCAGTCCTCCTCGGGGATCTCGAACGCGCCCACGAGCGCCCAGTCGAGCCAGGAGCGCGGATCGACCGGATCGCCCTCCAGGCGGAAGAGCGTGGGGTCGTGGAAGGGGATCGAGGTGACCAGGAGGTGCCACTTGCCGTCGATCGTGAGGAACTGGAAGTTCTCCGCCAGCCCGATGCTCTCGACGTCGCCCGCCAGCTCCCACGGGCCGTCGAGGTGGCCCGTCGGGGAGTAGACGAGGGTCGGGGTCTGGTCGAGCGTCTCGCGCAGGCCCCGCTTGAAGATCGCGAACACGCCCACTCGGTGTGCACCAGGGCGGCGTCGATGAGACGCTCGTCGTCGTAGATACCGGGCGCGAGGCGTCGCACCTCGGCATCGTGGAAGCCGTCGGGATCGTCGCTGACCCGGTAGGCGGCCTTGCGCGAGTCCGGCACCGGCCGGTCGTCCGGGACCTGCAGGGTCAGCACGTAGTCGCCGTCGGCGTCGCGGGTGATGTCGGAGCTCCCGCCGACGGGTGGCGCGTGGTCCTCGTCGACGGTCCAGTCGGTCCAGTCGGTCCAGTCGGTCGAGGTGGCGTAGCCCTGCTCGTCGCGTGAGCGCGTGCTGAACCACATGCGCCAGCGGCCGTCGACGAAGCGCAGCGTCTGGTCCTTGGCCATGGCTGCCTCTTCGTAGATCGGGTTGCGGAGCCCCTCCCAGCCGATCTCGGCGTCGCCGTCCGGGAACACGCAGTCGTGCGATCCGGGGACCACACCCGAGTCGAAGCGCACCTGGCCGGCGTACGACGGTCCCGGACTGGTCGTGGTCGACGACGACGGTCTGCTCTCAGCCTTGCCTCCCCGCGTCCGGTCCGGGGGTCACCGGGAGCTCGGAGAGGCCGCGCAGCACGACGCCGTCGCCGTGGCCCCAGTGCAGCTCGCGGTCCGGAACCGCGAGCCGGAGCTCGGGGAAGCGGCGGAGCAGCGATCCGAGCGCGAGCTGCCCTTCCAGGCGGGCCAGCGGCGCCCCGAGACAGAAGTGGATCCCGTGCCCGAAGGCGAGGTGGTGTCGGACGTCGTCGCGGTCGACCAGGAGCAGGTCGGGCTCGTGGAACGCGGTGCCGTCGTGGTTGGCCGAGGCCAGGGAGATGACGACCTGGGCGCCGGCGGGGATCGTGACGTCGCCGACGTCGATCGCCTGGGCGGCGAAGCGAAAGGTCGAGTGGGGCACGGGTGAGTCGTAGCGGAGCAGCTCTTCGACCGCGACCGCGATCAGCTGCGGGTCGGCGCGCAGGGCCGCGAGCTGTCCGGGGTTCCGCAGGAGTGCGACGACGCCGTTGCCGATGAGCGTCGTCGTCGTGTCGTGCCCGGCGACGATCAGTTGGAAGATCGTCGATCGCAGCTCGCGTTCGTCGAGGCGCCGGTCACCGTCGCGCGCCGCGATGAGCGCGCTCACGAGGTCGTCAGCCGGGTCGTGTCGCTTCTCCTCGACCAGCGCCGCGAGGGTCGCGACGACCTGGTCTGACGCCTCCTTCGCGCGTGCGTAGGCCTCGTCGGTCGGCGTAGGGGCGAGCAGCGTCCCCAACGCTCGGCCCAGGGCCGGTCGGTCACCAGGGGCCACACCGAGGAGCTCGCAGATCACGGTGAAGGGCAGCGGGAACGCGAAGGCGGTGACCAGGTCGATCTCGGCGTCGGGCCCGCCGGCGGCGATCTCGTCGAGCAGCCCGTCCACGGTCGTCTGGATGTGTCCACGCATCTGCTCCACCCGCCGCACCGAGAAGGCGGCCGAGACCAGCCGCCGCAGGCGCGTGTGATCCGGCGGATCGACCACGAGCATGTGGCGGGCGAGCTCGGGTCCGGGCAGCCCCTCGGCCACGACGTCCGTCCCGCGCGCGAGGGCCGCGTGCATGTCCTTCGACAGGCGGGGATCGTTGAGCATCGCCCGCGCCTCGTCGTGACCGACGATCAGCCAGGCTTCGTGCCCGTCGGGAAGCGTGACCCGGTGCACGGCTCCTCGCGCGCGGGCTTCGGCGAACAGGGGATAGGGGTCGTCGCGCCCGACCGCGCCCCAGGCTGCGAAGGCCTGCTCGGCCGTCGTCATCGTGGCGCTCAGGCTCTTCGTCCCAGCAGGCCGAGGAGACGGACCCCGGGGTCCGCGTCGGCGGGGACGTCGACCCGCTCGCCGAAGGCGCCGCTCGCCGCGAGCTCCTCGGCCTGGGGCCCCACGATCTCGAGCGCGGCCTGCGCCAGTGTGGCGTCGAGCTCGGAGGGCTGTCCCGTTCCCACGGCCAGATCCCAGCCGTGCACGAGGACGTCGATGAACCGGTGGCCGAGGTACACGGAACCCGGAACCGGGCCGTAGGAGACCGCGCAGGGACGTTCGAGCGCGCCCTCGGCGTGGAAGACCTGGCTGGCGGCTCTCGCCGAGGCGTCGTACGCGGCAACCGGGTCGTCGGCGAGCACATCACCGTCGAGTCGGTCACCCACCTCCTCGATCGTGCGGCCGTCGGCGAGCTCCGCAGCCCAGAGATTTCCCGCCACGACGTGGTTCACCAACGTGCGCACGTCCCAGCCCTCGCACGGCGTGGGTGCGTCCCACTGGTCGTCGCGCACGTCCGCCACCAGCGCCCGGGTCGCGCCGAGTGCCCGGTCATGACATTCGAGCAGCTCCATGGGAACCTCCTCGTCGGCCCGATGGTCGTGCGCGACGCCGACGCTTGTCCAGATCGACGTCGGGCCGACCCGGAACGGTCGAGCGTGAGAGGCTGGGACCTCGAGGAGCAATCCACGAGTCGGCGCCGCACCCGCACGAACGAGGAGGAAAGGACATGGAGCGGATCCTGGTCGGCACGGACGGGTCGGTGAGTGCCGAGGCCGCGCTGCGATGGGCGGCGCATCTGGCCGTCGGGACCGGTGCCGAGCTCGTCGTCGCCCGTGCATGGGTGCCGATGCAGGCCGAGGAACCTCCCGACCTCTACGAGGAGCGGCGCCGCGAGGCCGACCGCGTGCTCGACGAGGAATGGTGCGAGGCCGCCCGCTCGGTCGGTGCGCGCTACCGGACCGCAGTGTTGGAAGGGGATCCGCGCGAGGTGCTCCTCGACGCTGCCGGCCGCGAGGACGCGGACCTCCTCATCGTGGGCGCGCGGGGCGCGGGTAGTCACCCCCATGCTCTGCATCTCGGTAGCGTGACCCACCACGTGGCCCACCACACGACGCGGCCGCTCGCCATGGTGCCGGCTGCGTCGCGGCGTGTCTCGCCGCCGCGCATCCTCGTGGGAGCCGACGGTTCTCCCGGGAGCGCGCAGGCGATCGAGTGGTGTCGGAACGTGGCACCCGCGCTCGACGCCGAGGTGGTCGTCGCCCACGCCGAGCGACCAGTGGCGGAGTGGGTCGCCCATGACGATCCCAAGAGCTGGTACCAGCAGGCACTGCAGGACTGCACCGAGTGGGCGGCTCCATTGCGCGAAGCGGGAATCGCCACCCATGTCGTGATCCTCCAGGAGGACCCCGTGAAGGCGTTGACCGATGCGGGGGTCCGTGAGCAGGCGAGCATGCTGGTGGTGGGGACGCGCGGCCTCGGTGGTGTGTTCGGTCTGCGACTGGGGAGCACCGCGCTGAAGGTCCTGCACCACAGCGGCCTGCCCGTGGTGCTGGTACCGCCTGCGACCTAGGGGTCGGATGGCTCCTCCCGCGCGTCCGGAGCGCACGAACGGGCTTCTCGACGGACTCCGGGTGCTCGACCTGAGCGTGTGGCGGCCCGGGCCCTACGCCACGCAGCTGCTCGCCGAGGTCGGCGCCGACGTGCTCAAGGTGGAGCCACCGGGAGGCGACCCGATGCGCGCCTACCCGGAGCTCTTCCAGAGCCTGCACGCCAACAAGCGGAGCCTCGTGTTGGATCTGAAGGACGACGGCGACCGCGCGCGTGCGCTCGAGCTGGCTTGCGACGCCGACGTCGTGATCGAGGGATTCCGACCGGGCGTCGTCGCCCGACTCGGGATGGCATATGAAGTCGTGCGCGAGCGGAATCCGTCGGTCGTGTACTGCTCGCTGTCGGGGATGGGTCAGATCGGCCCGCTCGCGCTCGCTCCCGCGCACGACCTGAACTACCAGGCCTGGGCGGGTGCGCTCCGCCCGGACGGCGGCGACCCGGAGGCGGGGCGGCTGCCGATCGCCGATCTGTCCGGCGGCGTCTTCGCAGCCTTTGCGGTGTGCGCGGCGGCGCTTCGTCGCGCGCGCACGGGTGAAGGCGAGTACGTCGACCTGTCGATAGCCGACGTGCTGGCGACGTGGACCGGTGCAGTGGCACCGCGAGCGGAGGGCGTCGATCCCGCCGTGCGCGGCGTACCCGGCTACGGGATCTTCGAAGCGGCGAACGGGGAGCCGCTCGCGCTCAGCATCATCACCGAGGACCACTTCTGGTCGGGCCTGTGCGAGGTTCTCGACCTCGGTGAGGCCGGCGCGCTCGCCTTCGCCGAGCGAATGGCCCGCCTCGACGAGCTCCAAGGACGGATCGCCGACGCGATCCGCGATCGAGAGCGCGACGCGCTGGTCGCGGCGTTGCTGGCGGCGGATGTCCCGGCGGCCCCCGTCCTCGACCGCGGGGGCATGCTGCAGCTGCACCACTTCCGCGCCCGCGGCGTCTCGACGTCTGATCCCTGGTCCGACGTCGCGGTCGGCTTCCCGGTGCGGTTCCTGCAGCATCCGGCGAGACGGGTCAGTGCGCCGCCGACGCTCGACCAGCATCGCGGCGCAGGCTTCACCGAGGTCACGATCCGACCGTTGGAGAGCTCCGGCCGGCGCGCGGCCGACGCGCTCCTCGCGGACGTGCTCGGCGGCCGGATGCGGGTGCGCCCGGGCGAGCGCCGCGACGTCCTCGCCGGAGGCGGCTTCGGGGCGTGGCGAGAGGATCGACTCGTCGGTGTCGTCACCTACCACGACGACGAGATCGACGCGATCGCGGTGCCGGCGGAGGCGGGGCGCCGGGGTGTCGGCGGGCAGCTCGTCGAGGCGGTCGTGTCGGCGCTGCTCGCGGACGGTCGTTCGGAGGTGTGGCTCGTCCTCGCCAACGACCACCTCGATGCGATGCGCCTGTTCCAGCGCCACGGGTTCCGGATGGCCGAGCTCCGTGCCGGCAGCCTGGACCGCGCTCCCGGGCCGGAACCGAGCGTCCCGGCCGTCGGCGACTTCGGGATCGAGCGACACGACGAGCTCGTGTTCCGGCGCGCACTCCGCCCGTAGCGGCTGCGGTCATCCGAACTTCGTCCCGGTGACGGCATGCAGGCCCCGTCCCAGGTCCTCGTCGCCGAAGGCTTCCCGGACGGCTGCGCGCACTCCGTGCTTCCGGAGGAGCACCGGCACCGCGGACGTGTCGACGAGCACGTTCTCGTGGTGCTCGTCGTCCCGGTGCCACGATTCGTCTCCGTCGCGGAGGAACGTGGTGATGTCGCGCACGAACCGATTCGGGGCCGGGAGCGAGAATCGGGTGATGATCGCCCAGTCGCCGGTCACCTGCGCGAAGGGAGGCGCTTGGCGCCGGACTTCGCCCCACTGCAGGTCACAGAGGTCGATCGCGAGCATGCCGGACGGCTCGAGCGCCTTCGCCACGGCGACCAGCGCGGACTCGACGTCGCGTTCGGTCGGAAGGTAGTTGAGGACGTGGCCGACCGAGACCACCGCGTCGGCGGACGGGAGAGGGTCGTCGGGGAGCACGAGCAGCCGCAGGTCCTCGGCGTCGGGCACGACCTCGGCGGCGAGCTCGAGCATGGCCGGCGACCCGTCGGTGGCGAGGACCCGGTGTCCCGCGTCCACGAGGTGCCGCGTGAGGAGCCCGCTTCCGCACCCGAGCTCGAGGACCAGGCCGTTGCGGGCGCGCACCGGTGCGAGGACCTCCAGCAGCCCCGGAGCACACCGATCGGCGTGGAACCCGAAGCCTCGATGGTGGACCAGCGCGAGGTCGGGGCCGTAGTAGCCACTTGCAGCTCCGGTCACCGCGACATTGTGCACCGTCGGTGCAGCAACATTGACGTGCCCTATGAATCCTGATCCCGTCCGCGCGCTCGTCGATGCGCTGCCCGAAGACGTCGTCCTCACCGATCCGGACGTAATCGAGCCGTACCGCCACGACCGGGCGATGACCGTCGTCCCCGGTCGGCCGATCGCGCTCGTGCGGGCGACCGAGACGGCGCACGTGCAGACCGCGCTGAGAATCGCGTCGGCGCATCGCGTCCCCGTCGTACCTCGCGGTGCGGGGACGGGCCTGTCCGGGGGATCGGCCGCGACGGACGGGTGCATCACGCTCTCGACCGAACGCATGCGCAGGCTCGACATCGACCCGACCGCGATGGTCGCTGTCGTCGGCCCCGGGCCGTTGAACGTCGAGGTCAAGCAGGCGGCGCGCGAGCACGGGCTCTGGTACCCACCCGACCCGTCCTCGTTCGAGATCTGCTCTATCGGCGGCAACCTCGCCACGAACGCGGGTGGGCTCTGTTGCGTGAAGTACGGCGTCACGACCGACTACGTGCTCGGGCTCGAGGTCGTGCTCGCCGACGGCCGCGTGCTGCGCCTCGGCGGACGCACCATCAAAGACGTCGCCGGCTACGACCTGAAGCGGCTGTTCGTCGGTTCCGAGGGGACGCTCGGTGTCATCACCGAGGCGACCCTGCGTCTGCGGCCGTTGCCCCCACCGAGCTCCACGACGGTCGCCACCTTCGACGACGTCGTGAGCGCAGGCCGCGCCGTGGCGCGCGTCGTGGCGGAGGTTCGACCGGCGGCGCTGGAGTTGATGGACCGCGCTGCGCTCGACGCGGTCGAGCGCGTCAAGCCGATCGGCCTCGAACCCGGTGTGGACACCGTGCTGCTCGCTCAGACCGACACCGGTGGAGACGAAGCGGACCGGATCGGCGAGGCGTGTGAGTCGGTCGGCGCGACCTACGTCGCTGTGACCGACGACCCCGACGAGGGCGAGCTGCTCATGGGCGCCCGACGCATGGCCATCCCCTGCGTCGAACAACTGGGCTCGGTGCTGATCGAGGACGTCGGCGTACCCCTGCCTCGGGTGCCGGATCTGCTCGCTGCAGTGGCCGAGATCGCGGCGCGCCGGGACACGCTCATCCCGGTGATCGGCCACGCCGGCGATGGGAACTTCCACCCGCTCGTCACGTTCGATCCCGGTGATGCGGACGCGACGAGGCGGGCGGAAGTCGCCTTCGACGAGATCATGGAGGCGGCGCTCGCCCTCGGCGGGACGGTGACCGGGGAGCACGGCATCGGCACGCTCAAGGCTCACCTGCTCGGGGCGCAGCTCGGTGACGACGTGCTCGAGCTCACCCGGCGGGTGAAGCAAGCGCTCGATCCGCTGGGGATCCTCAACCCGGGGAAATGGGTGTGACAGCTACGACTTCGTGGCGATCACGTAGTCGACGTCGGAGGTGAGCCGGTAGCCGTTCGGGGTTTGGAAGGGTTGAATCGCGTCGAGGGCCGTCGCGACGAAGGTTTCGAGGCCCGAATGACGGATGGCGTGATGCGCCACGCCGGGCGCGGCGAGCGCCCGCACCGCGACCTCGCGGTCGGGCCACTCGCTGGCGCAGCCGACCGTGCCGCGCTCGAGCAGCCGGAGTCCCGCGTCGGTGAGCATGGTCTCGGCCACACCGGGCTGCGCGATCTTGCCCGGCTCGACCACGCCGTCGCCCTCATCGGGCGGGGAGCACGCCGCGACGGCGAGGAAGTAGCAGGCGTCGATCGTCAAGAGCTCCTCCGACGCGTCGATCCCGTGGACCTCCGCGCCGAGGCGCCGGGCGAAGGTCGCCGCCAGGCCCGACCCGCAAGCGGCGTCCAGGAGCCTCGCCACCCTTGACCATCCGCGATCAGTGCTTCGTGGCGGCGTAGTCGCCGACCCGGATCAGCACCTCGTCGCTCGCCTTGTCGACCCGGCCGGTGTCGAAGGGCGGCTGGGGGTCGTACTCGATCATGAGCTGGATCGCCTGCGCGGCGACGTCGTCGACCAGCAGCTCCGAGAGGCGCAGCGCCATGTCGATGCCCGACGAGACGCCGGCGGCCGTGATCAGCCGGTCGTCGAGGTGCTCGACCACCCGCTGGACGGTGGGTTCGGCGCCGAGCCGGCGCAGCTCGTCGTAGGCCGCCCAGTGGGTCGTGGCCGTGCGCCCCTCGAGGAGGCCTGCGGCGGCGAGCACCAGGGAGCCCGTGCAGACGGAGGTCGTGTACTTCGTCGTGGCGTGCACGTCCCGGACCCAGTCGACGACCGGTCCGCCATCCAGGAGGGCTCGGGTCCCGATGCCGCCGGGGACGACGACGACGTCGGGGCTCGGGACCTCGTCGAAGGTCGCGTCGGCGCACAACCCGAGGAACCCGTTGTCGGTCCGGTACTCCCGGCGGTCGTCGCCGGCGAAGACGACGGTGGCGTCCGGCAGGCGCTGGAGCACTTCGTAGGGACCGACGGCGTCCAGCGCGGTGAGGCGGTCGAAGAGAGGAATCGCGATCTGCATGGTGGCCCCCTCGCCGAGGACTTCCGTTGTCGATGCGACCCTACGCGGGCTCAGGCGCGCGCCTCGCCGACCTCTGCGTTGCACCCTGAGCTCCGGTCAAGCCCGTCGGTCGCTGATCCCCGCGGCCGCGAGCAGCTCGTGTGCGCCTTTCTCGATGCCGGCGCAGAGGATGCCGAGGTCCGCGGCGAGGTCGTACTCGCCGGTGACCCCGAAGTAGAGCTGGCCGGTGTACGAGAAGATCGCCACCGTGAGGTCCATCCGGCCCGCGATCGGCACGTAGGGGTACGCCTCGAGCATCCGGCGCCCGGCCGCGAAGAGCGAGAACTGGGGACCGGGGACGTTCGTGGTGATGGTCTCCACGAAGGGTTGGAGGTGGGTCAGGGCTCGGGTCGCGAGCGCGTGCGGGAGCGCCGGCGCGAGGTCGCCGACCGCGAGGACGGAGTCGACGGCTTCGACCTCCCCGGAGTGCTTCAGCGCGTCGAGCTGTGCCGAGAGGCGGGCGAGCCGATCGACCGGGTCGTCGATCCCGACCGGCAGGTCGGCGAACATGACCGACACCCGGTTGGCGAGTTGGCCGCGCTCGTCGGGCGTCCGGAGCGAGACGGGTACGACCGTCCGCACGACCCGATCGTGGAGCAACTCGTCCCGTTCCGCCAGCAGGTCGCGCCAGCCTCGAGTGACGAACGCGAGCACCACGTCGTTGACCGTTCCGCCGAACGCGCGGCGGATCAACTTCACGTCGGCGAGCGACGCCCGCGCGCGGTTCCACCGACGATGCGGGCCGATCGGACTCAGGAGTGACGAATCCGACGGAGGGCGGAGCAACCCGCCCATGCGTCCGAGCCCGCGAACGGCCTCGCCGATGCGACGAGCGACCGGTCCCGGTCGCCGGAGCATCGGGATCGCCGTGCGCGCTCGCCCCACCGGTGCTGCGAGCAATCCGCGCAGCGAGTGCATCGCGAGCTGCACCGACGACGGCTCCGGTGCCGCTTGCCAGTGGTCCTCCGGCGGAGGTGCGGGGTCGGGCTCGAGGTCGAAGACCACGGCGAGCAGGTCGGTGCCGGCAATGCCGTCCACCATCGCGTGGTGGACCTTGCTGAGCACGGCCCAGCGACCCTCGGGGAGCCCCTCGATCACCCACTTCTCCCAGAGCGGGTGTCTCCGGTCGAGCTGCTGCGACATGATCCGGCCCACGAGGGTGCAGAGCTCCGCGTCCCCGCCAGGCGGTGGGAGCGCGGTATGGCGCACGTGGTACCCGAGATCGAAGTGGGTGTCGTCGATCCACACCGGTCGCCCGACGTTGCCGGGCGCGAGCCGGACTTTCTGGCGGTAGCGGGGGACGAGCGGGAGCTTGCCGGCGATCCGGCGTTCCAGCTCGCCGGGCGCCGGTGCCGGCCCCTCCATGATCCCGAGGGAGCCGATGTGCATGTGGTTCGCGGCGTCCTCCACCTCGATGAAGAACGTGTCCAGCGGCCCCAATCGCTCCATCGCCCCTCCCGCGACTCGGGTGCAGGGTACCGAGGCGGTCATGGGGTCGCGGGAGCCGGGCGAGGGCGGACCGGTCCCGTCGGCAAGACCGCGAGGCCACTTGCGACGGCGGCGCTTCGCGTCAAGGGTTGGGCATGACTTCCACCACTTCTTCGATTGCTCCCGCCACCGGCCGTCTCGGTGTCCTCACGCCCGGACTGGGCGCGGTGGCCTCGACGTTCGTCGCCGGTGTCCTGTCCGTCCGCAACGGCCTGGCGGCTCCCATCGGCTCGTTGACCCAGATGGCGCACATCAGGCTGGGGAGCCGCGACGAGGGGCGGAACCCGCTCATCAGCGACTTCGTCCCGCTCGCCGCGCTCGACGACCTCGCGTTCGGCGCGTGGGATCCGATCTCGGCCAACGCGCTCGAAGCTGCTGCCACCGCCGGCGTGCTCGAGACGAACGACGTCGCGCCGATCAGCGGGGAGCTCGAGGGTGTCGTGGCCATGGACGCGGTGTTCGATCACCGCTGGGTGAAGCGGCTCGACGGCCGTCGGGTGAAGACGCAGCAAGGGAAGTTGGAGCAGGCCCAAGCGCTCATCGACGACATCGAGCGCTTCCGCAACGAGCAGGGATGTGACCGCCTCGTGATGGTCTGGTGCGGCTCGACCGAGGCGTATCAGGAGCCGGGCGAGGTCCACAGCTCGCTCGCGGCGTTCGAGCGGGGCCTCGAACGCGACGATCCCACCATCGCGCCGAGTCAGATCTACGCGTACGCGGCGCTGAGCTCCGGGGTCCCGTACGCGAACGGGGCTCCCAACCTGTCGTGCGACATCCCCGCGATGGTCGAGCTCGCGCGCGAGCGCGAGGTCCCCATCGCGGGCAAGGACTTCAAGACCGGCCAGACCCTGCTGAAGACGATGATCAGTCCGGGTCTCAAGGCGCGGATGCTCGGGCTTCGGGGCTGGTACTCGACCAACATCCTCGGCAATCGCGACGGTGAGGTCCTCGACGACCCGGAGAGCTTCAAGACCAAGGAGGTCTCGAAGCTCGGTGTGCTCGACACCATTCTCCAGCCCGACGTCTACCCCCAACTCTTCGGTGACATCGATCACGTCGTGCGCATCAACTACTACCCGCCCCGCGGCGACAACAAGG
>CAYRHS010000049.1:0-18712 GCA_964424125.1 uncultured Burkholderiales bacterium
GCAGGATCCCGCGCGCCACCTCGTCGCAGCGGGTGATCCCGCCGAAGATGTTGACGACGATCGCTCGCACCGAGTCGTCGTTGTTCACGACCTCGATCGCGTTGGCGAGCACGTCGGCGGTGGCCCCTCCACCCACGTCGAGGAAGTTCGCAGGCTCGCCACCGACCTGGTTCACCACGTCGAGGGTGCTCATCACCAACCCGGCCCCGTTGCCGATGATCCCGACGCTGCCCTCCAGCCCGATGTAGTTGAGGCCCCGCTCCTTGGCGTCGCGCTCCCGAGAGTCGAGCACCTGCGTGGCCTCGTATGAGTCCCAGTGTTCGTGACGGAACCGGGCGTTCTCGTCGAGGGTGACCTTGGCGTCGAGCGCGTGCACCCGTCCCTCGGTCGTGAGGATCAACGGGTTGATCTCGACGAGGTCGGCGTCGCCGTCGACGTATGCCTCGTAGAGCTTCACGAGGACGTCGATCGTGCCCTCGCGTGCAGCCGGGTTCAGGTTCGCGGCGTCCACCCAGCTCTCGGCGGCCTGGCGCGTGAGACCGTCGACGGGATCGACGTGGATGCGGGCGATCGCGTCGGGTTCCTCCTCGGCCACCGCCTCGATGTCGACCCCACCCCTCGCCGAGAGCATCCCGAGGTGCAACTTGGCGGAACGGTCGAGCGTGAAGGAGGCGTAGTACTCCTCGGCGATGTCGCTCGCCCGCTCGATCCAGAGCAGCTCGACCACGTGGCCCTTGATGTCCATGCCGAGGATGTCGGACGCGTGCCTCCGGACCTCGTCCGCGTCGGCCGCGAGCTTGATGCCACCGGCTTTGCCGCGGCCGCCCGTGAGGACCTGCGCCTTGACCACGACCGGGTACCCGACGCGGTCGGCCGCCGCGACCGCGTGATCGACCGTCTCGACCGCTTCGCCGGGCGAGGTGGGGATGCCGTAGCTCGCGAAGAAGCGCTTGCCCTGATACTCGAAGAGATCCATTGGGGGATTGTTGGTGATGGAGGGGGGTCAGGTCGAGCCGGCCAGGCGGGCTTCGCGCGCGTCGAGCGCCTCCTCCAGCCAGGACGTGATCTCCTCGAGCCCCGCGCCGGGTCCGAAGATCCGGGCCACGCCTGCCGCTTCGAGCTCGGACACGTCGTCGCCGGGGATGATGCCGCCGCCGAAGACGAGGGCATCGTCGCGACCCCGATCGGCCAGCGCCTCGACGATCTTGGGGAACAACGTGAGGTGCGCCCCGGAGAGCAGGGAGAGGCCGACGGCGTCGACGTCCTCCTGGAGGGCGGCCTCGGCCACCTGCTCGGGGGCCTGGAACAGGCCCGTGTAGACGACCTCGAACCCTGCATCGCGCAGGGCGCGCGCGATGACCTTCGCGCCGCGGTCGTGGCCGTCGAGACCCGGCTTGGCGATGAGCACTCGGTAACGCCGCTGCATCGGAACCCCCGGCCGGTGCGCCTCGCCCCGGCCGACTGCAACGTACCCGCGGACGGGGCCGGTTGGTGAGTCCGCGCGGGGCGCGGCGACACTCGGAGGGTGCCCATCGCTCGCCGGGACGTGCCCCTCCTCGTGATGTCGGCGGTGATCGTGGTGGTCGCCGGGCTCCTGGTAGCGGGCGCGTTCCTGTTCCTGCTCGACAGTGGCGACACGGCCGACCCCGGCGGGCCGGTCCGGATCGGGCTGGCCGAGAGCATCCGCGACGAGGTGGACGAGGGTGGTCCGTTCTTCGTCGCCGATCCGACCGGCGGCGAGCGGGCGTTCTGGATCGCGGAGGAGGACGGTGAGCTCGTCGCCCTGGCGGTCGAGGTCCCCGGCCGGGAGGGCTGCAACGCCAAGTACCGCGGCCGGAACGAGACCTTCGTCGACTGCGACGGAGATCCGATCGAGACGACCGAGCTCGCCCGCTACCGGCTGAGCGTGAGCACCGGCGAGGACGAAGGCGCGCTTCTCGTCGACCTCGACGCGCTGCTCCCGCCACCCCAGCCCGCACCGACCACCTGAGCCGGCGCGCGCACCGGGACCAATCAGCCCACCCGCTCCAGCGGGGCCCAGGCCAGGAGCAAGCGGCGTTCCCCTGCGTCGGGGAAGCGCACGACGGCTTCGGCCTTGTCGCCCCGGCCTTCGATGTCGAGGATGACGCCCTCGCCGAACTTGGCGTGGCGGACGTCGTCACCCACCTTGAGGCCCGCGGACTCCGCACCGACCGCGCCCGCCGGTGGTGATCCACCCACCGCGGCACCGACCACCGCATCCCGGTGCGCGCCGACCCCGCGGCCGCGTGGTGACGGCTCGCCCAGCTCGTGCACGAGCTCCTCCGGGATCTCACCGAGGAACCTGCTCGGGGGGCAGTAGTCGGTCCTGCCGAACAACGTGCGGCTCCACGCGTGGCAGAGATAGAGGCGCTCCCGCGCGCGGGTGAGCCCCACGTAGCACAGTCGCCGTTCCTCCTCGAGCGCGTCGGGTTCCCCGAGGCTGCGCGCGTGGGGGAAGATCCCGTCCTCGAGCCCCGTGAGGAACACGACCGGGAACTCGAGGCCCTTGGCGGCGTGCAGTGTCATGAGCGTCACCGTGCTCTGGTCCCCGTCGGCCTCGTCGAGCTCCGTGACGAGCGACACGCCCTCCAGGAAGGCCTGAAGCCGTGCGAGGCCCACCGGTGCCTCCACCGGCGCGGCCCCCGCGTCGTCGCCCGCGCGATCACCCAGCGTCGGGTCACCGATGCCGGCCACGCCCACGAGGCCGGTCAGGTCGCCGGCATCGAGCGCCTCGTCGAACTCCTCGGCTGTGCCGACCAGCTCGGCCAGGTTCTCGATCCGGCCCTGCGCCTCGATCGTACGCTCGGCCTCCAGCTCGGCCAGGTAGCCCGTGCGCTCGAGCACGGCTCGCATCGTGGCCGCCACGCCCCGGGCCGCGCCCTCGGCCAGGTCGCCCATGACCTCGAGTAGCTCGAGGATGCCGCCGCGCGCCTTGCCCGTCACACCCGCGGCCTCCGCCTCCTCGAGCCCCGAGCGGAACGGGATCCCGGCGCCCTGCGCGTACGACTCGACCTTCTGGAGCGACGTCTGGCCCACACCCCGCTTGGGGGTGTTGGCGATCCGCTTCCAGCTCACCTCGTCGTCGGGATTCACCAGCGCTCGCAGGTAGGCGAGTGCGTCCTTGACCTCCCGACGGTCGTAGAAACGCGTCCCGCCCACCACGCGGTAGGGGACATCGGCGCGGACGAGCTGCTCCTCGATCACCCGGCTCTGGGCGTTCGTCCGGTAGAAGACGGCGACGTCCGAGTAGCGGTGCTCGCCGTCGGCGACGAGCCGCGCGAGCTCGCTCGTGACCCAGCTCGCCTCGTCGTGCTCGTCCTCGGCGTGGTAGCGGACGAGCAGCTCGCCGTGGTCGCTGTCGGTCCAGAGGTTCTTCGGGTGGCGGGCCGCGTTGTTGGCGATGACCGAGTTGGCGGCGTCGAGGATCCGCTGCGTCGAGCGGTAGTTCTGTTCGAGCACGATCACGGTGAGCTCGGGGAACGCGTGCTCGAAGCGCATGACGTTGCGGTAGTCGGCGCCGCGAAAGCCGTAGATCGACTGGTCCGTGTCGGCCACAGTGAAGATGTTGCGGTGGTCCTCGACGAGGAGGCGCACGAGTTCCCACTGGGCGAGGTTGGTGTCCTGAAACTCGTCGACGAGGACGTGGCCGAAGCGCGCCCGCCAGTGCGCGAGCACCTCGGGGTGCTCCTGGAAGAGCCGGACGGTGAGCAGCAAGAGATCGTCGAAGTCGGCCGCGGACGCGTCGGCGAGGCGGCGCTGGTATTCGCGGTAGACCTCGGCGATGCGGCGGTCGTTCGGACCCACGGCGGCGTCGAGTGCCTGCTCGGGGGTGACGAGCTCGTTCTTCATCGCCGAGATGCGCGCGTGGAGCTGTCGCGGCGGGAAGCGCTTCGGGTCGAGATCGAGGTCGCGCCGCACGTACTCGGTCAGGCGCACGGCGTCGCCCTGGTCGTAGATGGAGAAGCCCGACCGGTAGCCGAGCGCCGGCGCGTCCCGCCGCAGGATCCGGGCGCAGGCCGAGTGGAAGGTCGACACCCACATCCGGCGGGCGACGGGTCCCACGAGGCCCGCCACCCGTTCTTTCATCTCGCCTGCGGCCTTGTTCGTGAAGGTGATGGCGAGGAGACCGAAGGGCGACACGCCGTGCTCCTCGACCAGCCAGGCGATGCGGTGCGTGAGCACGCGGGTCTTGCCCGAGCCCGCGCCCGCGACCACCAGGAGCGGCCCGTCGGGGGCCATCACCGCCTCCTGCTGGACCGAGTTCAGCGTCTCGACGAGCGCCGCGGGACGCGTCCGCTCCGGAGCAGTCACGAACCGATCGTACCGGTGGCCTCGGACAGCCCCCCGGCTCTGCCCGCCCCGGGGCGGGGGCTAGTCGTCGGGGACGTCGACGACCTCGAGGGAGAGCTCGGTGGTGTCGGCCTCACTCGCGGACTCGATCCTGGTGGCGCGGATGAGGCGAGTCCGCTCCTCGTTCAGCGCGACCGTGAACGCCCCGGTGTCGTCGTCGCGCTCGAGCGCGAAGAACGGCTCCCAGTCGCTCTCGAGACTCGGCGCGTCGGCGTCGGCGCCCCGCGGCAGGCGCCGATAGCGCATGCGCTCGGTGTCGAAGAGCCAGAGGGAGTGGGCGGACTCGAAGCGTTCCATCGCGCCGCCCAGGGTAGCGGCGTCCGGACCCCGCTCGTGGAGCTGAACCCACGTTCCGTCACTGATTAATCACTTTCCGTGGCTTGACTTCGAGCAGGAGGGTGACGGGGCCGTCGTTCTCCAGGGCCACCCGCATGTCGGCCCCGAAGCGGCCCGTGGCCACGGTGGCGCCGAGCCGGCGCAGCTCGGCCACGAGCGCCCCGCAGAGCGGCTCGGCCGCCTCCGGGGGCGCAGCCGCCGACCAGGACGGGCGGCGGCCCTTGTGGGTGTCGGCGTAGAGCGTGAACTGGCTGACCACGAGGAGCTCGCCATCCGTCTCCGCCACCGAGCGCCCCATGACCCCGTCGGCGTCGGGGAAGACGCGCAGGTTCCAGAGCTTCCGCGCGAGCTTGGCGGCGACGGTCTCGTCGTCGTCGTGGGTCACACCGACCAGGACGCAGAGCCCGGGACCGATCTCCCCCACGATCTCGTCGCCCACGCGAACCCGGGCCTCGGTGACTCGCTGCACCAGCGCACGCACGGCTCTCCTCGCATCCCGGGGGACGGCGCCGGGCGCACCCTACGCCGGGCGGGCTGCGCCGCCCCTCACTCCCACTCGATGGTGCCGGGCGGTTTGCTCGTGACGTCGTACGCGACGCGATTCACGCTCGGTACCTCGTTGATGATGCGAGAGGACATCCGCTCCAGCAGTTGGGCGGGCAATCGAGCCCAGTCGGCGGTCATGGCGTCGTCGGAAGTGACTGCCCTGATGATCACCGGGTACGCGTAGGTCCGATCGTCGCCCATCACGCCCACGGTCCGCACCGCGGGCAAGACCGCGAAGTACTGCCAGATCTCCCGGTCGAGCCCGGCCCGGGCGATCTCTTCGCGCACGATCGCGTCCGCGGCGCGCAACGTCTCCAGACGCTCCCGGGTGATCTCGCCGATCACGCGCACCGCGAGGCCCGGTCCGGGGAACGGCTGGCGCCACACGATGTCCTCGGGCAAGCCGAGCTCCTCGCCGACCGCACGCACCTCGTCCTTGAACAGGTGCCGGAGCGGCTCCACGAGCTCGAAGTCCATGTCCTCGGGGAGGCCCCCGACGTTGTGGTGCGTCTTGATCGTGGCGGCGTCCGCGGTGCCGGACTCGACGATGTCCGGGTAGAGGGTGCCCTGCACCAGGAAGCGGGCGTCACTGTGGTCGCGGGCAACCTCTTCGAAGACGCGGATGAAGGTCTCGCCGATGATCCGGCGTTTCTCCTCCGGGTCGGTGACACCCTCGAGCAAGCCGAGGAAGCGGTCGGCGGCCTTGACGTGGACGAGGTCGACGTGGAACTGGCGCCGGAAGGTGTCCTCGACCTGGTCGGCTTCCGCTTCGCGCAGCAATCCGGTGTCGACGAACACGCAGGTGAGCTGGTCGCCGACGGCCTTGTGCACGAGCGCGGCCGCGACCGCGGAATCCACACCGCCGGAGAGCCCGCAGAGCACCTTCTCCTCCCCGACCTGGGCGCGGATCTCGTCCAGCGCCTGCTCGATGATGGACACGTTCGTCCACTCGGGCGCGATTCCGCACGCGTCGTAGAGAAAGCGCTTGAGGATCTCCTGGCCGCGCTCGGTGTGCGCGACCTCGGGATGAAACTGGACTCCGTAGAGGCCCCGGTCGGGATCCTCCAGCGCCGCCACGGGCGCACCGGGCGTCGTGGCCGTGACCCGGAAGCCCGGCGGCGCGGCGGTGATGGCGTCGCCGTGGCTCATCCAGACCTGCTGATGGGTGGGGAGGTCGCTGAACAGCACGCCGCCGCTCGCCGTGAGCGACGTGCCGCCGTACTCACCCGACCCGGTGCGGCGAACCTCACCGCCGAGCTGCTGCGCCAGGAGCTGCGAGCCGTAGCAGATGCCGAGCACCGGCACCCCGGCGTCGTAGATCGCGGGGTCGATGTTCGGCGCGCCCTCGACGTGGACCGACTGGGGGCCGCCCGAGAGGATGATCCCGGCCGGGCGGCGGGCGAGCATCTCCTCGACCGGGAGGTCGCGGGGGACGATCTCGGAGTAGACGTGGGCCTCGCGGACCCGGCGGGCGATGAGCTGTGCGTACTGGGCGCCGAAGTCCACGACCAGCACCGGCCGCGGTTCCATGCTCACCGTTCGCTACTCCCCTCGACGGCGTGCCGTGGGTCTCCGGCCCTTCGCTTCACTTCCCCATGCCGATGCCCTGGGCGCGCTGGAGCGTCTTGCCCTCGGTCTGGAGCGACGGCGCCACCATCACCTCGGCCTTCTGGAACTCCTTGACCGTCTCGTAGCCGGTGGTCGCCATCGAGGTGCGCAGCGCTCCCATGAGGTTGAGCGTGCCGTCGTTCTCGTGCGCCGGCCCGACGATGATCTCCGAGAGCGTCGCCTTCTGACCTGCGTACACGCGCGCGCCCCGCGGCAGCGTCGGGTGGAACGTCGCCATACCCCAGTGGTAGCCGCGGCCCGGCGCCTCGTACGCGCACGCCAGCGGCGAGGCGATCATCGCCGCGTCAGCGCCGCAAGCGATCGCCTTCGCGATGTCGCCGCCGGTGCCCATGCCGCCGTCCGCGATCACGTGCACGTAGACACCGGTCTCGTCGAGGTGGCGGATGCGTGCACCCGCGACGTCGGCGATCGCGGTGGCCTGCGGCACTCCGATGCCCAGCACGCCCCGGCTCGTGCACGCGTGGCCCGGCCCCACCCCGACCAGGATGCCGACCGCGCCGGTCCGCATGAGGTGCAGGGCAGTCGAGTAGCTCGAGCACCCTCCGACGATCACCGGGAGGTCGAAGTGGCGGATGAACTTCTTGAGGTTGAGGGGTTCGACCGACTTGCTCACGTGCTCGGCGGACACGACCGTGCCCTGGATGACGAGGATGTCGAGCTCGGCTTCGACCGTGAGCTTGGCGTACTGCTCGGTCCGCTGCGGCGTGAGCGACGCGCAGGCGACGACGCCCGCGTCCTTGATCTCCTGGATCCGCCGCCCGATGAGCTCCTCCTTCACCGGTTCGGCGTAGATCTCCTGCATCCGCCGTGTCGCCTTCTCGGGTGGTTCGCTCGCGATCTCGTCGAAGAGCGCCTCGGGGTCCTCGTAGCGGGTCCAGAGGCCCTCGAGGTTGAGACAGGCGAGTCCACCCAGACGGCCGATCTCGATGGCCGTCGCGGGCGAGACGACGCCGTCCATGGCGCTCGCCATCAGCGGCAGATCGAACTTGTAGGCGTCGAGCTCCCAGGAGATGTCGACGTCCTCGGGATCTCTCGTGCGGCGGCTGGGGACGATGGCGATGTCGTCGAACCCGTAGGCCCGCCGTCCGGACTTACCGATCCCGATCTCGACTTCCACCGGCGCACCCACTTCCCGGAGACGACGCTCCGCTCGACCCTCCGAAGGTTCCAGGTTACCGGTGGCCCGCCGGAGCGGGTGACTCAGCGGGAGGCGACGAGGTGGGTGAGGAAGTGGGTCAGGATGCGACCGGTCGCGCCCCAGATCGTCTCGTCGTCGAGGGTGAAGAACTGGATGTCGCGGATCCCCGGGATCCCGACCTCCCACTCCTCCTCGTGGTGGACACCGTCGGCCATCAGCTCCGAGAGCGCGACGTCGAAGACCTTCACCACCTCCACGGGATCGGGGCGATAGACGGGTCGCCCGGCGAGGAACCCGACGATCGGGATGAGCACGAAGCGGGAGCCGATGGTCCCGAAGCGGTCGAGCTCGGCCACGACCTCGACCGCCGAGGCCGGGACGCCGATCTCCTCGTCGGTCTCGCGCAGCGCCGCCTCGACCGGCCCGGCGTCTGCCTCGTCCACCTTGCCGCCCGGGAAGGCGATCTCACCCTGGTGCGACGGCATGGTGTCGGGACGCTTGGTGAGGACCACACGGGCCTCGCCCGCCTCCTCGAACAGCGGGATCAGCACCGCCGCGTCCCGGCTTCCGGGCGCCACGATCGGCGCCTCCCGCGGCGGCGGGAGGTCGGCGAGGCGCGCACGCACGTCGGCGAGCGAGAGCAGACGTTCGTCCGGAGGGAGGTGCGCCCACGGCGAGGGGCGTCCCGGGCGAGCGGTCGGCGGCCTGGGAATGCGCTGTCGACCTCCTCGTGGGCTCACGAGCCTCACCCTAGATGCGTTCACGAGCGTCGCATGTGACGCGTGAGGAACGCATCAAGACGAACGGAACTCCCGCGCCTCGAGGTCGAGGAGGGCGCGGAAGCGCTCGCGCACGTCCCCCCGCCGGCCGGGGTCGTTGGCCAGGTTCACGAGCTCGCCCGGGTCCTCCCGGAGGTCGTAGAGCTCGTGGTCCTGGTCGTCGAAGTCGGCGTCCACGTCGAAGAGCTTCACGCCGTTACGCGTCGGGTCGAGCTGATCGTTGGGCAGCCCACCACCCACCCCGTAGTAGCGGGCGTACTTGTACCGACCGTCGAAGCACCCGCGCAGGGCGTAGCGCGTCTTCTGAATGTTCGACGTGTGCGCCGAGTCCTGCGCGAAGAGGACCTGCTCGCGAACCGACGTCGACGGGTCGGCGAACACGGGTGTGAGATCGACGCCGCGGACCTCCGGCGGCGGCTCGACGCCGGCGAGCGCGCAGATCGTCGCCGCGAGGTCGACGTGCGACCCGAGCGAGTCGGTGACCGTCCCTGGCTGCGTGATGCCCGGAGCGCGCACGTACAGCGGCACGTTCATGATCTCGTCGTAGACGAACGGGCCTTTGGACCGCAGCCCGTGCGACCCGCACATGTCGCCGTGGTCGGAGGTGAAAAGGACGACGGTGTCGTCCCAGATGCCGGCCTCGTCGAGCGCGTCCAGGATCGTTCCCAGGCTCTCGTCGGCGAGGCGGTGCAGCTGCACGTAGTAGTCGAGGTGTCGGAGCCAGGCCCTGGTGTCGCCCGGGTCGATGTAGCCCCACGCTCCGTGCTGTTGGTCCCAACGCCACTGCCGGTGCGACTCGGGCTTGGTGTAGAGGTCGTCGTCGAAGTTGGCTGGCAGCTCGTCGAAGACCTCGTCGTAGTCCTGCTCGAAGGCAGGGATCGGGTTGCCGGACTTCCACTTCGCCGACTCGAGGAGCTTCTTGACGAACGCGACCTCGTCGGCGTGACGCTCCTGGTAACGCGGCTGATCGATCGGGAACCACATCACGTCGTGCGGGTTCACGAGCGCGACCGTCAGGAACCACGGTTGGTCGAGCGACGTGCCGTTCCGACGGAGCCAGTGCGCGGCGTTCTCGGCGATGATCGGGTCGAAGTGGACACCCGTGCCCGCCCAGCCCATGAAGTGGAGGTCGTTGCCTTCCCAGTCGGAGTAGCCGTAGGCATCCATGGGCGGGGTCGACCCGAACGACAGGTGCCACTTGCCGAGGTAGCTGGACCAGTACCCGCCAGCCCGCAGGATCGACCCGACGGTCGGCGTGGCGGAGTCGAGCTCGTGGTGGAAACCGTGGATGACGTTGTCGTTCACCCCGTGCTGGGGCAGGTGGCGACCCGTCATCATCGTCGCGCGCGACGGTGAGCACGGCGACGAGTGGGTGAAGTGGCTGCGGAACTCCAGGCCGCCGTCGAGGAGCCGTTGCCGCTGGGGCAGCGCCACCGACTCCGGGAGCCAGCCGCGCTGCCGCTCCTGGTCAGAAACCACGAGCAGGATGTTGGGACGATCGCTCGCTGCCATCGGCAGGTCAGGCTACGCCGGCAGCGAGTGGGCGATCGGCGCGCGCGCATGCCATCGTGGGTCGACGTAGCGGTCTTGACCCGAGGGACGACCCATGAACTTCGCCAGTGGCTGGGAATCGGTGGCGGACGCGATGCCGAACACGACCGCGCTGGTCCAGGGCGACCGACGGCGGAGCTGGGCGGAGTTCGACGACCGGGCAGCCCGGCTTGCGGCCGCGTTCGCCGACCTGGGACTGCGGGCGGACTCGAAGGTGGCCTCCTACCTCTACAACTCCAACGAGTACGTCGAAGGTCAGTTCGCCACCTTCAAGCTCCGGGCCGCGTCGGTCAACGTGAACTACCGGTACGTGGACGACGAGCTCCACTACCTCCTCGAGGACTCTGACGCCGAGGTGCTGCTCTTCCACGGCCACCTCGCCGAGCACGTCGACACGGTGCGGGGTCGCCTCCCGCAGCTCCGCGCAGTGGTGCAGGTCGACGACGGCAGCCCACCACTCGACGGTGCCCTGCAATACGAGGAGCTCGTGGTCGCGTACGAGCCGGCCCCGCGGATCGAACGCAGCGGAGACGAGCTCGTGCTCCTCTACACCGGCGGAACCACGGGGATGCCGAAGGGCGTCATGTGGCGCCACGCCGACCTCTGCGGCACGCTCGCGCCGACCGCGTACCGGATGCTCGACGTCGACGCGCCCGACGACCCGCGCGACGCGGGTCCCCTCGCGGTTCGGTTCGAGGAAGCGGGGCTACGGCCGGTCCACCTACCCGCGTCGCCGCTCATGCACGGCACGGGCTTCATGACCACGATCGTGGCGATGCTCGTCGGCGCGACGATCGTGACCCTGGAGAGCCGTCACTTCGACCCGCACGAGCTCTGGGAGACCGTCCAGCGAGAACGCGTCACCCAGATCGCGATCGTCGGCGACGCGTTCGGCAAGCCCATGGTGCGTGCGCTGGAGGAGGCGGAGCGCGACAGCGACCCGTACGACCTGTCGTCGCTGAACTTCATCGCCTCTTCGGGCGTGATCTGGTCCGCGCCGGTCAAGGAAGCACTGATGGCGCGGGGTGGATTCCTCTGCCTCGACCTCTTGGGCTCGACCGAGGGCATCGGCTACGCCAACAAGGTCGATGCACCCGGCACTCGGACCGAGACCGGGCGCTTCCGCATCGGCGACCACGCGCGCGTGCTGACCGAGGACGGCCGGGAGGTCGAGCCCGGCTCGGGCGAGCGTGGTCGGCTCGCGCTCGCCGGCCACATCCCCCTCGGCTACTACAAGGACGAGGCGAAGACCGCGGAGACGTTCCCGACCCTGGGCGGCGTTCGGTACTCGATCCCGGGCGACTGGGCCACGGTGGAGAGCGACGGGACGATCACCCTGCTCGGGCGCGGGTCGGTGTCGATCAACACCGGCGGGGAGAAAGTCTACCCGGAAGAGGTCGAGGAGACCGTGAAGACACACCCCGCGGTCGCCGACGCGGTGGTGGTCGGGATCCCCGACGACCGTTTCGGCGAGGCCGTCACCGCGGTCGTCGCCCTGCGGCGCGGCGAGCAGGCTGCGCCGGAGGACATCGCCGAGTCCACTCGAGGCGCGCTCGCGGGCTACAAGCGCCCGAAGCGCGTGGTGATCGTCGACGAGGTCCGACGGGGAGCCAACGGCAAGGCCGACTACGCCTGGGCCAAGGAGCAGGCGCGGGCGCGTCTCGGCTGAGCGGCCGGAAGGGCCGCGAGGGCTACTTCTTCTTGCCCTTGCCGGCCATCTTGGCGAGTACGTCCCGGGCGGAGAGGATCAGCAGGTCTTCACCGTCGACCTCGATCTCGGTTCCGCCGTACTTCGAGTAGACGACCATGTCGCCCACCTCGACGTCGACGGGGATGACCTCGCCGGTGTTCTCGGACCGGGCGCCCGGGCCGACCGCCAGGACCTCGCCCTGCTGCGGCTTCTCCTTGGCGGTGTCGGGGATGACGAGCCCGCTCGCCGTCTTCTCCTCGGCCTCCGCCGAGCGGACGACGATCCGGTCCCCAAGCGGCTGCAGGTTCATCGAGGCGCCTCCATTGCGTCGTGCAGTTGCGTGCAGTTGGGTCGTGCTGTTCCGAACGGCCCGCCGTGAGGGCGGGGGGCCGAGCGGTGGGGCCCGACCCGTCTCGATCGTTAGCACTCGTAGTCGACGAGTGCTAACGGCACGCTACCCGCGGTCCGGCCGCACGGGCAAGCCCTCGCCCGGGCGGGGGCGGCGCCTGCTACCCGCTCAGGCGCAGGCCCGGGGTCACGCCGTCGTCGAGCGGGGTGGGGCCGTCGGCGGCGAGGCGCCGGTGGGCGAGCGCAGCAATCATGGCCGCGTTGTCGGTGCAGAGCTCGGGGCTCGGCAGGTGCACCCGACGGCCGGCGGCCTCGGCGTCCGCGGCCACCCGCTCGCGGAGGCGGGAGTTGGCTGCGACGCCGCCGCCGAGCGCGACCGTCGGGACGTCGAGTCGGTTCGCGGTCCGCAGGAGCTTGGTCGTCAGCACGTCGACGACCGCCTCCTGGAACGACGCCGCCACGTCCGCCGTGGGCAGGTCGGGGTCCTCGCGCACCCGGTTGACCACCGCGGTCTTGAGCCCGGAGAACGAGAAGCCGTCACCCGCCTCGAGCATCGGGCGGGGAAAGTCGACCGCCGACGCGTCCCCTTCCTTCGCGGCACGGTCGATCGCCGGGCCGCCGGGATAGCCGAGACCGATGAACCGGGCGACCTTGTCGAACGCCTCGCCCGCGGCGTCGTCCACCGTCTCGCCGAGCACTCGCGTGCGAAGGTCGCCTTCGACGAGCGCGAGCAGCGTGTGGCCCCCCGAGGCGAGCAGCACCACCGCCGGGAGTGGCAACGTGGGTTCGTCCAACCACGACGCCCAGACGTGCGCCTCGAGATGATTGACACCCACGTACGGGATCCCGGACGCGAGGGCGATCGCCTTGGCCGCGCTCACGCCGACCAGCAGGGCCCCGGCCAGCCCGGGACCGTGGCAGGCGGCGACGGCAACGAGGTCCTTGAAGTCGACGCCCGCTTCGACCAGCGCCTCGGCCACGACCTCGTCGATGAGCGCGACGTGCGCGCGGCTCGCGACCTCGGGAACGACGCCACCGAAGCGCGCATGGAGGTCGACCTGGCTCGACACGACGGACGAGCGCACGTCGGCGCCGTCGTCGACGACGGCCGCCGCCGTCTCGTCGCACGAGGTCTCGATCCCGAGGATCGGGCCGGCGGGAGCGTCGGGAACGGACCGGCTCATGGGTTGGAACGCTCCTCGATGCGGCGCAGCCGGTCGAGGAATTCGTCGGTGTCGATGTCGTGGACCCACATCACCAGCGCGTCCTCGTTGGTCTCCGCGTAGTAGTTGCGGCGCGTCCCGACCGGCGCCAAGCCGAAATGCCGGTACATCGCCTGCGCGCTGGTGTTGGCGGCGCGCACCTCGAGCGTGAGGTTCCGGGTCCCGCGGCTGATCGCCTCGTGCGCCAGCGCGAGCATCAACCGGGTGCCGATCCCGTGTCGCTGCCACCCGGGGTCCACCGCGATCGTGGTCACGTGCGCGTCGTCGCCCGACAGCATCATTCCGGCGTAGCCGACGACGGTTCGGCCGACGCGGGCGACGAAGTACCCACGGCTCGAGCGCATGGCCAGCTCGCTCAGGAACAGTGACGCGCTCCACGGACGCGGATACACCTGCTGCTCGATCCGCTCGACGCCTCGCACGTGCCGTCGGCGCATGCGCGTGATCTCCACCACCGACGCATCCGGCTCCGGGAGTGGCCGCGCGCTCATGACGCCCGGCGCTCCCAGTTGATCTCGGCATCGGCCTCGCGCACGTACAACGGCTGCAGGTCGGCGGGGCGCCCGAACTCCTCGCGCTCGACGCGCGCCGCGGTGAGCTGGACCAGCGCCGAGGGGCTGGGGGCGTCGAAGGCCGGCCCGGCCCACTCCGCATGACCGAGGTCGTCGAAGTGGCTCCGGTACGCGGAGACGCCGTCTCCCGCGAGGAGCGTCTCCTCACGGTGCGCCTCAAGCTCGGCCGCCACGTCCTCGGGTGGCGCGACCGAGTACTCGGTGATGCGCTGCACGCCGCCCGGAACGGGTCGGTACAGCGCCCAGAAGACTTCGCCCCGGCGAGCATCGACGACCACGGCGACCTGACGCTCCGAATGACGAAGCGGGTATGCGACGAGGTCCAGGCTCGGCACGCCCACGACCGGAAGGTGCAGCACTTCGGCCAGGAGCTTCGCCGTCGTGATCCCGACACGGAGTCCGGTGAAGAGGCCGGGACCGAGCCCGACCCCGAGCGCCGCGAGCTGCGCCAGGTCCACGTCGACGTCGTGGGTGAGCTGCCGGATGGCGGGCACCAACAGCTCGGCGTGCCGACGACCGCGGCGGACCCGAAGGTCCCCCAGCACGCGACGGTCGTCGCCGAGTGCCACCCCCACCTGGTCGGTCGCCGTGTCGATCCCGAGCACGTTCACGCTGAGCTCCGCGTCACTCGATGTCGAGGCCGAAGAGCGCCTCGGTGAGCGCGTCGGCCCGGGCGTTCCACGAGGGGCCCGAAGGGGCGAGCGCCACCAGGCGCTCGTCGCCCGGGTCCGCGTGAGCGGGGAGCTCGATCCTCACCTCGAGGCGGTCCTCGGGAAGGACCACCTCGACGACGTCGCCCCACTCGACGACCGTCACGGCGGCGCCGTCGGCGCGCTCCTCGAGCGCGAGCTCCCGGACCTCGTCGAGACGATCCAGCCGGTACACGTCCGCGTGGAGCAGCGGCATCCGACCTTTGTACTCGTGGACCAGCGTGAACGTCGGCGAGGTCACCGGCCCCTCCACGTCCAGCCCACGCGCGAGGCCCTGGACGAAGACCGTCTTCCCTGAGCCCAAGCTCCCACCCACGATGACGAGATCCCCCGGCTGGAGCAAGCCGGCCACTCGCGCTCCCACAGCGCGAGTCTCGTCGGCGGAGCGGGTGACGATTCGCATCCGCTGCTCACCCCTGTCGCGTTCCGAGCGCGCGCTTGATGCGGACGAAGTCGGCTCGCATGTCGGCGAGCACGTTGCCTCCGCCTCGTAGCGCGGCCGCCGGGTGGAACGTCGGGATGAGCACCGCCCGCTCGCCGAACGGGAACTCTCGGCCTCGCGTCCTGGTGATGCCCTCCTTGGTGTCGAGCAGCAGCTTCGTCGCGAAGTTCCCGAGCGTGACGACGACGGAGGGCTGGATGAAGCCGAGCTGGGCCTCGAGATACGGGCGGCAGGCCTCGATCTCGCCGGGGAGCGGGTCCCGGTTTCCGGGCGGGCGGCACTTCACGACGTTGGCGATGTAGCAGCCGCCCCGGGTCAGACCGATGCCCTCGATGAGCTCGGTCAGCAGGTTGCCGGACGGACCGACGAAGGGCAGCCCTTGCTCGTCCTCCTTCTGGCCCGGCCCCTCACCGACGAACATCAGGTCGGCCTCGGGCTCGCCGTCGCCGAACACGACCTGCGTTCGACCCTCGGCCAGCGCACACCGCGTGCAGGCGAGCGCGGTGCGCTGGAGCTCCTCGAACGAGGAGAACTCCGGTGCACCCAGCGATCCCTGCATCACGCGTCCTCCGCGCGGTTCCGCCCGTCGGTGCTCACCGCGTCCCGAATTGCCACAGCGGTGGCATCGGTGCTCGCGACGCGCACCCGATCGAGATGAGCCTCCACGGCTCCCGTTGCCAGCACCACGGCGGCATCCCCGTCGAACCGAGTGTGCGACGGACGCAGGGCGCGTGCCAATCCGTCGTGGGCGCTCTGGGCGACGAGGTGGCACGCGGCCTTGTCGAGCGCCGCGTCCGTAGCGAGCACCACCAGGGTGGTATGGGCTCGTCTGCCGGCGTCGTCGGCCCGAGCCACGACCGCGACCTCCTCGGGGAATCCCGGTGTGTCCGCGGGCGCGCTGGACCCCGCCAGCACGGACCCGTCGGCTGCGAGCACGTCGCCGGCCGCGTTGACGACGGCGAGGACTCCGAGCGTGGCCTCGTCGACCGTCGCCTCGGCGAACCCGACTCCGCCGGGCGCGACGTAGTCCCCTCCCCGCCACGCGCCCACGAGCGCGCCCGTACCCGCGCCCACGCGTCCCGATGCGGGACGCGTCCCCTCCTCCGCCGCGAGCGCGGCCGCGTAGCCGTCCTCGGGTCCGGGGGGCGGCCCGTCGCCGCGACCGAGATCGAAGATGCCCAGTGTCGGCACGATCGGGACCGGTCCCGCGCCCGTCGGGTGGCCCCGACCGCGCTCGGCGAGGAACCGCACGACGCCGTCGGCGGCCGAGAGTCCGAAGACCGAACCGCCGGTGCACACGACCGCGTCCACGTGCGCCACCGTCCGCCCGGGCTCCAGCAGGACGATCTCGCGCGTCGCGGGCGCTCCACCGCGGACCTCGGCCGCGCCGACGGTCTCGGCCGGCGGCAGGACGACGGTGACCCCGGTACCGTCGGCCGTGCGGTGCCCGACCCGAACGCCCTCCACCGCGGTCGGGCCGACACCCCCTCCGGACGTCATCGCCCGGCTCCGGCGACCGCGGCTCCACCAACGGCCGACCCGGGGTCGGCGGCGAAGGAGACCAGCAACCGGTCGAGCTCCCGTGCCCGTTCCAGCATCAGCATGTGCCCGCCGCCGGGGAACACGTCGAGGCTCGCGTCCGGGATGAGCCTCGCGAGCTCCCGCGAGTTCCAGATCGGCGCGAGGACGTCGGCGGAACCGCCGATCACCGAGACGGGGATCTCGAGGCGCGGGAGCTCGGGCCGGAGGTCCAGGCCGACCAGCGACAACGGCGCCTCGGTGCGGGCCCGAGCCGGGTTCTCGATCCAGATCTGCCGGACGAGCTCGACGTGGCTCGGCTGTGGATCGCGCCCGAACCCGACGCGAGCAGCGAGGAACCCGAGGTCGGAGGTGCGCCAGAGGGGTTGACTGTCGGGGACGTAGCGGGTGAGCCGCCCGGTCAGCCGGGTGACCGCGGCGCGCCGGGCGAGCGGGACCCGCGCGACGGTGGACAGCAGGACGAGCCCGCGTACCCGTTCCCGCACGACCTCGGGGTGGGCTTGTGCCAGCGCGAGCGCGGCCACGCCGCCCAGCGAGTGGCCCACGACGACCGCGTCCCGCAGGTCGAGCTGTTCGAGCACGGCGCGCAGGTCGGCACCGAACGCGTCGACCGCATAGCCGGCGGGGCCGAGTGTCGAGCGGCCGTGACCCCGGTGGTCGAAGGCGATCGCCTCGAAGCCGGCCACGGGCAACGCGTCGAGCTGGTGCACCCAGGTCCGGAGGTCGAGGGAGACGCCGTGGGCGAGCACGATCGGCGGGCCCTGGCCCCGCCGGAAGGTGTGCAGCTTCGACCCGTCCTCGGCGACGACGACCTCCTCGAGGTCGGGGGTCGGGACGACCAGGCGCCCGGCGTCCGGGTCGGGACGACGGCGGGCCCGGGCCACGACGAGCCGCTGGGCGCCGTAGCCGACACCGGCGAGCGCAACCGCTCCGGCCGCCCCTTTCAGCACCGTTCTCATCCGCACGCTGGGCCGAACCTCCCGCGCCGTTGATGCGTTCGTGACGCGCGCTCAGCGCGCGTCACGAACGCATCAACGCACACATGCATCAAACGTATACCCGGGGCACGCGTCGGCGGATGGCCGTGTCGATCTCGTAGTTGATGGTGCCGAGCCGCTCCGCCCACTCGGTCGCGGTGACAGAGGCCGTTGCTCCGTCGGGGCCCGTCTGCTCACCGATCAAGGTGACCTCGTCACCCACGGAGACGGGCAGGTCACCCCCGTCGACCATGAGCTGGTCCATCGTCACCGCGCCGGCCACCGGTCGCCGACGGCCGTGGACGACGACCTCGCCGCCCACGAGCCCGAGCCGACGGGGCACGCCGTCGCCGTAGCCGACGGGAACCGTCAGCACCCGGCCCGGGCGCGGCAGCTCGTAGTGACGACCGTAGGAGATCCGCTCACCGGCCGCGAGCTCTCGGACGGCCGTCACCTCCGCCTTCCAGGTGAGGGCAGGCCGCAGCTGTTCGATCCCGGGGACCGCGGTGCTCGGGGGTTGGCCATACACCGCGATGCCGACCCGCGCCAGGTCGAAGCGTGCATCGGGGTGCGCCATGAGGCCGGCCGAGTTGGCCGCGTGCACGATCGGCGGTCGAAGACCCGCGGCCAGCAGCTCGTCCAGCACGATCGTGAACAGCCGGAGCTGCTCACGCGTGAACGGATCGGCGGGCGCGTCCGCGACCGCCAGATGGGTGGCGATCCCGGCGAGCCGCAGCTCGGGGCGATCGTGGATCGCCCGGGCGAGCGCGGTGGCGTCGCTCGGCGCGCAGCCGACCCGGTGCATTCCCGTGTCGACCTTGAGGTGGACGGGAAACGTGGTCCCGGCGCGGCCCGCCGCGG
>CAYRHS010000050.1:0-18709 GCA_964424125.1 uncultured Burkholderiales bacterium
GTGATGTTCCCCGCGTTGCCGACCGGGATGCAGTGCACGTCGGGAGCGTCACCGAGCGCGTCGACGATCTCGAAGGCGGCGGTCTTCTGCCCCTCGATGCGGTACGGGTTCACGGAGTTCACCACCGCGATCCCGTCGCGCTGGCCGAGCTCGCGCACGACGTTCAGGGCGTCGTCGAAGTTCCCGCGCACGGGAATGACACGCGCGCCGTGGATCAACGCTTGTGCGAGCTTTCCGAGCGCCACGTTCCCCGCGGGGATGAGCACCGCGGCCACCGCACCGGCGCGCGCCGCATACGCGGCCGCCGAGGCGGCGGTGTTGCCCGTGGACGCACACATGACGACCTTGGCCCCGTCCTCGAGTGCCTTCGAGATCGCCAGCGTCATGCCGCGGTCCTTGAACGAACCGGTCGGGTTGGCGCTCTCGAGCTTGAGCAGGACGCGGGCGCCGACGCGCTCCGCCAGGCGCGGGGCTTCGAGCAACGGTGTGCCACCCTCGAGCAGGGTGACGACCGGGGTCGCGGAGGAGACGTCGAGATACTCGCGGTAGGCCTCGACGACGCCGGGCCACACAACGGCGTTGGGACTCGGGCTCATGCGTCGTCTCCCGATACCCGCATCAGCCGGCCGACGGTCTTCACCGCGTCGAGGTGTCGCAGATCCTCCACCGTGGCCCGGAACGCAGCCTCCGGCGCCCGGTGGGTCACGAAGATGAGCCGGGCCTCCTCACCCAGGCCTTCCTGCTGCATCGACTTGATCGACACCGCGTGATTGCCGAAGACGCCGGCGATGGCGGCGAGCACGCCCGGGCGGTCGGCAACCTCCATGGGCAAGTAGTACTGGGACTCCACCTCGTCGATCGGACGGACACGCCGAGCCGTGAACGTCCCCATCGCCGCGCCGGGGTGCCCACCGGCGAGGTTCCGGGCCGCGTCGACGATGTCGCCGAGCACTGCGCTCGCCGTGGGCCCGCCGCCGGCGCCACGTCCGTAGAGCATCAGCTCCCCGACCGCGTCGCCTTCGATGAACACCGCGTTGAACGACTCGCGCACCGACGCCAGCGGATGGTCGGCGGGGACCATCGCGGGGTGGACACGGACGGCGACGTCGCCTCCTTGCTCCTCGGCGATCGCGAGCAGCTTGACGACGTAGCCGAGCCGGTCCGCCGCGGCGATGTCCTCTGCCGTCACGTCGGCGATGCCCTCCCGATGCACCTGCTCCGCCGTCACGTGCGAACCGAACGCGAGCGAAGCCACGATCGCGGCCTTCGACGCGGCGTCGAATCCTTCGATGTCGGCCGTCGGATCAGCCTCCGCATAGCCGAGTGCCTGCGCCTCGGCGAGAGCGGTGTCGAACGTGGCGCCCGACTCCGTCATCCGCGTCAGGACGTAGTTGGTCGTACCGTTGAGGATCCCGAGCACGCGGTGGATCCGATCGCCGGCAACCGACTCGCGCAACGGTCGGATGAGCGGGATCCCGCCACCGACGGAGGCCTCGAAGAGGAAGTCGACGCGCGCGTCGGCCGCTCGATCGAAGAGGTCGACGCCAGCCAGGGCGACGAGCTCCTTGTTGGCCGTCACGACGGGCTTGTGCGCGTCCAGTGCCATCGTGACCAGGGACCGCGCGGGCTCGACGCCGCCGATGAGCTCGACGACGAGATCGATGTCGGGATCGGCGACGACGGCGGCGGCGTCGTCGGTGAAGCGCTCCGGGGGAACGGGCACGTCGCGGGCCTTGGCGACGTCCCGCACCGCGACCCGGGCGAGCTCGAGGCGCACTCCGGTGCGCGCCTCGATGAACTCGACGTTGGCGTCGAGGAGACGAGCCAACGCGGTTCCGACGTTGCCGCATCCGAGCATGCCGACCTTGACGGTCTCGGCGATGGTGGTCATGGGGATCGATTGTCGCTCACGGCGCATCCAGACGCACGAGGTCTTCCGGGGTCTCGCGCCGCGTGACCACACGAGCGGCGCCGTCACGGACGAACACCACCGCCGGCCGGAGCACCTTGTTGTAGTTCGAGGCCATCGCGTAGCCGTAGGCACCGGTCACGGGGGTCGCGAGGACGTCGCCGACCGCGAGGTCGGCGGGGAGCCGCGCGTCCCGAACGAGCAGGTCGCCCTGCTCGCAGTGCATTCCCGCGATGGTCGCGACGAGCGGTCGCTCGTCCTCGGCCCGGCCCGGGAGGAAGGCCTCGTAGCGGGCCCCGTACGCGGCCGGCCGGAGGTTGTCGCTCATCCCCCCGTCGACGGCGACGTAGGTGCGTACGCCCTCGATGTGCTTGATCGTGCCCACCGTGTAGAGCGTGAGTCCCGCGGGCGCAGCGATCGATCGGCCGGGTTCGACGAGCAGCCGTGGCGCGGCACCGAAACCCATCTCGTGCCACGCCTCGTCCAGCGCCGTCCGGAGGCGCACGGCGTACGCGGCGATGTCCGGGGCTTCATCGTCGGCCGTGTACCGCACGGCCAGGCCACCACCGAGGCTGAGCTCGTCGACGTCGAGCCCGGTGTCGGCCGCGGCTTGCGCGACGAAGGCCACGACCACCCGGGCCGCGTTCCGGAACGGGTCGAGCGTCGCCACCTGGGACCCGATGTGCGCATGGACCCCGACCAGGTGCACGTCGGCGCTCGTCGCGGCCCGGCGCCACGCGGCGGTGGCGGCACCATTGGCGATCGAGAACCCGAACTTCGTGTCTTCGACGCCCGTCTCGATCGCCTCGTGCGTGTCGGCCTCGACGCCGGGGGTCACGCGCAGCAGCACCGTGGGGGGCGGGAGGCCGCCGCGCACGAGGGCCTCGATGCGGTCGAGCTCGTCGTCGGAGTCGACGACGAGCCGTCCGACGCCCAGCTCCAGCGCCCGGGCGAGGTCCTCCATCGACTTGTTGTTCCCGTGCAGCACCAGCCGTTCCGGCGGGAAGCCTGCCGACCGGGCGACGGCGAGCTCGCCTCCGGTCGCGACGTCGAGACCCAGCCCTTCCTCGGCGACGAGCCGCGCCATCGCCAGGTTGAGGAACGCCTTCGACGCGTACGACGCGGCGCCACCGAAATGCTCTCGGTACGTCGCGCACCGGGCCCGGAGCTCCTCCTCGTCGTAGACGTAGAGCGGCGTGCCGTGGTGCTTCGCCAGCTCGACGAGGTCGCAGCCACCGACGGACGTTCGTCCCCCGGCGTCGACCCGCGTCGTGCGCGGCAGCAGCGTGAGATCGAGGGGGGCACTGGTCATGAGCGGCGCTCCATGGATTCGGGGGCCGCGACGCCCAGGACGGTGAGCGCGTTCGCGAGGCCGATGCGGGCGGCCTCGGCCAGCCACAGCCGAGCCTGCGTCCGGCCGCCGTCGTCGGTCACCACCCGACAGTCGGTGTAGAAGCGATGGAACCGCCCGGCGAACTCGCGGACCCAGGTCGTCACCCGGTGCGGTGCCCGCAACTCGGCCGCTTCGGTCACCACGTCGGGGTAGGCCTGGAGGCTCCGGAGGAGATCGAGCTCGCGCTCGTGATCGAGCAGCGACAGATCGACATCGCCGAGCGCCGTCAGGGCCACACGTTGCTCTCGAGCATGACGGAAGATCGACGCGATCCGGGCATGGGCGTACTGGACGTAGTAGACGGGATTCTCCATCGATTGCGCGGTGACGACGTCGAGATCGAACACCTGCGTCGTGTCGATGCTCTGCAGGAGGAACGTCAGCCGGCACGCGTCCGGATCGACCTCGTCCAGGATGTCGGCGAGCGCGACGACGTCACCCGAACGCTTGGAGATCCGAACCGTGTCGCCGCCCCGCTCGAGGCGCACGAGCTGGCCGAGGATGACCTCGGGCTCGTCGGGCGAGCCGAGCGCGGCCATCCCCGCCCGAATCGAGGGCACCTGGCCGTGGTGGTCGGCGCCCCAGATGTCGATGAGGTGGTCGTGGCCACGACGAAGCTTGTCGCGATGGTACGCGAGGTCGGCGGCCAGGTACGTCGGCGAGCCGTCGCTACGCACCAGCACCCGATCGCGTTGGTCGCCGTAGTCGGTGGTGCGAAGCCAGGTCGCGCCGTCGGCCTCGAACGTGGCTCCGAGGCGTCCGAGCTCCCTCAGGACGTCGTCGACGTCCCCGCGCTCGTGCAGCTCCCGCTCGGAGAACCACGTGTCGAAGTGGACCCCGATGCGGGCGAGGTCCCGCTCGAGCTCTTCCCGGACCTGCCGGTAGCCCCACTCGCGAGCCTCTGCCTGCGTCACATCGTCACCGAGCTCGGCGCGCATCCTGGCCGCGAGCTCGACGACGTAGTGACCGTGGTAGCCCTCCTCGGGAGGCTCACGCCCGTCGGCACGCGCGAGCAGGGAGGCACCGAACGCGTCGAGCTGCGTCCCGGCGTCGTTCAGGTAGTACTCGCGGTGCACGGTCGCGCCCTGCGATGCGAGGAGGTTGGCGATCGCGTCGCCGACCGCGACCCACCGGCCCCCGCCCGCATGGAGCGGGCCGGTGGGATTCGCCGACACGAACTCGAGGTTCACGCGCCGACCGGCGAGTGCGCCGGAGCGCCCGTAGTCCTCGCCGGCCTCGACCACCTCGCGGAGCACGTCGTGGAGCCAGCCGATCCCCAGGTGGAAGTTCACGAACCCCGGTCCCGCCACCTCGATGCGCTCGACGTGGTCGGGTGGGGTCGCCTCGAGCCGGGAGACGATCTCGGCGGCCACCTCACGGGGCCGTCGACCGGCGGGGCCTGCCACCTGAAGGGCGACGTTGGTGGTCCAGTCGCCGTGCTCCCGTTGGCGGGCAGGTTCGACCTCGATGCCGTCGGTGGGCATCGGCAGGCCGGCCGCGTCGAGCGCGGACCGCAGGGAGGCACGGAGGGCGTCGCGGATCACCGAGGGTGAGGCCGGACGGATCGGAAGGATCGGACAGCTACCGCCGGTCTCGGGCCGGACTCTATTACTTCCTGGCGCCGGACTCGGGCCCAGAAACCGCCAGCTCGTCCCGAGGTGCACGGACTGCGAACGCCCGCTACTCTGCGGGGTTTGAGGGGCGATCCCGACGGCGCGGACCAGCTGGGACCGCAGCCCGCGAGCCCCGGGGAGGCTGGGCTTGGCGCGACGAGGCGGCTTGGGCCGCGGGCTCGAGGCATTGCTCCCGAGCGCGAGTCCCGAGGTCGGAACCACGCAGCGCGGTCGCGAGGCAGCCGGCAAGGATGACGCGGAGCGCGCGCACGAGCCAGGGGCGAGCGTGAACACGTTCACACTCGACCTGGTCAACGAGCTCGCGGCGAACGAGTCCGGGCTCTCGCTCATCTATCGCGCGCTCGACGATCTCGTCACCCGTTGCGGGCTCGACGACGCCGCGGTCGTCATCGAGGAACCCGGCCTCGGCCGCCAGGTCTTCTGCGCGGGACGGCGCCCCCTGGACGACGACGACGAGCTGCTGCGCGCGCCGACCGGCCTCTACACCAGTCCCGAGGTGGGCGCCGAGGACGTCGACCCCATCACCCTCGTCAACCTCTGTGTGCTCGCGCTCCGGCTCGACGTGTTGCGTTACGACGCGTGGCACGACCCGCTCACGGGGCTCTACGACCGACGCAGCTTCGACCGTCTCCTCGAGATGGCCGTCTCGCGCTGCGCCCGCTACGGATGGTCCTTCACGCTTGTCATCGTCGACCTCGACGCGCTGAAGGCGATCAACGATCGCGACGGCCATGCCGCGGGCGACGCCGCGCTCCGAGCGATCAGCGACCGCTTCGGTCGCGTGCTGCGCTTCGGTGACAACGCAGCGAGGATCGGCGGCGACGAGTTCGCGCTCATTCTCCCGAACACCGATCTGAACGAGGTGCCTGTGCTCCTGGACCGTGTGCGCGAGGACGTCGAAGGACAACCTCCCGTACCGGCGTTCTCCTTCGGAGCCGCGTACTGCCCGACCGAAGCCGACGGCTACGACGCCCTCTTCCGTCTTGCTGACGAACGCCTCTACGCCTCGAAGGAACAGCGCTCGTGACACTCGACGACCTCGAGCTCGAGCTGCGCAAGCTCCCCGGCGTCCGCTCGGCGGGCTTCCACCAGCGCGACGACGTCCTCCTCGTCCAGCTCCACACGCAGTCGACCGAACCGAGCGGTGACCTCCCCGTCCAGGCGCTACGCATCGCGTACCGGCACTCCGAACAGCCCGTCGCGGTCGAGGTCGTGCGCTGGCGGGATCGGAACACCGAGGCGAAGGGGGCGGCCGCCGAGGCCGCAGCCATGGTCGACCTGGAGGCCGACGAAGGCGAGCCGACGGGGAAGGCCGAGGAGGAGCTCCCCGGCGCGGAGGAGGCCCAGGCCCCGACCGCCAGCCGCGAGCGTCGGGTCCGACTGCTCGCGGTCCTGACCTTCCCCGACACCGACGAGGTGGAGGTCCATCTCACCCTCGACGGCCAGCGCAGCATCGGTCGTGGCCCGTCGAGCCGCGAGGCCGACGGTGCGGTCGATGCCACTCTCGACGCTCTCCGACGATTCGCTCCCACGCTCGAGTACACCTCGGGCTGGACGCGTCGGATCGACGACAGCGGCCTCGACGCGGACGAGGGTCCGCTCTGCGCCGTGGGGCTGCTCTCCTCGGGTGCCGCACCGCGGCTCCACGGCATCGCACGCGGCGCCAGCATGTTCGAGGCGGCGACCCGAGCCACGCTGCACGCGCTGAACCGAACGCTCGCACTCGAGCTCTGGGCCGCCCGGTAGCCCGTCGGTCACCGACAGGTCGCTGGTACCATCCGCAGGCGCCGTGTCCGCGCGCCAGCCCTCGTAGCTCAGTGGAGAGAGCATCGGCCTCCGGAGCCGTGAGCGCAGGTTCGAGTCCGGCCGAGGGCGCCATGTCGTCGCCCGAGGTGTCGAGGAAGCCGGGCCTCGACACGCTCGAGGACCGGGTCGCCCTCGTCACCGGGGCCGCGTCGGGGATCGGCCGCGCGACTGCGCAGCGCCTCACGGCCGAGGGCGCTACCGTGTGTGCGGTCGACCTCGATCATGCGGGCGCCGAAGCTGTTGCCGCGGAGCTCGACGGGCTCGCCATCGCGGCCGACGTGGGCGAGTTCGCTGCCCTCGAGGACGCGGTGGCCCGATGCGAACGAGAGCTCGGAGGAATCGACCTGGTCCACCTCAACGCAGGCGTCGTCACCGGACACGACGAGGTGCACACCCTCCCCGAAGACCGCTACCGCCGGATCATGCGGGTGAACGTCGACGGGGTCGTCTTCGGGGTGCAGGCCGCGGTGCCGGCACTCGCGCGGCGGGGCGGTGGTGCGATCGTCGCCACGTCGTCGCTGGCGGGCATCGTTCCCTTCAGCGTCGATCCCTGGTATGCGCTCACCAAGCACGCGGTCGTCGGGTTCATCCGCAGCATCGCCCCCGCGGTGGAGCCACTCGGGATCACCGCCAACTGCGTGAACCCGGGCATCGTCGACACGCCCATGCTCGGTGACGAGGCCAAGTCCCTGCTCGTCGGGGGCCGGTTCCCACTGCTGGAAGCCGGAGAGATCGCTGACGCCGTCGTCCGCGCGGCCACCAGCGGGCGGACGGGCGAATGCTGGGTGTGCCAGCCGGGGCGGGTACCCGAGCCGTACCGGTTCCACGACGTCCCCGGACCCCGCGCCGCCGGAGGCGAGGGGCGCGTGCCACCGGGCGTGCAGGACGGCCGCTTGCCGCTCGCGTGATCGCTTCTCAGGGTCCCGCGGGCGACGGCCCTCGGTATCCTCGTGCCAACCCCCCGAAAGTGAGCCTCGTGCCTGACGAACCCTCCACCAGCCCAAGCGCAGAGATGCCACCGTCGCAAGCTCCTCCCGAGGACGCCCCCCAGGTGCTCGGCGGCCCCACCGCGATGCCCGCGCGCCCCGACGAGGGCGACGAGGCGGGTGAGCAGATCTCGAGCCCGACGAAGCTCATCCGCATCGCCTCGATGGTGCGAACGATGCTCGACGAGGTGCGCCACGCACCGCTCGACGAAGCCGGACGGCGCCGGCTCCGCGAGATCTACGAGCGCACCATGGAAGAGCTGCAGGACGTGCTCTCCGACGAGCTCTCCGACGAGCTCTCCGAGATGGTGCTCCCGTTCTCGGCCGACGCGCCCAGCGAGTCGGAGCTGCGCCTCGCCCAGGCGCAACTCGTCGGCTGGCTGGAAGGGCTCTTCCACGGGATCCAGGCCACGTTGTTCCAGCAGCAGATCGCGACGCAGTCGCAGCTCGAGGAGATGCGACGCCGCGCCGCGCTCGAGGCCGGTTCGGGACGCGGCCCGACCGGCGGCACGGGACAGTACCTGTGAGTCTCGCGGCGGGGACCGCCCACCGCTCGGACTGGTCTCCGGGGTCGTGGCGTTCGTTCCCGGCGGCGCAACAGCCCGACTGGCCCGACCCCGACGCGCTCGAGGCCACGATCGACGAGCTGCGCCGCCAACCGCCACTCGTCTTCGCGGGCGAGGCCGCCACCCTCACCGAGATGCTCGCCGAGGTCGCCGAGGGTCGTGGCTTCCTCCTGCACGCAGGGGACTGCGCCGAGTCCTTCGACGCGTTCTCGGCTGATGCCATCCGCGACAAGCTCAAGGTCATCCTCCAGATGGCCGTCGTGCTCGGGTACAGCACCAGCGTCCCGACCGTGAAGCTCGGGCGGATCGCAGGCCAGTTCGCCAAGCCCCGATCCTCGCCGACCGAGATGCGCGACGGCGTGGAGCTGCCGTCCTTTCGTGGCGACATCGTGAATGACTTCGCCTTCGAGGCTGCCGCTCGCCAGCCTGATCCGAGCCGGATGCTCCAGGGCTACCACCAGGCCGCGGCAACGCTCAATCTCCTCCGGGCCTTCACCAAGGGAGGATTCGCCGCACTGTCGAAGGTGCATTCGTGGAACCTCGAGTTCGTCTCGTCGAGCCCCGAAGGCCGCCGGTACGAGGACCTCGCCCACGAGATCGACCGGGCTGTGAACTTCATGGCCGCGTGCGGGATCGTCCTCGACGACGAGCTCCAGCTGCACCAGGTCGACTTCTACACGTCACACGAGGCCTTGCTCCTCGGCTACGAGGAAGCGCTCACGCGTCGCGACTCGCTCTCCGGAGCCTGGTTCGATTGCTCGGCTCACCTGCTCTGGATCGGCGACCGCACCCGCCAGCTCGACGGCGCGCACGTCGAGTTCCTCTCCGGTGTCGAGAATCCGATCGCGGTGAAGCTCGGACCGAGCGCATCCGCCGACGACGTCACCGCCCTGTGCGAGCGCCTGAACCCGGGTCGCCAGCCGGGACGGCTCACCCTGGTCAGCCGGATGGGGGCCTCTCGAGTCCGTGAGCAGCTCCCCCCGTTGCTCCAGGCGACCCGAGCTTCCCGACACCCCGTCGTCTGGGCCTGTGACCCGATGCACGGGAACACGTTCGTGCACGACAGCGGGTTCAAGACCCGTCGCTTCGACGACATCATGGAAGAGCTCCGGGGGTTCTTCGACGTGTGCCGGCAGGCCGACGTCTGGCCCGGTGGCGTGCACGTCGAGCTCACCGGCGACAACGTGACCGAATGCCTCGGCGGGTCGCTCGAGGTGCTCGACGGTGACCTCGAGCGGCGCTACGAGACGATGTGCGACCCCCGCCTCAACGCCCGACAGGCCCTCGACCTCGCGTTCGGGGCCGCCGAGCTGTTGAAGGACTGACTCGTGCCCGAGCGTCGGTCGGACTCGCTGGGCCCGAACGTGGGGCTCGTCGAGGACCTCTACCGGCGCTACCAGGAGAACCCGAGCTCGGTCTCCGAGGCGTGGCGCGAATTCTTCGCCGACTACACACCTCAGCCCGAACCGGGCCCGGAGGTCGGGGAACGCCCGATCCCCACTCCCACCCTTCCGCCGCGCGTTCCGGTGCGCACCGCGGCCGAGGTCCCCACCGAGGCCGAGGCGCCCTCGACGCTGGAAGGCCTCGAGGCAGCGCCGTTACGGGGGGCCGCGGCGCGGGTGGTCGAGAACATGGAGGCGAGCCTGGGCGTCCCGACCGCCACGTCGGTGCGGAACGTCCCGGCGAAGCTGCTCGAGATCAACCGACGGATCCTCAACAACCAACTGCGTCGCGAGGGCCGCGGCAAGGTCTCCTTCACACACCTGATCGCGTTCGCGGTCTTGCGGGCGATCGAGCGGGTCCCGGCCATGAACGCGACCTACGGCCTCGTGGAGGGCCAACCCGGTGTCGCGCGCCACAAGCACGTGCAGCTCGGTATCGCGGTCGACGTCGAGAAGCGCGACGGCTCCCGTGCGCTGCTCGTACCGAACATCAGTGACGCCGACACGTTGGACTTCGCCGGATTCGTAGCCGCGTACGAAGACCTCATCCGGCGGGTGCGCGACGGCAGCATCACGCCCGACGACTTCGGGGGGACGACGGTCAGCATCACGAATCCGGGGATGATCGGCACGGCCCACTCGGTCCCGCGATTGATGCCCGGCCAGGGTCTGATCGTCGGCGTGGGCGCGATCACGTGGCCGCCCGAGTTCGAGGGTGCCGACGAGGCGACACTCGCCCGCATCGGTGTGAGCAAGACCCTCACGCTCACGAGCACCTACGACCACCGCATCATCCAGGGCGCCGAGAGCGGCGAGTTCCTCCGTGTCCTCCACGAGCTCCTGCTCGGCGCCGAGGGCTTCTACGACGAGTGCTTCGCCAGCTTCGGCGTGCCCTACGAGCCGGCCCGCTGGCAACCCGACCGGAGCCCGCGCGTCGACTCGATCGCCGCGCACGAGAAGTCGGTGCAGGTCCAGCAGCTCATCAACCGGTACCGGGTTCGTGGCCATCTCATCGCCAACCTCAATCCGCTCGGCTACCACGAGCCGAAGACCCATCCCGAGCTCGACCCGAACCACTACGGCCTCACGATCTGGGACCTCGATCGCACCTTCCCCACGGGGGGTCTCGCCGGTCGATCGGAGATGACCCTGCGCGAGATCCTCGGTGTGCTGCGCAATGCCTACGCCCGCACCGTGGGCGTCGAGTACATGCACATCCAGGAGCCCGACCAGAAGGACTGGATCCAGAACCGCTTCGAAGGCGTCTCCCATGAGATCACGATCGAGCGGAAGCGGCGGATCCTCGACCGGCTCAACGCCGCCGAAGCCTTCGAGGCGTTCCTGCAGCGCAAGTTCTTCGGCCACAAGCGCTTCGGCCTCGAAGGGGCCGAAGCGCTCATCCCCATGCTCGACGCGCTCCTCGACGAGGCGGTCGACGCGGGGGCGCCCGAGGTGGTGATGGGCATGGCCCATCGCGGGCGGCTGAACGTGCTCACCAACGTGATCGGCAAGTCCTACGCCCAGGTCTTCCGCGAGTTCGAGGGCGAGCTCGACCCCGACATGCCCCAGGGCTCGGGGGACGTGAAGTACCACCTGGGGACGACGGGCACCCACGAAGCTCCCGGTGGCGGCACCGTGCGCGTCCACCTCGCCTCCAACCCGAGCCACCTGGAAGCCGTCGACCCCGTGGTGGAGGGGATCGTGCGCGCCCGCGACGACGCCCTCGGTGGCCCGCGTGGCCGGGTCATCCCGGTGCTCGTCCACGGCGACGCGGCGTTCGCGGGCCAGGGCGTCGTGGCCGAGACGTTCAACCTCTCCGAGCTCCCGGGCTACGAGGTCGGCGGGACGATCCACCTCGTGGTCAACAACCAGCTCGGGTTCACGACGCATCCCGAGCACGGCCGCTCGAGCGTGTACGCGACCGACGTCGCCAAGATGGTGCAGGCACCGATCCTGCACGTGAACGGGGACGACCCCGAAGCCTGCACGCGCGTCGTCCGGCTCGCGTTCGCCTTCCGCCAGCAGTTCCACAAGGATGTCGTCGTCGACCTCGTCTGCTACCGCCGCCACGGGCACAACGAGAACGACGAGCCCGCCTTCACCCAGCCCGTGATGTACGAACGCATCGACAACCACCGCTCGGTCCGCAAGCTCTACACGGAGACGCTCGTCAACCGGGCCGACATCACGCTCGACGAGGCCGAGGCCGCGCTCGAGGGATTCCGCGAGTTGCTCGACCGGGCGTTCGCGGAGACCGACGGGGCCGCCGGAGCTCCCGCCGATCGGGAGGTGACGATCGGACCGCCGGTCGAGCATCCGGACGCGAGGGAGCGCAGCGAGCGCCCGACCGCGGTCTCGCGCGAGTCCCTCGAGAAGACTCTCGACGCACTCACGAGCTGGCCCGCGAACTTCACGCCCCACCCCAAGCTCCGACGCAACATCGTCGCGCGTCGCGACGCGTTCGCAGCCGACCGCGTCGACTGGGCGCTGGCGGAGGCGTTCGCGTTCGGGACGCTGCTGCTCGACGGCGTGCCCGTCCGCCTCGCGGGCCAGGACACGCGCCGAGGCACGTTCAGTCAGCGGCACGGCGTCCTCATCGACGTCGAGACCGAGGACGAGTACGCGCCTCTCGGCGCGTTGGCCGAGGGCGCGGCGCGCTTCATGCTCTACGACTCGTTGCTCTCCGAGTACGCCGCGCTGGGCTTCGAGTACGGCTACTCCGTGGCGGCACCGGACGCGTGGGTCGGATGGGAGGCACAGTTCGGCGACTTCGCGAACGGCGGCCAGATCACGATCGACCAGTTCATCGCGGCCGCCGACGAGAAGTGGGGTCAGCCGAGCGCGCTCACGATGCTGCTCCCGCACGGATTCGAGGGCCAGGGGCCCGAGCACTCCAGCGCCCGCATCGAGCGGTTCCTCGTCCTCGCCACGGACGAGAACCTCCGGGTCGTGTTCCCGACGACCGCGGCCCAGTACTTCCACGTGTTGCGGCGCCAGTCCGCCACCGACCGGCGGGTCCCGCTCGCGTGCTTCACCCCCAAGCGGTACTTGCGGATGCCAGACGTCATCTCGTCCGTGAGCGAGCTCACGGACGGGACCTTCCGGCGGGTGCTCGCCGACGACGTCGAACCGGCGCACGTGGAGCGAGTGCTCCTGTGCACCGGCAAGGTCGCGCACGAGCTCCGTGCCGCTCGGGACGAGCGGGGAGCGTCCGTGGCCGTCGTGCGCCTCGAGGAGCTCGCCCCCTTCCCTGCCGACGAGCTCCTCGCCACCCTCCAGCGCTACCCGGCGTCAGCCGAGCTGCGGTGGGTGCAGGAGGAGCCGCGGAACATGGGGGCGTGGCAGTACGTGCGGGGGCGACTCATCGACGACCTCGCCATGGGCGCCGACCTCGAGGTCGTGGCCCGACCTCCGAGCGGGAGCCCGGCGACGGGCTCGTTCCGGCGCCACGAGGCCGAGCAGCAACACCTCATCGACGAGGCGCTGGCTCCCTGAGGGGTTCGGGCTCGCCGCGGTCCTTGGCTGCGAGCAACGCCCGGAGCCCGATCCAGCCGACCGCGACGCCGAACCCGAGCGAGACGACGGCGAGCACCGCGTGCACCGCCTTGAACCCGGCGGAGTCGTCGCTGCCGGCGAGGATCACGAGGCGTGTCACCCAGACGTAGGTCGTCCACCCGAAGGTCGCGAGCAGGACGACAGCTGCGCGCCGGGACACGATCGAGCTCAGGAGGCGTCTGCAATCGCGGCGAGCGCGCGATCGACGGACGCTTGCGAGGCGTTGGTGAGGGGCGCGCGTAGGTCCGGCGTCGGGATCCGGCCCTGGGCGTGGAGCACGCCCTTGAACACCGCAGGGTTGGGCTCGGCGAAGCACGCCTGGACGACGGGCAGGAGCGCCTCGGCGTGCGCTCTTCCGTCCTCGAGCTTCCCTGCGAGCCCGCATTCGATCATCGCTACGAACCGTTCGGTGCACACGTGCGACGAGGCGCAGATCGCGCCGGCGCCGCCCATGAGGACAAGCGGGAAAAGGAACGCGTCCTCCCCGCCGAGGACGTGGAAGCCGGCGGGCTTCGCCGCGAGGACCTGGAGGGTGTCGGAGTCGAGGCCGGCGGTCGCCTGCTTCACCCCCGCGACGTTCGGGAGGGCCGCGACCTCGAGCATCGCCGATGCCTCGAGGTTCCGGCCTGTGCGGAACGGGATGTTGTAGACGATCACGGGGACCGGACTGGCCGCCGCGACCTGCTCGAAGTGGCCGACGATCCCGGCCTGCGACGGGCGCACGTAGTACGGCACCACCACGAGGACGGCGGCGAGCGGGTCGACACCGTCGAGCCCGCGGACCGCGTCGCACGTGGCCGCCGTGTTGTTGGTCCCGGCACCGACGACGAGCTGCGCCCCGCGATCTCGGCACGCCCGCGCACACACCTCGGTGACGAGCCGGCGCTCGTCGCCGTCGAGGGCGGGTGACTCACCGGTCGTCCCGAGGGCCACCACACCCGCGGCACCGGCGTCGAGCGCGGCGTACGCGAGGCCCTCGAGCGCGTCGGTTGCCACCGACCCGTCGGTCTCGAAGGGCGTGATGATCGGGAGGTAGAGGCCCCGGAGCTCGAGTTCGCTCGGCACGACGCCGAAGCGTAGCCGCGAGCCCCGCGCGTCTACCCTCCCACGGTGGAAGCTGACGCCCTGCGCATCCTGGGCACCCTCGTCGCCGGTTTCCTGACCGGTGTCGTGTCGGGCATGTTCGGTATCGGCGGTGGGGTCGTGTCCAAGCCGATGATCCGCGGGCTCGGAGCCACGCCGCTCGAGACCGTCGGTTCCACGATCCCCGCCATCATCCCGTCCGCGCTGAGCGGGACGTTGCACTACAGACGCGAGGGGCTCGTTCGCTGGCGTCTCGTGGCCGTGATCGGCGCCGCGGGCGCCGTCTTCGCAGTGCTCGGGGCGATCGTGGGGGAGGCGGTCCCCGGGAAGGGCCGGGGCCAGATCCTCGCGGTGACCGCGATCATCGGCTGGACCGCGTGGCGCCTCGCGAGCGGCCGGAACGACCCGGCCCCCGACATCCAGGACCTCGACGAGCACCTGGAGGTCCACGCGCCCCAGTCCCGTCTGCTCGTCGCCGGAGTCGCCGCGGGACTGCTGAACGGATTCCTGGGTCTCGGCGGCGGCGTGGTGATCGTCCCCCTGCTGATCACCTGGATGCGCGTCCCCATCAAGATCGCGGTGGCTACCTCGCTGGCGTGCGTCGGTCTGATTGCAATACCGGGGACCGTCGCCCAAGCCCTGCTCGGCAACATCGCGTGGGAGTTCGCCCTCCCCCTCGCCGTCGGTGTGGTGCCCGGCGCCCGGCTGGGCGCGCATCTCGCCATCCGGGCGAGCGACCGCACCCTGCGCTTGGCCGTGGCGATCCTCCTCGGCGCCGTCGCCGTCATCACCGCCTTCGCCGAGCTCCGGGCCTTGTTGTGAGGGATGCGTTCATGACGCGCGCTGAGCGCGCGTCATGAACGCATCAAAATCCCCGACAGCTCGCGGGCCCGGCCGAGGACGTCGTCGAGCATCGCCTCGGTGAGCTTGCCCGTGAACGTGTTCTGCTGCGAGGGGTGGTAGGAGCACAGGACCGTCGGGCCGTCGGGAACGGGAACCGCGACGCCGTGACCGAAGGCAGGACGGGGCCGTGGGAACGCGTGCCCGGAGCCGGCGAGCAGCGACGCGACGACCTGGTAGGCGAAGCCGCCCAGGACGACGAGCACCCGCGGCGCGAGGAGCTCGAGCTCCCGCTCCAAGAACGGGCGGCAGCGGTCGCGCTCGTCCGTCGTGGGCCGGTTGCCCGGTGGCGCGCAGCGGACGGCTGCCGTGATCCACACACCGTGCAGCTCGAGTCCGTCATCGCGTGACACTGCGGTCGGCTGGTTCGCCAGTCCCGCGCGATGCAGGGCGGCGTAAAGCCAATCACCGGACCGGTCCCCGGTGAACATGCGGCCGGTGCGATTGGCACCGTGTGCCGCGGGCGCGAGCCCGACGAGCACGACGCGGGCTTCGGGATCGCCGAAGCCGGGTACCGGGCGCCCCCAGTACTCCTCGTCACGGAACGAGGCGCGAGGGTTCGCGGCGACGCGTTCGCGCCACGCGACGAGCCGGGGACAGGCACGGCACTTCGTGATCTCCTGCTCGAGCGCCTCGAGCGCCTCGAGCGCTGACACGGCACGCTCCGCCACACCCTCACGCTAGATGCGTTCCTGAGCGTCGCCATGACGCATGACGAACGCACCACGAGTGGGGGTCGCCGATAGCCTCCCGGCGGTGCGGATCCTCCTGATCGTGAACGCGACCGCCTCTTCGGTCACCGCGCGAACACGGGTCGTGATCCAGAAGGCGCTGGCGGCCGACCACGAGCTGCGGGTCGCCGAGACGTCGCGACGTGGCCACGCCAGCCGGCTCGCACGCGGCGCCGCGGTCGAGGGGGTCGACGTCGTGGCCGTGCTCGCAGGCGACGGAACGCTGAACGAAGCCGCCGACGGACTCGCCGGCACCACCACTGCGCTGGCGACGCTCCCCGGCGGCTCGACCAACGTCTTCGCCCGGACCCTCGGGCTCTCGATGAACCCGGTCGAGGCCACTGCGCAACTCCTCGACGCGTTGGCGCGACGCTCCTGGCGCCGCGTCGGCCTGGGGTCCGTCTCCGGGCGCCACTTCTTGTTCCACGCCGGCCTCGGGTTCGACGCCGCCGTGATCGCGCAGGTGGAGCGCCGGGGTTGGTTGAAGCGCTACGCAGCTCATCCGGTCTTCGTCGCCGCCGCGCTCACCACATGGGCGCGCCACTACGATCGTCACGACCCGGCGCTACGCCTCGAGCTCGACGGCGAGACCATCGACGGCTGCTATTTCGTCATCATCTCGAACACGAGCCCCTACACGTACCTGGGCCAGCGTCCGATCGTGGTCGAGCCCGAGGTCACGCTCGACACTCCGCTGGGCGTGACCGCGTTCCGGACACTGTCAGCCTCGGTCCTGCTTCCCGGCGTGGTCTCCGCCCTCACGACCGGTCGCTTCCTCCGCCGCCACCGGCGAATCGTGCACCGCCAGCAGGTCCACCGGATGCGCGTGATCGGGCGGCGCCCGTTCCCATATCAGGTCGACGGCGACCACCTCGGAGACGCGGAGCGCCTGGCGGTCGCCTACGAGGCCGACTCACTCACGCTCGTCGTTCCCTAGCGCGCGACGCGCCATGGCCGGGCGATCCGTGATGATGCCGTGGACGCGCGCACGTCCGAGGCGCGTGATCTCACGTTCGTCGTCCACCGTCCAGGGTCGCACCACGAGCCCCAGCTCCTCGGCGCGCGCGACGATCCCGAGGACGTCGGCTCGCTGCATCGCGCGGTGCGCCGGATGTATGCCCGCGCAGCCGCGCGCCGCCGCGATGTCCAGCGCGGCGAGCGGGTCCAGGTCCGGCAGGGTCAACCACGCGGTAGCGATGTGGCGGTCCAGCTCGTGCACCCGCTCGAGCGACGGGAGGACGAAGGAGGAGATGACCACCTGCTCGACCAGCCCCAGGGCATACACGCGACCGACGACCGCCCGTGCCACCTGTTCATCGGGGTCGAAGTCGGGCTCGTGCGGCAGGTTCTTGATCTCGACGTTGACCAGCGCCATCCCCGAGCACGCCGCCAGGGCTTCGTCGAGCGTCGGCAGCCACGGCACCACGTGCCGCACCTCCGCGAACGTGACATGGGCGAGCACTCCGACACCGTCGACCTCGGCGTCGTGGTGGACCACGAGCGTTCCGTCGGCGGTGCGTCGGACGTCGAGCTCGACCCCGTCGGCCCCGACCGCCGTCGCGGCCTGGAAGGCGGCCACTGTGTTCTCGCGCGCCCGGGTGTGATCGCCACGATGCGCGAGGACGAACGGACGGCGGCCGGGATCGCTCATCGGCCAATGATGGCGGTCGGCCCCGCTCCGAGCACGAAAACGACCCTTGCGGCCGACGCGAACGACCGCTAGCGTGCGCCCGCCGGGCGGGAGGCCGTGCCCCCGCACCACCGCGCAGCCTGGGGCTTTGGGACGACGTCGGGCGGAGATGGCGTGCCGGAACGATCACGCGAGCACGGCGCCGGGGTGGCGTCGCGAAGGACGGAGGACCAGTGGCACTGACCTGGATCCGTACGCACGATTGGGACGCCCACGAGTGGCGGCACCGCTCGCTCTGCCGCGACTCCGACCCCGAGCTGTTCTTCCCGATCGGGACGACCGGGACCGCGATCGACCAGATCGACGCGGCCAAAAGTGTCTGTCGCCGCTGCGACGTCCGCCCCGAATGTCTCGAGTTCGCCCTCGCCACGAACCAGGAAGCCGGCGTGTGGGGCGGCACGACCGAGGAGGAGCGACGCCGGCTGCGCCGCGCCCGGGACGTAGCCGCCGGCTGACCCGGGTCAGGCTGGCGGCCTGACCTCCATCAAACGCGGCTCCTCCACCGGGACGGCGAGGTGGACGCGCGTCCCCCCGTCACTCTCGAGCTTGAGCGTGCCCCCGAGCTCGCCTTCGACGAGCGCCTGGACGATCGACAGCCCGAGTCCCTTCGACGTGGCGAGCTCGAAGCCGACCGGCAGGCCGCTGCCGTCGTCGGCCACGACGATGGCGAGCGCCCCCGGTGCGCGGTCCAGCCGGACGCAGACAGAACCATCGCTCGGGGGCCTATCGTCGGCACCGAAGGCATGGTCGAGCGCGTTCTGGATGAGCTCGTTGAGCACGACTGCGAGCGGCGTCGCGACGGCTCCGGGAAGGTCCCCCGCCGTCCCCTCGACCCGGAACGAGATCGGGATGTCGGGCGAGGCGACGCTCTCGCCCACCACGCGCACCAACGGTCGCACGATCTCGTCGAACGGCACGACCTCACCCGCCTCGTGGGAGAGCGTCTCGTGAACGAGGGCGATCGAGCGAATACGTCGCTCCGACTCCCAGATCGCCTGCTGTGCCTCGGGTGTC
>CAYRHS010000051.1:0-18654 GCA_964424125.1 uncultured Burkholderiales bacterium
TGCACGTCGACGACGACGAGATCCGGCAGTTCGCGTCGACCGGTACCGGGGTCGCGCACTGCCCCTGCTCGAACATGCGCCTCGCGTCGGGCATTGCGCCGGTGAAGAAGTACATCGACGCCGACGTGCGCGTCGGGATCGGTGTCGACGGATCGGCCAGCAACGACGCCTCCAACATGTTGCTCGAGACCCGCCAGGCGATGCTGCTGGCCCGACTGAAGATGGGTTTGCTGGCCCCCGAGGGTCCCGAGACCGTCCTATCGACGTCCGATCCGCTGCGGGCGGCGGAGTGGATGACCGCCCGCGAGGCCCTGGAGCTCGCCACCCGGGGCGGCGCGCGCGTCCTCGGCCGCGACGACGTCGGCCAGCTCGCACCCGGGATGTGCGCCGACTTCTTCAGCCTCGATCTCCACACGGTGGACTTCGCCGGCGCGCTCTCCGACCCGGTCGCCGCCGTCGTGTTCTGCGCCCCCCAGCGGACGAAGCACACCGTGATCAACGGGCAGGTGGTGGTCGAGGACGGCGCCGTCACCACCGTCGACATGGGACCGGTCGTCGAGGCCCACAACCGGTTCGCGCTCGAACACTCGGGTTGACCATGACGAGCCCGGAGGCCGAGGAACGGGTCGCGACGATCGTCACGAACACGCAGATCGCCCCCGACCACGACGACGACTTTCGGACCTGGCAGTCGCGGATGGACGAGGTCGTGAAGGGATTCGACGGCTTCCTGGGCCAGGAGGTGATCCCCCCGTCGCCGCCTGTGCAGCTCGATTGGGTGATCATCCAGCGCTTCTGCACTCCGGAGCAGCTCCGGACCTGGCTCGACTCGCCGGAACGGTCGTCGATGCTCGACGAGGCCGAGCCCTTGCTCCAGGGTGAGGACGAGATCGACGTCCTCGTCGGCCAGCAGGGCAAGCCCAGTGGTCGCGACGAGCCGGTGACCGCGGTGATCCGGACCCACGTGGCGCCGGAAGCCGAGAACGATTTCAAGGCCTGGCACGATCGTGTCCTCGCCAGCGAATCCGGCTACGAGGGGTTCGCCGGCTGCGAGCTCCAGCCGCCCATCGAGGGGCTCCAGGACGACTGGGTCACCCTGCTGCGCTTCGATTCGCAGCAGCACCTCGACGCCTGGCTCCAGTCACCCGAGCGCCAAGCGCTCGTCCACGAGGCCGACCGCTTCATCGACCGCTCGAACATCCGCCGCGTCCGGACCTCCTTCGAGGGCTGGTTCGACTTCGGAGGCCCCGAGGTCCCGCCGCCTCCGGCCTGGAAGATGACGATGATCGTCCTCCTGGCGCTGTTCCCCGTCGTGATGCTCGAGCTCATGTTCCTCGACCCGCTGCTGGACTGGCTCGACGAGTCGCCGGCCACGTTCATCGGCAACGCCCTCAGCGTGTCGGCGACGGGCTTCCTCCTCGTCTCGCTGGCGAGCCGGGCGCTGCGCTGGTGGCTCTCCCCGGCGCCGGACGCGTCGCGCTGGGTCCAGTGGAAGGGCGTCCTCGTCGTCCTCGCCTGCTACGCGGTGTCGGTCGCGTTCTTCTGGTGGTTCGCGGGCGCGGTCGAGATCGACCCGATCACGAGCCTCTGACCATCCCAGCGTCACCACAGGGGCGCCCCGAGCAAGTCGAGCTCGACGTCCCGCTTGGACAACGGCTCGGAGCGCGGCTACCAACCGGGCCATGACCGCGCCGACCACCGAGACCCGCCCAACGGGCCTCGCCCGCGCCCGCACCCTCTGGCGCCTATGGCGAAACGAGCGGGAAGACCCGGAGCCCTTCTACCGGCTCCTGGCCGACGAGGCCGCCGAGGACCTCGAACGCCGGTACGGGCCACTCGACGGCAACGTCATCGCCGACCTCGGCTGTGGCCCCGGCCACTACACGCGGGCCCTCGAAGCGCGGGGCGCGACCGTGGTCCCCGTCGAGGGTTCGGCCGACGAGCTCCGTCTGGCGGGGGGACCGCCGCCGCACCCGTTGATCGGCGACGCGGGCCGGTTGCCGTTGCCCGACGACAGCATCGACGGCGTGTTCTGCTCGAACATGCTCGAGCACACGCCCGACCCAGCGGCGGTGATCACCGAGATGGGCCGGGTGCTCAAGCCCGGCGGGTGGGGTTACCTGTCCTGGACGAACTGGTACTCGCCGTGGGGCGGGCACCTCATCACTCCCTACCACTACCTCGGACCCGACCTCGGGCCCAAGGTCCACGAACGCCTCCACGGTCCGCCCGACAAGAACCGGGTCGGCGAGGCACTCTTCGCCGTGCACATCGGCCCCACACTGCGCGAGGTGGCAGCCCGGCCCGGGCTGCGCATCACCCGCGTCGAGCCGCGCTACTGGCCCTGGGCGGCATGGATCACCCGCGTCCCCGGTGTGCGCGAGGTGATCACCTGGAACTGCGTCATCCGCTTCACCAAGGTGTGCAGCGAGGAGGAGGCACAGGTGGAGGACGAAGCGTTCTCGACCACGCTCGCGTCGGTCGCCGACGCCGAGGGCTGGATGAGCGACGACCAGGCCCGACGGTTGTGGGATCGCGCCCGGGAGCTGGACGGCTCGGGTCGCATCGTCGAGATCGGCAGCTACCGGGGCCGCTCGATGACCGTGCTCGCGACCGCGGCGGACCCGAGCGTCGAGGCGATCGCCATCGACCCCCATGCCGGCAACGACCGCGGACCGCAGCAATGGGAAGGTACGGCCGACGAGGGCCAGTCCGACTACGACGTCTTCCACGCCAACTTGCAGCGCGCGGGTCTCGATGAACGTGTTCGCCACGTGCGCGAGTTCTCCCAGGACGCGCTGGGCGAGGTCGAGGGTGAGGTCGACCTCCTCTACATCGATGGTGCGCACCGCTACGCACCCGCCCGCGCCGACATCGAGCGGTGGGGTACTCGGGTGCGCGCGGGCGGCACGATGCTGATCCACGACGCGTTCTCGTCGGTCGGCGTCACGCTCGCGCTGATCGCCGTGCTGTTCTTCTCCACCCAGTGGCGCTACGTGGGCCGGTCCCGGTCGATGGTCGAGTACCGCAAGGAGCCGGTGGGCGGCACCGAGTGGCTCCGCAACGCCGCCCGCCAGGCGGCGCAGCTTCCGTGGTTCGTCCGCAACCTGATGGTCAAGGCGTTGATCGTGGCCCACCTGAGGCCGGTCGCGCGCCTGGTTGGCCATCGGGAGGACGCCTGGCCGTACTAGCAGCCACTTCCACGTTGCCCGGTCGACGCTCTGGCGGCGTCGAGGGCCTTACCGCCGCTCCGGGACCTTGCTCGTGGGCGGATGCTCGGTGCTGGTCGACAGCGTGTCCACGTCGAGGCCCGGCCCCCCACCGTCCGGGCTCGCGATCGCGACGGAGGAGTCCTCGCGCAGGAGGCTCCACAAGGCCGTCAGCGCGACGGCGTACACACCGAGCGCGAGCATGAGAACGAAGCGGAACCCGAAGCTCATGGCCAGGATCGTCGTGAGCGTTGCGCCGACGACGGAAGCGAACCCGTTCACCGCCCAGCCCCAGGCGACGTACTGGCGGGCGTACGCAGTCGTGTGTGCAATCGCCCGGAGGCCGAAGGGCATGAACAACCCGAGCAACATCCCCAGCGGCGCGAGCACGACCAAGGTCACGAGCACCCGCACACCCAACGACGCGCCGAGGAGGGCATCGGTGAGGCGCGGGAGCCCGGCCTGGTAGAAGACCGTGAGCCCTGCGAGCGCCACGAACAACAGGGTGACCAGCCGCGCGGGCGGGAGGTGGATGCGTTCGCTGAGCAGCGCCCCGATCCCGGTGAAGATCAGGATCGAGGCCAGGGTCACGGTGAGCGAGTACGTCGGATAGCCGAGGAACAACGTGAGCTTCTGGATCAGCGTGATCTCGAAGAACATGAAGCCGAGGCCGATCGCGGCGAAATAGAGCGCAGAGCGTCGCTTGTGTGGCAGCTCCGTCCACTGGCGACGGATGGCGAGGAAAGGCGTCAGCAGAAAGATCGCGGCGAGGACCGCCGAGACTCCGAGCAGCAGCAGGAGCACACGCTCGCCGACGGCCTGCTCCGGGTCGTCGTACTGGATGGGGTTGGCGAAGTCGGCAATCACGTCGTCGAAGGGCACGAAGTGCCAGAAGAACGGGCCGTTGTCCGTGATCGGCCGGACGTCGAACGTGTAGTCCTCGTACCAGGCTTCGAGGTCCTCGTCGGAGAGCGTCGCCACCGCGGTCACGGTGTTGACGTCACCCTGATCACGCGGCTCGCCGCTCGGTACGTAGCGCAGCTGGGTGCCGGCGACGGCTGCAGACGCTCCCTGGAGCTCCGCGATCTCCGCCGCGGTGAACGGCTCGCGTTTGACGAGGATCGTCGAGACGCTGAGCGAGCTGTTGGTCCCGGGGGTCGTCGCGACCGCGATGTGGTCCGAGGGGTCGTCGATGCCGATCTCCTTCAGCGCCTCTCGGGCCGTGGCGACGTAGCGCGTGGTCCGGTTGGGCTTCGCCTCGTAGTCGACCTCGCCGAACTGGGCCGCGATCACGCCATCGGGACTCAGATGCTCGAAGCTCTCCACGATCGTCTCGGTCGTGTAGAGGTAGCTCTCCGAGAGCACGAACGCGCCCGAGGTCGCGGCGTTGGTGGCCGAGTAGCTGTCCGGCGCGGGGAACCAGATGAGGTTGTACTCGTCGTCGCTGCGACGGAGGTACGTTCGACCCTCGCCGTTGATGTAGTCCACTTTGGGATTGTCGGCGAGGTTCCCCGAATAGTCCGCGAGCTCGTTGGTCATCAGGTCGTAGGTCACGGGGTTCAGCTCGACGGCGTCGATGTGACCGGCGTCGAAGTAGAGCGAGGCGAGCACCTCGTGGCCGCCTGCCGCGCCGATGATGAGGACGTTCTCCCGCGGCTCCTCGGAGAGCCCGAACGGAAGCCCCCGCACGTCGGAATCGAAACGGTCGAGTGTCGAGACGTCGCCGTCGAACCGGTTGATGATCGAACCGTAGAGCCCGTCGTGGAAGAGCAGGAGCGTGTCGTCGTTCAGGTAGTACGCGTCGACACGGAAGAGCGCGCTCCAGGACGAATACAGCGGTTCGGCGCCTTGCGTAGGCGTCTTGGTCGCGTCGACGCGCTGCTCGGGTAGGAGCTGCGGCGATACGACGACGACGCAGAGGAGCGCCACGAGTGCCGCACCTGGAAGCCAGACTCTCGAACGGTTCCCGATCGCCAGCTTCAACCCGGTGAGCGCGAGGACCAAGCCGGACAGAGCGATTGTCGCCGGCGGCCCGATCCCCCCGAGGAGCCAGACGACGATTGCACAGGCGAGCCCGGCTCCGACGAGGTCGGCGAAGTACAGGCCACCGATGGCATCGGGCTTGCGCGCGAACAGGGTGGCGATGACGAGACCGACCGAGATGAACGAGGCGAAGAGCACCAGGCAGATGAGCACGAGACGCGCCGCGTTCGCGAAGGAGGCTGCGGTTCCGTAGTCCCAGATGGCGAGCGTGTCCAACGAGGTGCGAGCGATGACGATGTAGCCGATTCCCACGCTGCACGCGCCGAGGAGCGTGCTCCACATCAGGACTGCGTCGGTCGATGCCCGGCGCAGCCGGCTGGAGATCGCCACGAGCACGCCGCCGCAGCCGATCCCGAGGAGCGCGAGGCCGATGACAAGATAGGTGTAGTAGTAGAAGAGCTTGAACGAGATGACCCTCGTGTAGCTGATCTCCAGGAGCAGCGCGGCGAAGCTGACGAAGAAGATCTCGAGCCGGTAGCTGCGTCTCGTGGGCGATTGGCCGACCGTCACCATCTCAACCGATCGACCGTAGTGTGCCGTCGTCCTCGACCACGAAGACCTCGACCTCGTTCGTGCCGTCCACGAACGCCTCGGGCGTCAGCATCACCTGGATGCGCGTTCCGTCTCCCTCGTCGTAGACGCGACCGACTCCGGCGATCACGCCGTTCAGGGCGACCGCAACATCGTCGCGAGGGTCGAGTCCGTCGACCGACGCGGTGAGCCACGCCGGGAGCACGGGGGCATTGGCATCGATCGCCTCGTACGCGTCGGGGTGGTCGAGATCCACGCTCGCGTCCTCGCGGGGGGAGCCGAGGTCGAGCGCGTCGAGGGGCTGGCGAACGAGGCCGCGGTGGTCACCCATGGCGAAGGCATCACCAGGTCGCTCGGCAGTGCCGAAGGGAGCTGCGAGGGCGTCGGCCACTGCCTGGATGCCCTCGAGCTCGGGGGGGTAGGTGACGACGGTCTCCTGGGTGTTGTTCGAGAACATCTTCTCGGGTGCGGGATCCCCGAGGAGTGACGTGCCGTCGACCTTCCAAGGGATCTGGACCCCGAGCGCGTCGGCGACGGTGGGGAAGACGTCGATGGATTGGGCGTTGCGCGTGTCGACCGTCCCCTCGGTCTGTCCCGGGTACCGGATGAAGAGCGGGACTGACATGATCTCGGCCTCGTTGCCCCGGTAGGGGTCGAGCAGGCGACGAAAGCCCCCTGGATCGAAGCTCACGCCGTGGTCAGCGGTGACCACCAGCATCGTCTCGTCGAGCAGCCCCGTGTCCTCGAGACGATCGAGCATCCGGCCGATGAGCCCGTCGACGAACTGGAGCTGGAGCTGGTAGCGCTGCAACGCGGCATCGGTGAAGACGTCGCTGTCGTACCAGGCGCCTCCGCCGTAGCCACTGAGCCCCGCGGGGTCGCCCCCGTCGTAGCTGGTGCCGTCGGGAAGATAGATGTACGGCGCGTGGGGCAGGTTCACGTGCGCGAACGTCAGAAGTGGGCGCGCGGATGGCTCGAGGCCGGACAGGAACGTCGCCCACGCGCCCGGCACGCCTGCGGCCTCTCGACGCTGGGCATCGCCGAGGCTCTCGAGATCGCCCACCTCCGCCCAGAATTCGTCGTTGCGGGGGTCGTTCGCGGCGAGCCGATCATCGCTCCAAAACGCGTCGTTGTGGGGGTCACTCGACGGCGCCGCGTCGGTTCCTGACGGACCGTCGTCGTCGAATCCGGCCCAGCGGCCGTCGAGCGACGGCAGATGGTCGTCGGCGGTGGACTCGGGCAACGCGGTGTGAAGCAGCACGATGCCCGTGTCGCTCACGAGGCTCCCGAGGTCGTCATGAGCCGGGCGCGTGCTCGTCTCCTCACAGAGGTTCGTCGGACACAACGCGGTGAGGGGCTCGTGCGCGACCAGCTCGTAGGTGCCGGCGAGCAGCGTGAAGAGCGTCTCGGGATGACCGGTCGAGGTGGGAAGGGGGGCTTCGTTCGGATCGGGAAACTGGCCGTCGACGATTGCCGGGACAGCAGCCGCGGTGAATCCGGCAACGGTGGTCGCGTTCGGGTACCACGTCGAGGAAGCCGCGAGCCGGGCGAAGTTGGGATAGCGCTCAGCGTCGATCGTTCCGTCGGCGGCCATGAGGGACGGAAGCGAGAGCTCGTCGAGCACCACCATGACGACCGGTGCCGGCTGGTCGACCGCCGCCGCGTAGGCGCGGGCTCCGGAGGTGAACACGAGGTCGGAAGCCGGACTCGCGAAGAGGAACAACGCCGCGAACGCGACGGGTGCGGGCGCGGCCCAGGTCACGATGGATCGGGCTGCCGCCCACCGCCGGTACGCGAACCCCGCTCCGGTCGCGAGCACGACGAGCGCGAGCGAGGCCCCGACCGGGCCGAAGCCGAACGCCCGTGTCACCGGGGGGACGATGATGATCGCAACGAGCAGGGCCACCAGCACGAGATGGACGATCCGGCGAGCCGACTCGGAAACAAGCCCCACGAGCGCTTCGAGCGCGATGAGGCCGAGCGGCGGGACGGCGAGCACGAGAAACGTCCAGAGCAGGATCCGACCGGGTCCTGTGGCGTGGGCCACGAAGAACGTGGGGTTGCTGCCGAGGAGATCGAAGACGGGTTGGGCGAACGCGAACGAACATAGGACAACGAGATGGAGCGCGTCCACGAGCCAGCGTCGGCCGCGCCCCGGTTGCGAAGGGTCCCGCGGCGTAGGGGGATCTTCTGGCATGCGCGGTACCTTTTCGGAGAAGTCGCCGGGGCGCCACACAGGTTACGAGCTGATGATCGATGGGTGATGGCAGGTGGCCGGGCGGTTTAGCGGAACTCGCCCCTCGGTCCGAGCAACCAGGGTTCACCTATCAGCCCGCGCTCGACGGGCTTCGGGCCTTCGCAGTCCTCTCGGTGATGCTCTACCACGGCGGCGCGACGTGGATGACCGGGGGGTTCCTCGGGGTCGACGCGTTCTTCGTCCTGTCGGGGTTCTTGATCACCTCGTTGCTGCTGGTCGAGCACCGCCGATCGGGCCGGATCGATCTCGGCGCGTTTTGGGGTCGACGCGCCCGACGACTGCTACCGGCCTTGTTCCTCGTCGTCGCGGCAGTCGCGTTGTACGCACTCCTCGCCGCGGGTGCGGACGAGCAGGACCGCATCCGGGGCGACGGGATCGCGACACTCCTCTACGTCTCGAACTGGCGTTTCGTGCTCGCCGGGGCATCGTACTTCGACCAGTTCGTCACGCCGTCGCCGCTTCGGCACACGTGGTCACTCGCGATCGAGGAGCAGTGGTACCTGCTCTGGCCGATCCTGCTTCCGGCACTGCTCTGGCTCGTCCGCGGGCGGCTAGGTCGGCTGCTGGGGGTGGTGCTCGCGCTCGCCGCCACGTCGGCCCTGTTGATGTTCGTGCTGTTCACCCCGGGGGTCGACCCCTCGCGCGTGTACTACGGAACCGACACCAGAGCGCAGGCGCTGCTGATCGGCGCCGCGCTCGCCGTGTTGTTGCGGGCCCGGTCCGGTCCCCGCCGCGCGGGTGGGCGCATCCTGCTGCAGTTGATGGGCCTCGCGGCCGCGGGGTACTCGATCTGGCTCTGGGTGTCGGTGTTCGACTCCGACGAGTCCCTCTACCGCGGTGGCCTCACGACGGCCGCCGTCGCGGTCGCCGTGGTGATCGCCTCCGCCGTGCAACCCGGCCGGGCTGTCGTTGAAACCGCTGCGGTGGATCGGCTGGATCTCCTACGGGCTCTACCTGTGGCATTGGCCGATCTACGTCTGGCTGACGCCGGAACGTGCCGGGGCCTCCGGCACGCCGTTGCTGGCGCTGCGGCTATCGGTGACCTTCGCGGTCGCCACTGCCTCCTACTACTTTGTCGAGCAACCGATTCGGCGAGGTGTGCTCAAACCCCGACGGGCGCTCGTCGTCGCCCCGGCGACCGCTATGGCCGTCGCGGTGGTGCTAGTGCTCGTGACTTCGAGCACCGTCCTCCCAGGCCGCTTCTCGGCGCCCGCCTCGGCGAGCTCGTCGGCGGCGTTCGACGAGGAAGCGAACGCCCAGCGACTCGCCGAGCAGCAGCGGCTCGCGGCACAGGAGGGGACCCAGACCGCGCTCATCGTCGGTGACTCGGTGGCCAACGTGCTCGCGTTCTTCTACCTGGAGGAGCTCGGCAGTCCCGGCGTCGCGCTTCCCTACGAGGTCGAGCTGGGATGTGGGATCGCGCGCGGGCGTGTCTTCACGCAGGGTCGCTGGCGTCCGAGTCTTCCGCAATGCGAGAACTGGCCCGAACGCTGGCAGCAAGCGGTCGAGGTCAACGATCCTGACGTGTCGATCATGCTCGTCGGGATCTGGGAGCTGTTCGATCGCGAGGTCGATGGACGTCACCTGCGGTTCGGGACGCCGGAATGGGACGCGTATCTCCGTGGTGAGCTCGACACGGCCTTGTCGATCCTCACCGCGGAGGGCAGGACGGCGCTCGTCCTCTCCGTGCCGTGCTACGAGTATCGACCTGAGCAGGTCTTGACCTGGGGGCCCGAGCGGGGCGACCAGCAACGCATCGCCCACGTGAACGAGCTCTTCGCCGAAGCGGTGGCGAGGTCTCCCGGAGACGCGCGCCTCGTCGACCTCAACGGGTTTCTTTGCGAGGACGGCGCGTACCGCGACGTCGACCTGGGCGGAGCGCCGCTGACCGACGACGGCGTCCACCTCACGGAGGCGGGCGCCCACTACGTCTGGAGGTGGCTCGCGCCCCAGGTCAAGGACGCCGCAGTGCAGGCGGTGCTCGCCGAGGAGCCCGTCGACACCAAGCTGAGCTGAGGCTCAGGCCCCCTTGCGCAGTCGGCGGGCGGGGTCGACGTCGCGGGGGATCAGCGGCGCGTCCCGGCCGGTGCCGGCGTCCTCGGGACCCTCGGCGGCCTTCTGCTCGTGGTACTCGGCCTCGACGTTGACCGACCAGATGTCGTGGTCGGTGCCGTCGGCGATGTTCTCGACCGTGAGCATCGCCGTGTACATGGAGTGGTCCTGGTTGTTGTACTTGTGCATCCCGTTGCGACCGACGGGATGCACGTTGGGCGCGTGCTCCGCGAGCCAGGCTTTGAGCACCTCGACGTTCGCCTTGTAGGTCTCGTCGTAGGTCGGGTACGCCTTCGGCATCCGGACCACGTAGCCGGTCTCGACGTGACTCGGATCGACCAGCCCGAGCTGCGCGAGCTCCCGCTTGCCCCGCTCGACGAGCTCCTGGTCGGGGGCGTTCCAGAGCTCGTCGCCCTCGAACACGAAGTACTCCAGGCCGAGGCACGTGCGGCCCTCCTTGACCAGGTACGGTGACCACGACCCGAAGTTCTGGATCCGTCCGAGCTTCACTCTCGGATCGTGGACGTAGATCCAGTTGTCGGGGAAGCCGTCCTCTTCGGGCACCACGAGCGCGACCGTGAGGAAGTCCCGGTAGGTCAGGTCGTGCGCGGCGCGCATCGTGCCCTCGTCGACCGGTGGGTCCATCACCTCGAGCAGTCCCGTGAACGGCATCGACGAGATGATCTCGGTGGCCGGGTACTCCGTGGTCGCGCCGTCCTCGGAACGACCGACGACCGCGACGGCTCGGCCGTCCGCGTGGCGCACCGTCGTGGCCGCGGTGTCCATGATCACCTTGGTGCCCGCGGCCTCCACCAGGTCACGGCACCGCTCCCACATCATCCCCGGTCCGTACTTCGGGTACTGGAACTCCTCGATGAGGCTCGTGACCTGCTTGTGCTTGGCGGCGCGCCGGCGCAGGCCGCTGGGCTTCATCGCCTCCCAGACGGCGCGGAACAGGGAGAGGTTCTTGATCCGCTGGGCGGCCCAGTCGGCTTGGATCTCGTCGGCGGGGACGCCCCAGACCTTCTCGGTGTACGTCTTGAAGAAGTGGTGGTAGAGCCGCCAGCCGAAACGCGACGCGGTCCACCCTTCGAAGGTGCTGCGGTCCTTCGGTGGGTGGATGCGCACCCACAGGTACGACAGCACGCAGCGCACCGCCTCGACGAAGCCGAGCCCCTTCAGCGCGTTCAGCGGCTTGATCGGGTAGTCGAAGAACTTGCCCTTGTAGTAGATGCGGCTCATCCGCTCGCGGTTGAGGAAGTCCTCCGGAGGGAGGATCTCGTGCCAGAGGTCCTCCACCGGCCGCACCTTGGTGAAGAAGCGGTGACCGCCGATGTCGAAGCGCCAGCCCTCCCGTTCGGCGCTGCGGCTGATCCCGCCGACGACCGAGTCGGCTTCGAGGACGGTCGAGGTGAGCCCGCGCTTGCTCAGCTCGTAGGCCGCGGTGAGGCCGGCCGGGCCCGCGCCGATGACGACGACCTTGGGGTCGTTGCGGCGGGGCGCGGTCGACGAGGGGGTGGATTCGGGCATGAACCAGCAACCTCGAGGGTCTCGGGCTGGCCCGCAGTGTACCGACGCGTTCCACGATGAGGCGGCACCCGGGCGGTGACTCCAGGGAGAAGCGGTGTCCTCGGTAGGCTGGTGCGGCTCGCCGCTGCGCGCGGGATGCCAATTGTGACGATTTCCACGCTGCCCACGACGCCAGCGCCTTCGTCTGCCCCGTCGCCACCGGCGGCCGCTCGGACGAGAGGCTTCGCGTACCAGCCGCCTCTCGACGGCCTGCGGGCGTTCGCGGTCCTCGCGGTGATGCTCTACCACGGCGGCGTGACGTGGATGCATGGCGGCTTCCTCGGCGTCGACACCTTCTTCGTTCTCTCCGGCTACCTCATCACGTCGCTGCTCCTCGTCGAGCACCACAACCGGGGCGGGATCGCCCTGGGCGCGTTCTGGGCGCGGCGGGCCCGACGCTTGCTCCCCGCGCTCTTCCTCGTGTTGGGCGCGGTCGCGCTCTACGCGCTGTTCGCCGCGGGCGCGGGCGAGCTCGCGCGCATCCGTGGCGACGGGCTCGCCTCGCTCTTCTACGTGGCCAACTGGCGCTTCATCGCCGAGGGTTCGTCGTACTTCGACCAGTTCATCACGCCCTCGCCGCTCCGGCACATGTGGTCGCTCGCGATCGAAGAGCAGTGGTACGTCATCTGGCCGCTGCTGCTCCCCGTGATTATCCGCCTCGCGAAGGGACGACTGAGCCGGATCTTCGCCGCCATCCTCGTGCTCGCGGGGATCTCGTCGCTGCTGATGGTTGTCCTGTACCAGCCCGGAACTGACCCGTCCCGCGTCTACTACGGCACGGACACCCGGGCCCAGGCGCTCCTCATCGGCGCAGCCCTCTCCGTCATCATGCTCTGGCGCCCGCAGCCGCTCCGGCGCGAGACGCGAGCGCTGTTGCGGTTCGGAGGTCTCGCGGCGGCCGCATACGTCGCGTGGCAGTTCATCACCATCATCGACACCGCGGACCGTCTGTACCAGGGCGGACTCACGCTCTTCTCTGTCGCGGTGGCCGTGCTCATCGCCTCCGCGGTGCAGCCGGGCCGCACGCTGCTGCGGACGGGGCTGTCGTGGAAGCCGCTGCGCTGGATCGGCTGGATCTCCTACGGCCTGTACCTCTGGCACTGGCCCGTCTACGTCTACCTGACGCCGGCGCGGACCGGCCTGAACGATCCCGCGTTGCTGGTCGTGCGGGTCGCCGTCACGTTCGTCGTCTCCGCACTCTCCTACTACCTGGTAGAGCAGCCGATCCGCCGGGGCGCGCTCGCCGGCGCCCGGGTCCGGACCGCGCTGCCCGCGGCGGTCGCCGTGGTTGCGGCAGGGTTGCTCGTCGCGACGTCGACGTCGATCCTGCCAGGCCGCTTCAGCGAGACCGCGGAGGCGAGCCCGGCGAAGCGTTTCGGCCAGGACGCGCAGGCAGAGTTCCAGGATCGGCAGGAAGCGATCGCGGCGGGCGACGACGCGCGGACCGTGTTGCTGGTCGGCGACTCCGTCGCGCTCACGCTTGGGTTGAACTACGACCCGAGCCTCGGTGCGCCCGACATGGCCGTTCCCACCGAGGCCCACCTCGGCTGTGGCCTGATCCGGGGAGAGATCTACTCCGACGGTGCCTATCGGCACGTCGACCCGATCTGCGACGACTGGCCCGCGCTGTGGGAGCAGGCGATCGCGGAGGACGACCCCGACGCGTCGGTCCTGCTCGTCGGTGCGTGGGAGGTGTTCGACCGGCGGGTCGACGGGCAGGAGCTGAAGTTCGGGACCCCCGAGTTCGAGGCGTACTTCCGTTCCGAGTTCGAGCGCGCGATTCGCATCCTGACGGCCGACGGCAGACCGGCCATCGTGCTCACACCGCCCTGTTTCGCGCCCACGGAGTCAATCTTCGGTTGGGGGAGCGAGCGGACCGATCCCGATCGCGTCGCATGGGTCGCCGACCGGATCCGCGAGTTCGCGGCCGACGCGAGCAAGATTGCGGACGTGCGGCTGCTGGATCTGCGGTCCCGGGTCTGCGACGTGGACGCGGCCAAGACCGCTCTCGGCGGAGCGGACCTCCAGTACGACGGCGTCCACTTCTCGGACGCCGGGGCGCAGTGGGTGTGGAGGTGGCTAGCGCCACAGGTCTCGAGCATCGCCGGGCAGGCGCAGCTCGCTGCCAACGGCCCGGTCTCCACGAACCTGGGGTCGAGCGGTGGCTGAGGCAACTTCCCAGGCCCCGGCGAAGACGGGTCCCTATCCGTACCATCCCGGGTTCACCTACAAACCTGCACTCGACGGGATCCGCGGCGTCGGGCTCATCGCCATCCTCGCCTACCACGGCGGCTACGCGCACCTGATCCCGGGCTCGGTGCTCAGCATCGACGCGTTCCTCGTCGTGAGCGGATACCTGATCACGTCGTTGCTCCTGATCGAGTGGGGACGCAAGGGCGGGGTCGCGCTCAAGGCCTTCTGGATCCGGCGAGCACGGCGCTTGCTGCCGGCGCTGTTCACGGTGCTGATCGGCGTGGCGCTCTATGCCGCCTTGCTGGCCAAGCCTGGTGAGCTCGACACGATCCGCGGCGACAGCATCGCGTCGTTGTTCTACGTTGCCAACTGGCGCTTCATCATCAGTGGCCAGTCGTACTTCGCGATTTTCGGCGCTCCGTCACCGCTGCGCCACCTCTGGACCCTCGCGATCGAGGAGCAGTGGTACGTCATCTGGCCGCTGCTGCTTCCCGGGATCCTCTACCTGGTCCGCGGCAAGCCGAAGCGTCTCCTGTTCGTGATCCTCGCCATGGCTGCGCTGTCGGCGTTGTGGATGGCGTGGCTCTTCCAACCGGGCATCGATCCCTCACGCGTCTACTACGGGACGGATACCCGCGCGCAGTCGCTGCTCATCGGCGCGGCGAGCGCAGTATTCCTGTTCATGCGGCCCGGTCCTCGCACCGCGATCGGGAAGGGTGCCCTGCAGCTGGCCGGTATCGCCGGAGGGGTGGTCACGCTCTTCCTGTGGGTCGAGCTCTCGTTCAGCTCGCCCGCGCTCTACCGCGGCGGGTTCGCGCTCGGCTCCCTGGCGATCGCCGCCGCGATAGCCGCCAGCGTGCAGCCGGGGCGGAGTCCCATCGGCAGCTTCCTGAGCTTCGAACCGTTCCGTCTGCTCGGGCTCGTCTCCTACGGCGTCTACCTCTGGCACTGGCCGATCTTCGTCGTGCTCACACCGACCCGCACGGGGCTCGACGGGCTCAGCTTGTGGTTCCTGCGCGTGGGGGTCTCGATCGTGGTGGGGATCGTGTCGTACCACGTCGTCGAGATGCCGTTCCGACGTGGTGCCCTGCACGGTTTCGCGGCGAAGATCGCGGTACCGGCCGCGGGAGCGGTCGCCCTCGTGGCGATCCTCTTCGCCACGTCGAGCCTCATGCCCGGCTACAACGTCGAGACCGCGAGCGGCCTCGGGACCAACCCCAACACCTTCACCAACGAGGAGGTCGCGAAGCAGCAGCAGAGTGCGCTCGAAGCGGTCAGGAACGATCCCAATGCCGACGTCGCGCTCCTGGTCGGCGACTCCGTCGCGCTGACGCTGGGCTTCTACTACTCGCCGGGACCGGGGTACGAGAATCTCCTCGTCAAAGCCGAGACGACGACGGGGTGCGGGATCGCGCGGGGCCAGATCTACTCCGATGGCGACTATCGCTTCACCAAGCCCGAGTGCGAGACGTGGCCCGACCGCTGGCAAGCCGCCGTCGACGAGATCGACCCGAAGGTCACCGTCATCTCGCTCGGCGGATGGGAGCTCTTCGATCGCCTGGTCGACGGCACGCACCTCGAGTTCGGCACGCCGGAGTTCGAGGCGTACATCCGCTCGGAGCTGGAGCTGGGTCTCGACATCCTGACCTCGCACGGGGCCAAGGTCGTGATGGTCACGATGCCGTGCTTCGAACCCGTCGACGACGTCCTCGACGGATGGGGCAGCGAGCGCGGTGATCCCGAACGGATCGTGGAGCTGAACGACCTGTTCACCCGCGTCGTCGACGAGTACCCGGGCGACACCACGGTCGTGGATCTCCACGAGTTCGCGTGTCCCGCCTCGCAGTTCGACGACCAGATACCCGAACCGCTCCAGTACGACGGCGTGCACTTCAGCCAGTCCGGGGCCAAGGTCGTGTGGGACTGGCTCGGCCCGCAGGTCGAGGCGCAGTTCGACCACGACGGAAGCTCCGAGCAGGCCGGCCCCGCGAAGGCCCAGCGCTAGCCTCGGTCGCGGCGGGGGGAGGACCTGATGGCTGCTCCGACGATCGACACGACGACGAACGTGGCCCGCGAGGCGGAGATCCCGTGGGGCGAGCTCGCCGAGGGCATCGAGGTGAAGCTCCTGCGGATCGCGGCGGACGGGTCCTCCTACACGATCCTGTCGCGCTTCGCTCCGGGCATGGTCCTCCCGCGCCACCGCCACTTCGGCCCGGTGCACGCCTACACGCTCGAGGGGCGCTGGCACTACCGCGAATACGACTGGTTCGCCGAGTCGGGCTCGTTCATCTACGAGCCCACCGGATCGACCCACACACTCGAGGTTCCGGCTACGGAGCCCGGGCCCGCAGTCGTCTACTTCACGGTGCAGGCGGGCATGGTGTTGCTCGACGACGACGACCAGCCGTGGATGTGGGAGGACGCGGAGTCGATGCAGCAGCACTACGCGAACGCGCTTGCCGGGCGCGGGATCCCGTATCCCGCCGCCGTGCTCTCCTGAGCGGGCCGTGACGCCGAAGTCCTTCTTCCTCACCCCCGAGCTGCACGCGTACCTGGTCGAGCACGCTGTTGCGCTCGACGACGTGCAGCAGGACCTGATCGCGGAGACGAGCGCGCTCGGCGACATCTCGACCATGCAGACCGCACCCGAGCAGGGTGCGTTCATGACCGTGCTCACCCGTCTCATCGGTGCCGTTCGGGCGATCGAGGTCGGCACGTTCACCGGCTATTCGGCTCTCGCCGTTGCCTACGGGCTTCCCGACGACGGGCAGCTCGTGGCGCTCGACGTCAGCGAGGAGTGGACCGCGATCGCGCGGCGGCACTGGGAACGGGCGGGTGTCTCCGACAGGATCGACCTGCGGCTCGGTCCCGCGCTCGACACACTGCGGGCGCTGCCGCGCGAGGAGACCTTCGACCTCGCGTTCATCGACGCCGACAAGCAGAGCTACCCGGCGTACTACGAGGAGCTGCTCGCGCGACTCCGGCCCAACGGCGTAATCCTCGTCGACAACGTGCTCTGGTCGGGCCTCGTCCTCGACGAGTCCGCGGCCGACGACGACACGAAGGCGATCCGGGCCTTCAACGACGCGCTGGCGAGCGACGACCGGGTCGACGTCGTCCTGCTGCCGCTGGCCGACGGCCTCACGCTCGCCCGCAAGCGCTAGCGAAGAAACCCCGGTGCGTTCACCAGCGTCGTAGGTGACGCGTCAGGAACGCACCGGGGAGGTCAGCGGAGTGGGATCGGGCTGAGCTCGTTGCCGTCGAGCGCGAACAGCTCGACCGAGTTGTTCCCCGCGACGAGCAGGTCGGGAGGGACGAGGGCCGCGACGGTGTGGTCGGCGTCCTCCCAGTCGAAGGTCGGTACGACCGCAGCGACGCGGCCGTTCAGGACGATCGCCACGGTCACCGGATCCGCGCCCGCGCCCTCGAGGTGGCCGGAGACGTAGACGGGAAGGGTGGCCGCGCTCGGGTCCACGTCGGCGAACGCGCCGACGTCGAGGGCGGCGGTGAACGGCGCGGGAGCACCACGTTCGAGCCCGTCGGCGGGCTGCCCGACGAGCTCGGGCCGCGGGCCGATGCGGTAGGAGCGCAACGGGTCGTCCGCAGGGGCGGTGAAGAACGTGTCGACGCCGCGCGCGAACGCCTCGGCCTGCCCGCTGGGCCCGTTGATCTCGTAGTGGTTCCCGGCGCCGACGATCCCGATCCCGGTCTGCGACTGGTAGAAGACCTTGTCGTCGGTCTCGCGACCCTCCGGCTGGTCCACGAGCGAGATCCCGTCCACCTCCCAGGGGAGGTCGATGCCGAGCATGTCGGCGACCGTCGGGAGCACGTCGATGAGCTCCACGTTGGCGTCGCTCACCTCGCCCACCGTCTGGCCCGGCGCCTTGATGAACAGGGGGACCCAGGCGATCTCGGGGAGGATCTCCTCGGCCAGGTCCGCGGTGTCGACGCCCCGCACGAACTCGCCCGGGTCGAAGGCGACACCGTGGTCGGCGGTCACGACGATCAGCGCGTCGTCGAGCACGCCGAGCTCGTCGAGACGGTCGAGCAGCACGCCGATGAGCGCGTCCGTGTACTGCATCTGCAACAGGTGGCGCTGCCGACCGAGCTCGACCGGCCACGCGTCGTCGACCCAGCGGTCCTCGACCTTGCCGGGCATGACCTCCGGGTAGTCGAAGGTCTGGCCCGACGGAAGGTACCGCCACGGCTCGTGGGGGAGCAGGATGTGGAGGTAGTCGAGGGTGGGCTCGCTCGTGTCGCCGACCTTGAGCCCGTCGAGGAACGCGTCGAAGCGCGTCGGTTGGTTGGCGTCGTAGTCGGCGAAGTCGACGGTGCGATCCTGGGGCGCGCTGCCGGCGATCGCGGGCTCGCCCGCGACCGACTCCACGAACCCCGCGGTCGGGTCGGTGCCGGAATCCTGGAGGGAGACCTGGTCGCGCCAAATGCCCCACGCGTCACGGAGCGTTTCTCGCAGGCCGCCGGTGTGCTCGGCGCCGGTCGTGGAGGCGCAGAGGTTGTCGGGACAGATGCGCGTGATCGACTCGGTGACGTCCAGGTCGTAGGCGCCCCCGAGCAGCGTGAAGAGGGAGTCGGGGTGGTCGGCCGCGATCGGCACCGTGCCGTCGACCGGGTGGTCGCCGGTGAGGATGCTGGGAACCGCGTGCCAGGTCTGGCTGCTGACCGTCGTGGCGTTGCGGTACCACGTCGACATTCCTGCGAGCCGGGCCAGGTTCGGGTACAGCGTGGCGTCGAGTTCACCGTTGCTGTCGACGAGCGAAGCCATCGGGAGCTCGTCCATGA
>CAYRHS010000052.1:0-18612 GCA_964424125.1 uncultured Burkholderiales bacterium
CCCGCCTCGAGCCCGAGCTCGGCCGCCGCGCGGGCGGCCTCGGGAGACGCGTCCACGACGCGGTGCAGCACCTCGGTCGTGCGCCGAAGGCGGCGTGCGAGCTCGGCGAGCATTCCGAGGGCGATCTCGGGTGCGGACGACACCAACCCGACCAGGTGGCTGCGCTTGAGCTCGAGCGCGACCGTGGGCTCGGTCGTCACCACGTCGGCCGACCGAACCGGGTCGTCGGCGAGCAGCGCCATCTCGCCGAAGTAGCCGCCCGGGCCCAGGGAGTGGATCGTCGCGCCGCCCGTACACACGTCGACCGAGCCCTCGAGGATCAGCCACAGGCTTCCCGGAACGCGTTCGTTCTCGGAGACGATCGTCTCGCCTGCCGCGAACTCGTTGCGCAACGCCACCTTCGGGACCATCTCGAGCTGCTCGTCGGTGAAGCCCGCGAAGAGTGCGGTGCCCCGCAGGACCTCGATGGCGTCGTCTGCGCCCTTTGATCCACCACCACGGCTCATGCTGAGGAGGGTACCCTTGCGCGGGGACGCTTGTCCCGACTGGCGCCCCAAGCACCGACCGGGACGGCGACGGATTCCATCTCTCGATCCCGAACCCAGAGGGTGCGCGCGGTGCAGACGCTGTTCGAACGCTATGGCGGCTTCAAGACGGTGAGCCGGATCGTCAGCACATTCTACGACCGGGTCCTCGAGTCGCCCAAGCTGACCGACTACTTCGACGGCGTCGACATGCGAAACCTCATCGACCACCAGACGAAGTTCATCGCGTCCGTCATGGGCGGGCCTGCATCGTTCACCGACCAGCACCTCGCCCGCGTCCACGAGCACCTCGGCATCACGAGCGTCGCGTTCGACGAGGCGGTGCTGATCCTGCGCGAGTCGCTCGAGGACCACGATGTCGAGGAGACCGACATCGGGACCGTGGTCTCGGGCGTGCGCGCCCGCAAGCCCTACATCGTCTTCGAGTAGAGGGCCAATGGACGACGACTGCCTGCTCCACGTGGTGCAATCCCTGGGCGAGGGGATTGCGATCGTCGAGCCGGGTTCGTGGAAGATCCTCTTCGAGAACGCGAAGTTCTTCCAGTGGTTCCCGTTCGACGCGGACGAAGCCGACTCGACGCTCGACGCCCGCGTTCCCGGACTGAACGTGGAACGGGCTGCGTCCCGGGTGGCCAACGGTCGCCCCTTCGAGTACGAGACCGAGATCACCGTCGGCAGCCGGACGGTGCCGCTGCGGCTCGACTGCTCCGGGCTCCCGAACGGCGACGGTAGCGGCGAGGAGGGCGAAGCCGAGAGCGAGGCCGGGCTCATCCTCGTCCAGGCCGTCGACCTCTCGAAGCAGCGCGAGGCGGAGTACATGCTCGAGTCGTACTCGAAGCTCGCCGAGCGCAACGCCCGCGAGCTCCAGAAGGAGAAGGAGCGCGTCGAGAGGCTCCTCCTCAACATCATGCCGCGCCCGGTGTTCGAGGAGATGCGCGACTACGGCACCGCCACCCCACAACACTTCCAGTCCGCGTCGATCGTGATGCTCGACTTCGTCGGGTTCACGAAAATGACGATCTCGCAGGACCCGAGCGCTGTCGTCTCGGAGCTCAACGACATCTTCTCCGCGTTCGACCGCATCGTGGAGATGTCGGGCTGCGAGCGACTTCGTACGATCGGCGACGCCTACATGGCCGTTTCGGGTGTCCCCGAGCCCACGCCCGAGCACCCGGCGAACGCGGCGCACGCCGCGCTCCGCATGCGCCGCTACCTCGAGAAGCGGAACCTGGCCCATCCGCAGGAGTGGGTGGCCCGCATCGGCATCAACTCCGGTCCCGTGATCGGCTCGCTCGTCGGCGTCCAGAAGTACGTCTACGACCTCTTCGGCCCGGGCGTGAACCTCGCGGCGCGCATGGAGGGGCTCTCCGAGCCGATGATGATCACCGTCAACCAGGACACCTACGAGCTGCTGAAGGACAACTTCTCCTTCACCGAGCGCGGCGAGTTCGAGGTGAAGGGGTTCGGGACCCAGAAGCTCTACTTCCTCGACGGCGAGTAGCCCCACCCGCCGACCCGGCCGGCAGACCCTCCCGGGCCTCAACCCAGCAGCGAGAGGTGCTCGTGCACCGACCGCACCGCGCTCGAACCCTCCCCCACTGCGGCCGCGACCCGCTTGAGCGAGCCGTGCCGGACGTCGCCGGCCGCGAAGATCCCCGGGATTGAGGTCTCGAAGGGCAACGGCTCGCGACCCGCGAACGACGGTCCCGAGGCGATCGACTCGGGAAGCGAGCGATCGGTGAGGATGAAACCGTTCCGGTCCAGCGCGAGCGTGTCCCCCAGCCAGGCCGTCGCCGGCTCGGCGCCGATGAAGCAGAACAGCCCCGAACAGGCGATCTCCCGCCGCTCCCCGGCCGCCGTGTTCTCGAGAGTTACGCGCTCGAGGTGATCCGATCCCGCGAGCGCACGGACCTCGGTCGCGGCCAGAAGGTCGATGCGCGGGTCGGCCTCGATCCGCTCGATCAGGTAGCGGGACATGCTTCCGGCCAGGTCACCTCGGCGGATAGCGATCGAGACGCGCGCGCCGTGCTGCGCGAGGTAGATCGCGGCCTGCCCCGCGGAGTTCCCGCCCCCGACCACGATCACGTCAAGGCCGGTGCATATCCGGGCCTCGAGGTCGGTCGCGGCGTAGTAGACGCCTGCTCCCTCGAAACGCTCGAGTTCGTCGATGTCGAGACGCTGGTAGCGCGCGCCCGACGCGATGATCACCGTGCGGCTCGCGAGCTCGCTACCGTCGCGGAGGCTGAGCACGGGGAACCCCTCCTCGATCCGCAGGCCCGTGACCTCGCACGGGGCATGGAGGCGAGCCCCGAGCCGTTGCGCCTGGGTCGCGGCGCGCGACGTCAGCTCCTCACCCGAGATGCCGCTCGGGAACCCGACGTAGTTCTCGATGCGCGAGCTCGTACCCGCCTGCCCGCCGATCGCCACCGCGTCGACCGAGACCGTGTCCAGCCCCTCGGACGCGCCGTACACCGCCGCGGCCAGGCCGGCCGGACCGCTGCCGACCACGGTCAAATCGAAGAGGTCGCTCGGCGTGGCCCGCAGCGTCAGACCGATGTGCTCGGCGAACTCTCCCGGGGTCGGGCGCCGCAACACCGCGCTCGGAGTGATGACCGCGGGAAGGTCGTCGGCGCCGAGGGCCTTGCTCGCGAGCAGCACCTCGACGTCGTCGGCGTCCTCGACGTCGATCCAGGTGTGCACGAGCCGGTACCGGGCGGCGAACGAACGCAGGGTCACCGCCTCGGGCGAGAACCGGGAGCCGACGATCAGCACCGCGCGCGCCACCTCGCCCGAACGCATCGCCTCCCGGCGAGCAACGAGGGCGCGGAAGATCTTGTCCGCGAGCTCGGGCTTCGAGTTCATGAGCCGGCGGAACTCGGCCCGTCCGATGACCAGCACACGTCCCGGCCGCGTGACGCGCGCCGTACCGAGGAGCCGCTGGCCGGTCAGGAGGTTGAGCTCGCCGAGGAAGCGCCCCGCGCCGTGGACCGCCACCACGACCTCGCCGTCTTCCTGGGGGCGGAAGATCTCGACCTCGCCCTCGAGGACGACGAAGAAGTCGTAGGACGCGTCGCCCACGCGAAACAGGACGTCTCCGACCGCCACCTCCCGCTCGTCGCCGAACGGCGCCAGCTCCGCGAGCTCCGCGGCGCCGAGGGTCGCATCGACCTCCTCGTGAGCAACCGCTTCCCCGCTGGTCTCCGCCATCCGATGCCCTCCCGTCGGCTCCGCCCACGATGCTGCCGCATCCCGGCGGTCGCACGCGTAGTGTTCGCCCCACCACTCCCCGAACCGGAGCCAGAAACCGATGCGCCGAGTGCGAACGCTCTTCGTCGTCGTCACGCTCGCCGCCCTCGCGGCCACGGGCTGCCAGTGGAACTTCCAGACGCTCGACGGCCACCAGAACGGACCCCACGGCCAGATCCTGGGCAACGCGGGCGCTTTCGGGGACGCGCTCCTCTACAACGACCGGCCCAACATCTTCTACTACGACTTCTCCCACGCCGACCTGCGCCACGCGTACTGGAGCGGGTCGGCCTGGGGTTTCGAGACCCTCGACGGCCACCAGGACGGGCCCCACGGCCAGATCGACGGCCAGGTCGGAGCCGGTCAGATGGCCGCGATCCTCTACAACGGTCGGCCGCACGTCTTCTACGTCAACCAGGGGACCGTCGACCTGCGCCACGCCTACTGGAACGGATCGTATTGGTCGTTCGAGACCCTCGACGGCCACCAGAACGGACCCCACGGTCAGATCGACATGGGGGTGGGTCGCTACGTCTCCGCCACCCTCTACAACGGTCGCCCCCACGTCTTCTACTACGACGAGAGCAACGGCAATCTCCGCCACGGCTACTGGAACGGATCGTTCTGGGCCTTCGAGACCCTCGACGGCCACCAGAACGGCCCGAACGGTCGGGTGAACAGGGAGGTCGGCAACCATTCGGCGGTGACCCTCTACAACGACCGCCCCCACGTCTTCTACTTCGACGGCACCGACCTCACCCTGCGCCACGCCTACTACACGGGCTCGGCGTGGGGCTTCGAGACCCTCGACGGCAACGGCGGACCGAACGGACGGGTCGTCGGGGAGACGGGGCTCTACAACGAGGCGCTCGTGTACCACTCCCGCCCGCAGGTCTTCTACCGCGACAACACGCACGGCGACCTGCGGCACGCGTTCTGGAACGGATCGGCCTGGGTGTTCGAGACCCTCGACGGTAACCAGATCGGCCCGAACGGCCGGACCAATCTCGGGGTGGGCGTCTACAACAGCGCGTTCGTCGACGGCGAGAAGCTGCGGGTCTTCAACTACCAGAACTCGACGCAGATGTTGCGACAGGCCTACTACACCGGCTCGGCGTGGGGCTTCGAGACGCTCGACGGCCACCAGGACGGGCCCAACGGTCAGGTGTCCGCGAACGTCGGCAGCTACATCGCGGCGATCAAGGACGGCGCCAAGTTGCGCGCCTTCTACTACGCCATCGACTCCAGCGACCTCCGTCACGCCTACTTTGGCTGAGGACGCCGGCCTCCGGGGCTACGCGCTCTGCTCGGCCGCGGCCACGTCGAGGAGGACCTGCATCTCCTGCTCGATGCCTTCGGCGATCCTCCACACGTCGGGCGTGAGCTCGCGGGTAGCCGTGAGGCTGATGAACAGGCGCCCGGCGTAGCTCATCAGCGCGGCGATCAGGCCCACGCCGTCGAAGAGCGGCATCTGGATGTAGAGCGCCTCGAAGCGCGCCCCCGCGAAGTACACGGGGATCGGCGGCCCGTGCAGGTTCGTCAGCACCGTGTTGTACGGAGCCGGGATCGCGCCTGCGAGGCCGCTCGACTTGTAGATGTTCACGAGCTGGTCGACGACCCCGGGCATCGTGATCCCGAAGAGATCCTCGAAGAGGTTCGAGCCCGCCGAGGCCGACGCCTGCTTCGTGTCCCGCGTGCTGCGCACGATCGCGTGCAGCCGCTCGGCCGGATCGTCGAGATGTGTCTCGAGCATCGGGCCCATGATCTTCACCCGGTTCTCGAACTTCCCGTGCTCCTTCTCGTCGCGGAGGTTCACAGGGTTCGCCACGGTGAGCGACCGCGAAGGCAGCTCGTCTCGTTCGACGAGGTAGCGGCGCACGGCGCCCGAGTAGAGCGCGAGCGCCACGTCGTTGACCGTCGCGTCGAAGGCGCGGCGGACGGTCTTCACGTCGTCCATGGCGACGGACGCCCAGGCGAGGTTGCGGTGGGGACGCCCCCGCACGATCTCGTTGAACGAGACCTTGGGTCCCGCGAACGCGTGGCCGGCCTCACCCGCGCCGCCTCGTGAGCGGGCCAGGCGGGACCGCGCCACGCCGGTCGCGAGCCCGGCGGCGCTGCGCAGCGACCGGAACGGTCCGGTGGCCATGTTCGGGATCGACCGGGCCAGCAGCTCCCACTGCGACATCAGCCGGTCGGGCTCCCAGTCGTCCACCGGAGCCTCGGGATCGGCGTCGGGTTCGAGGTCGAAGAGATGCCCGATCATCTCGATCCCGCCGATGCCGTCGATGCACGCATGGTGGAACTTCAGGACGAGCGCCACCCGACCACCTTCAAGCCCCTCGACGAACCAGCACTCCCAGAGCGGGCGGTTGGGGTCGAGCGGCTCACCCGCCACGTCGGACACGAGCTCCGCCAGCGCGCGGTCGTCACCCGGCGCGGGGACCGCGACGTGGTGGAGGTGCGCGTCGAGGTCGAACTCTGGGTCTTCGAACCACAGCGGCCGGTCCACGCCGAAGGGACGTTGCACCAAGCGCCGCCGCATCGGGACGAGGAACGGCATCCGGACGAGCACGCGCTCACGAGCCCGCGCGTAGGTGAAGGGCCGGGGTGCGGTGGACGGGTCGAAGACGAGCACGCCCATCGCGTGCATCGGGTACCGGGGACTGTCGAGGAAGCAGAACAACGTGTCGACGGGCGAGAGCGTCTGCACCACACCACCCCCTCATCGCGGCTCGGTCAGGGTGGACCGTTCCCGCGCCCAGACTACGGCCGCCGAGCCGTTCGGGGCGGGCGAGGCTCCGGTCGTGCCCGCCTCCCGATCAGGAGGCGAGCGACGACATCTCGATGCCTCGGCGCGTTGACACGGCGGGTATCCGGGGGCGAGGCTTACCCCGAACGAGCACCCCTCGCGGGGAGAGACCCCGTGACCGCCTGCCCCTGGAGGCTGCACCGATGCCCAATCCAGCTCAGTCACTACCCCCTGCTGCCGCGGTGGTCCGCCATCAGGTCGCGGACTTCGACACCTGGAAGCCGGTCTTCGACGACGGCGAGGACGCCCGGCGCGCCGCCGGAATCCTGGGCTATCACCTCAACCGTGCCGAGGACGATCCCAACGTCGTGAGCATCTACATGGCCGTGTCCGACGTCGATCAGGCGAAGGCCTTCGCCGAGTCGGATGACCTGCGGGACGACATGCAGAAGGCCGGCGTCGTCAGCGCGCCGGAAATCACATGGATGACCCCTGTACGGGAAGACATCGTGTGGGATCGCGAGCTCCCGGGGTTCATCTTGATCCACAAGGTCGCGGACTTCGACGCGTGGCTCGAGGGGTACGACGGAGCCGACGAGCTGCGGCGGGCACACGGGATCGTCGGTCACGCGGTCAACCGCATGTTGGACGACCCATCGGTCGCGGTTGTCTATCACCAGGCCGAGTCGTTCGACGACCTGCGCGCGTTCCTCGACAGCGACGAGCTTCGCACCGTGATGAAGGACGCGGGCGTGATCTCCGAGCCCGAGGTCTCGTTCCACACCGCCGCCTCCGGGAAGCGCTACTGAACGAACGCCCGGCGGCGCATGACGAGGGTCAGCCCGCGGAGCTGACCGGCCGGAACACGGGGACGCGGTAGTCGCCTCCCGGGAGGTCCACGATCTCGGCCTCGACGCGGTCGCCGATCTGCACCTTCTCGGGATCGACGTCGATCATCCGGCCCGGGAGCCGCAGCCCGGGCTGCTCGTCGAGCTCGACGAGCGCGACCACGTAGGGAAGGTCCTCGAGGTAGCCGGGGACCGACGGCCGTCGTACGACGAGGTAGCTGTGGACCTCGCCCGTGCCCTGCACCGGCTCGAACGCGGTCGCTCCCCCGCAGGCCGAACAGCGCTCGAGCGGCGGTTGCAGCCAACGACGGCACTCCCGGCACCGGCAGAGCTCGAGGTCCCCGCGGGCGGTCGCGTCCCAGAAGCGCTGCGTGTCCTCGTCGGGAATCGGCTGCGGCGGGATGCTCGGATCCATCACGCGCCGAGCTCGTAGACGACGGCGCCCCCGTAGGGACCCGCACCCGCGGTGACGAGGGCCGTCTCTGCCCCGGGGACCTGCCGCTCCCCCGCGTCGCCGCGGAGCTGGAGCACCGCCTCGAAGTGGTGGTTCAGGCCGTGGACGTAGCCCTCCGAGAGCAGCCCGCCGTGGGGGTTGACCACCACGTCGCCTCCGTAGGTGGCGCGCCCCTCGGCGAAGTAGTCGCCGACTTCCCCCTTCCCGCAGAACCCGAAGTCCTCGCAGGTGGCCATCACCGTGTAGGTGAAGCAGTCGTAGAGACAGGCGACGTCGATGTCGGCGGGGCCGAGCCCGGTTCGAGACCACAGCCGGGGGGCGGCGTGCGCCGAGTACATCGTGGTGAGATCCGGCCACTGCTCCCACGAGCCCGCGCAGTGCGCCTCGGCGCCGCCCCGCAAGCGAACGGGGCGGTGCGGGAGGTCACGTGCCCGCTCCGCGGTGGTGAGCACCAGCGCCACCGCGCCGTCCACCTCGAAGGCGCAGTCGTAGACGCGCAGCGGCTCGTGGATCCACCGTCCTGCGAGGTAGTCGTCCATGGTGAGCGGGACGCGTGCGATGGCGTGCGGGTTCGGCACCGCGTGCTCGCGCTGGGTCACCGCGATCTGGCCCAGGTCCTCGCCGGTGCTGCCGTACACGTGCTGGTGCCGGCGGGCCCACATCGCCATCCACTGCGGCGGCACGAGGTACCCGTGCGGGGCGCTGAACTGGCCCTCGCCGCCGACCTCGATCGGCCCCGTGACGGTCCCGAAGCGATGCCCCGACCGGCCGTTCAGCGACCGGAAGACCAGCGCCGTCGTGCACTGGCCGGTCGCGATCGCCGTCGCCGCGCTCGCCACGACGCCGGCCGCGTAGTCCCCGCCCCCGTAGAGGTCGGCCGACCAGGCCAGGTCGTCCACACCGATGGCGGGCGCGGCGAACACGTTGATCACCGAATCGGTCACCTGGAAGCTGGCCATCCCGTCGACGTCGCCCGGCTCGAGACCGGCGTCGGCCAACGCGGCGCGGCCGGCCTCGGCGGCCATGGCCAGCGTCGTACGTCCGGACCGGCGCGAGTACTCGGTGCGTCCGATCCCAACGACCACCGCCTCTGGCATCCGTCCTCCCTCGGGTGGGGCCCGCCGGCCCCACGCCGAGGGTATCGACGGGAGCGGTCAGGCGACCTGGCGGAGCGTTCCCTGGTCCACGTCGTAGACGAAGCCGCGGACGTCCTTGTGCGGGAGAAACGGGCTCGCCTCGATGCGGCTGATCGACTGGCGGATGTCGTCCTCGACGTCAGCGAACGCCTCGAGCGCGAACGACCGCCTGATACCCGTATCCGACTCGATCTGGGCTTTCACCGCTTCATCGGTGAACGTGAGCATGCCGCAGCCGGTGTGGTGGATGAGCACGATCTCCGTGGTGCCCAACAGCCGCTGGGAGATGACGAGCGACCGGAGGGCGTCCTCGCTTTGGCTTTCTTCGGCCGACAGTGCCGGGGCCGGTCGGGCCCGCCCCCATGGAACGGATCCTCAGCGGCTCTCGCCGTCACCTTCAGGCTCGTCGGCGAGCAGCGGGCGCAGGCGGGTTCCGAGGAGCTCGAGATGCCGGTCGACGAGGTCGTCGTCCATCCCCGCGATGCTCGCCCAGCAGAACACCTCGACCACGGGGAGTCCCGCCGTGCGCTCCCGCACGAAGTCGGCCGCGTCCTCCGGCGTTAGCACCTGGAAGCGCGGCGGGCGGTCCCCCACCGGCCGGCGCCAGCGCTCCGGGTCGACGGGACGCGGGTCGGGCAGGTCGGTGCCCTCGACGAGGTAGCGGCGGTAGCTGTCCCACTGGTACGCGAGGTGGTCCTTGATGCGCGCCCAGGCCGCTTCGGGGTCGTCGGCGAGGACGACGTTCAACGGGCCCGCCATGCGGGCCCCGGCGGGATCGTGGCCCGCGTCGAGCAGCCCCGCGCGGTACGGCTCGTAGAGCCGGTCGTCGATCGAGAGGAGCCCCTCGCCGAGCCGCCCGGCCCGCCGCGCGCCTTGCGGTCCGCCGTACCCCAGCCAGATCGGGAACGGCCGCTGGAGCGGCGGTGGCGTGACGCCGTCCTCGTCGAGCAGCGCGCGCACCTCGCGGGCGCGATCGTCGGTGGTCGAGAACCGCCTCGACCGGTCGGCGCCGTAGGCCTCGTACTCGGGGACCCGGTAGCCGGCACCAAGCCCGAGCTCGACCCGGCCGCCGCTCAGGAGATCGACGACGGCCGCGTCCTCGGCGAGCTCGACCGCGGGACGCAACGGCGCGAGCACGACGGCAGTCCCGATCCGCACCCGCGTCGTCGCCGCTGCGACCGCCGCCGAGAAAGTGAGTGGCTGCGGGAGATACCCGTCCTCGAAGAAGTGGTGCTCGCTCGTCCACACCGAGTCGACGCCGCACGCGTCGGCCGCCCGGACGAGGTCCAGGGCGCGCGCATAGTGCTCGCGCCACGGTCGGCGCCACCGCGGTGGGTTGCGAAGATCGAAGTAGGCACCGACGCGCACGCTCGGATCGTAATTCCGGGGTCCGTCTCGGATGCTCGTCGCTCCGGGGACTCGATGTCCGCCGACGACGCCGGGACCTCGAGGCAGGATCTCGTCTCCCGCGCAGGGCTAGGTTGGCCGGCCGGGCGACATCACCCGAAGGGGAGGTCGTGGGCGTCCTCGGTCGAATGGCGAGCGTCTTCGTCATCAGCGTGCTCGACTTCTGGTTCGCGGTGCCGCTCGGTGTCGCGTTCGACCTCCCGACAGCGGTGGTGGCGCTCACCGCGGGTGCGGGCGCGGTGTTGGGTGTGCTGGGTGCGGTCGTGCTCGGCGATCGCCTGCGGTCATGGTGGCGGTGCCGGCGCGACACTCCGGCCGAACCGTCCCGGCGGCGGGAGCGCACGCAACGGATCTTCGATCGCTACGGGGCCCCAGGAGTTGGACTGCTCGGCCCGGCGCTCGTCGGCTCGACGGCGGCCGCGGGCCTCGGCGCCGTCATCGGTGTGCCCCGAGGGCGGCTCGTCGTCTGGTGCGTCGTCGGCGCGCTCACATGGACGGTGATCGTGACCATGGCTGTGGTCACGGGCGTCCACTTCCTCTTCCACTAGCGCCGTGCGGCCGGACCGCGTCTTCGATCGGTGCAGCATGCAAGGCGACCGTGATGACTCCCATGTTTGGGTACGCGAGGTCGGCGCCCTGCCGGCACTCGTCCCCCTGTCATCGTCGCCGGCCCCGACGTGTACGGAGCGCGAGCTGAGGGAGGGCACTTCACTCGCGCCCGTCGGAGCGACCTAGCCTCCAGCGATGGCCGCGCTGCTGGGTGTCCTGACCGCAGCTGCGTTCGGTGGCGCCGACTTCATGGGCGGCTTCGCGGCGCGCCGTTCTTCCCTCACCGCAGTGGTCTTCGGGATGCTCGCCGCAGGCATCCCCGTAGCCTTGATCTCGGTCATCGTCCTCCCCGAACCGCTGCCGAGCAGCGACGACTTCCTCCGCAGCGTCGCGATCGGCATCGCGGGGCCGGGCGCGGTGGCCTGCTTGTACGGAGGGCTCTCGATGGGCCGCATGAGCGTGGTCGCGCCGATCAGCGCGGTCGGCGGCGCGCTGCTCCCGGTGGCGTGGGGCCTGGCGTCAGGCGAGCGGCCCTCGGCCCTCGGAATCGTCGGCATCGCCCTCGTGATCGTCGCGGTCGCGCTCGTCGCGCGAGGTCCGGCAGCGGATCCGATCCGTGGCGGCTCTCGAGTCGTCGAGCTCCTCCTTGCAGCAACGGCGGGCGTGCTCTTCGGAGTGATCCTCGTGCTCTTCGCCGAAACGAGCGACTCGTCCGGCATGTGGCCGGTCCTCATCGTCCGCTTGGTGGGCGTTCCGCTCACCGCGGTCGCGCTCCTCGTGTTACGACGGCCGTTGCGGGCGGACCGCGCGGATGTCCCACTCGTCGCCGGGGCCGGGTCGCTCGACGCGGTCGCCAACGTCGCGCAGCTCTTGGCCGTTCGCCGCGGCCTCGTATCCCTCGTCGCGCCGGTGGCCGCGCTCTATCCCGCGATCACGGTATTGCTCGCACGCCTCGTGCTCACCGAGCGCGTCCGTCGGCTCCAGCTCGCCGGCCTCGTGCTCGCTGTCGCAGGCCTCGCCCTGATCGCCGTCGGCTGAGCGCCTCGGTCACGAGCAGACCTCCGGAAGCTGCACGATGGGTGGACCCGGGCGTAGCGTGCGCGAGATGCCGCGGGTGGTTGTAATCGGCGCAGGCATCGCCGGGCTCGGCGCGGCGTGGGACCTGAAGCGGGCAGGCGTCGAGGTTGTCGTCCTGGAGTCGGAGCCCGAAGCGGGTGGCCGGATGCGCTCCTACCAGTGGGAGGGCACCTGGATCGACCGGGGTGCGGGTGAGACGACGGGGAACTCGGTGGAGATGCGCCGGACCGCCGAGGAGCTCGGCGTCGAGATCATCCCGCATCACGGAAACGAGCACATGACCACGCGCGTGTACAAGCACGGCGTGATTCACGAACTCGACTCGATGAACCCGACGGCATATCTGAGCTATGGCGCGGTCAGCTACGCAGGCCGCGCTCGGATGATCGCGGTCGCCGCGGCGCTCGCCCGGCACATCCGCCACAGTCGGAATCTTCCCGACGATCCGCGGAGCGGCGTCTGGGCCGACGACGAGTCGCTCGACACGTGGCTCGGGCGGGTCGCCCCGGAGTTCCTCGAGTACGCGGTCGAGCCGCTCCTCGCGGGCCAATGCAGCTGGGATCCCGACCAGGCGAGCAAGGGCTACTTCCTTCACCTCTTCTCCTCGCACGGGAACGTCGACCTCTACACGTTCAAGGAAGGCCTGGGGCAGCTCACGCGCGCCCTTGCTCACGAACTCGACGTGCGCACAGGCGCGCGGGCAACCCGTCTGGCGGTCGCCGACCCACCCGTCCGCGTCGAATACGAGCAGGAGAACCGGTCCCTCAGCATCGACGCGGACTACGTCGTGGTGGCCGTACCCGGATCGCGCGTCCTCGACTTCGTCGACGGGCTCGATCCCGTCCGCAGGCGGTTCTTCCGGCGCGTCTTCTACGTCCCCGCAGACTCGCTGCTGTTGCGGATACCCGGACCACCGCCCGGCCTCGACGGCATGGTGTACTTCCCCCGCCGAGAGGACCGCGACATCGCCCGCGCGGGCTGGGATCCGTACCCGACGAATCCGGACGACTGGATGTTCACGATGCTCGGCAAGTTCCAGTTCGCCCGCAACACCATCGACTGGGACGACGATCGCCTCTACATCGCGAAGCTCGACGCCCTTCGCCGCTACTGGCCCACCATCGGCGAGACCGTCCACGATTGGAAGCAGGACCGCTGGCGTGAGGGCATCCCGACCTTCCCACCCGGGTACTGCCGTGACCTGAGCGAGTTCATGGCCCAGCCACCCCTCCGAGCGGTCGGCTTCGCCGGTGACTACCTGGTCGGTCCCGCGACCGAGTACGCGTTCGAGAGCGGGCAGGCTGCAGCACGCGACGCGTTGAGAATGCTTCCCTGAGCACACGACCGGCGAAAGTCCTCCGCCATGTCGCCCCCCTCAGCGTGTGAGGAGTTCGCTGCGGGTGCCGGTTGGAGCGAGGAGTGACGAAGCGGTCACGGCCAGCCCCGCGGTACCCGCTCGTTGGTTGCCGCCAGGCCGACCCGGATGGCGTATCTCGACAACCTGAAGATCGTCCTGGTTGCCCTTGTGATCGTGGCACACGCCGCCATGACCTACGGGGCTGCCGGAAGCTGGATCTACGAGGCTGAGCACCACGGCGGGGACTTCGTACGGGGTCGGCTGGTGGGGCTCGGAGTGCCGATCCTCGTCTACGTCGTGCTCGTGACGCCGCTGCTGGCGTGGTCATCGAATACACGGTAAGCGAGCGCGACGGACCGGTCGGACCCGTGTTCGTCCGTCGTCTCCGAGCGCTCGACACGGGTCCGCTGTGGTTCATCCTTGTTCTCTTGCTCGTCTCGTTCGCCTACGTGGCCTGGCGGCACCGCGTCCCCCGAACGGCATCGGAGCTGGCGTCGCTCTCACGTGTGCTGATCCGGGCCGCTGCGCTGATCGCGGTCGCGTCCTTCGTGGTGCGGCTGGCGTGGCCCATCGACTCGCACCAGATCTTCGACCTTCACGTCTGGCTCTGGCCTCAGTGCGTCGTTCTCTTCTCGGTGGGTGCCCTCAGCGCCGAGCGCGTCTGGCTCCAGCCCGTCCCCGGCTTGCTGAGGCGTTCGTGGGCCGCGGCCGCGGGACTCTCCGCCGTCGTCTTGGTCGTCGTCCTCACCCTCGCGGGGGGTGATGACGAGGAGCTCGTGCTGGGCGGCTGGCATTGGCAGGCGCTCCTCGGGGCCGCGTGCGAAGGAGTTGTGGCGGTCGGCGCGTCGCTCTGGGTACTCGGGCTCTTTCAGCGTCGCTTCGATCGACAGGGGCGACTCACTCGGCAGCTCTCACGCAGCGCGTACGGAGCATTCGTTGTGCAGGCCCCCGTTCTTGTCGGCCTCGCCCTCGGGCTGCACTGCCTGGCCGCGCCGGCCGACCTCGGCCTTCTCGCCCTCGCCGTTGGAGCGGTGATGGGGTCTTTCGCGATCGCCCTGGGTAGCCGTCGGCTCCCGACGTTGCGGCGGCCTCAAAGAGAGCCGCCGGGGCGTTGACTTCCGACGAAATGGAAAGGTCCCGCTCGGAGGCAAGGAGGCCGCGGAGCAGCCCCGAGCTGAGCGGGACGAAGCGTCCCGGCGCGGGCTGACGGTTTGCGGTTAGAAGCCACCCGCTATCGTCGACGTTCGATGCGGCGGGTGGTGAGCACGGTCTTGCTCGTTGTTGCAGGCGTGGCTTTTCCGTTGTTCATCGTCGCGAGGTGGACGGAGTCGACGCTCTACGACAGCGATTCGTTCAGCCAGCGAGCGGTCGAGCCGCTCGATTCCCAGACGGTGCGGCGTGAGCTCTCTCACCAGCTGACCGAGCAGCTCGTCCAAGCCGGGAACCAGCAGGCGACCGCCTTCCGCCCTGCGTTCGAGCTGGGTCTCGAGGACGTGATCGACACCGACACGTTCAAGGCGATCTTTCGCAACGCCGTCAGGCAGACGCACGAGGCGATCATCACGGAACGTGGCGATCGAACAGGTCTCGACCTCGGGGCCTCGTTCGCCTTCATCATGAGCAGTCTCCAGGCGCGCGGCGAAGAAGAGCAAGGGACCCAGCAAGGCGCCAGCGGCCTTGACGACAGCCTCAGCGACGTGACGAGGCGCGTCGACGACTTGGGGCTCTGGGATGCCGAGGGCATCGTCGGCCAGTTGGCGCTGGCGAGCTTCCTCGTTGCGCTGGCCGCTGCCGTCGGGAGCGTTCTCCTCGCCGAAGATCGCCGGCGCGCCGTGCGCCGGCTCGGGATCGCCGCGGTGATCGGCGGTTTCTTCATCGTGGTGCTCCTGTTCGGCGCGACCTGGCTCGTCGGTCAGCAAATCGAGGACGGGCAGCTCGCCGGCGCCATCACCGACGCGCTCGGAGAGGTCACCAGCGACCTGCGTCTCACCGGCCTGTGGATCGCGGTCTATGGGCTCCTGATCGCGGCGGCTGCCGCCAGCGTCGAGCGCCCGTACACGCCGGCCGAGGTCTGGAGCCGGGCGCGCCGCTGGGTCGAGCGACGCCGGCAGACCACGTGGGGGACGATCCTGCTCGGCGTCCTGGGCCTCTTCATCAGCGTCGTCTTCATCCAGGAGCCGCTGGGGAACTTCGAGCTGCTTCTCCGAGCGGGTGCGCTGTGGGTCGGGTACCTCGCCATCATGGAGATCCTCCGCCTCGTTCGGACGGTCACCGCGCAGCGAGCGGAGCGCGGCGCGGCGTGGCCCCGCCTGGCGGCGGTCGGCGCCGCGATCGTGGTGACCGCCGGCTTGGTCACCGTCGGCCTCGTGCTCACGACGCGAGGAGCAGTGGACGACGCCGAGGCCGCCTCGGCGCAGGCCTGCAACTCCGAGGAGTCACTGTGTGATCTCAGGATCGACGAGGTGACGTTCCCCGGCGTGCACCACGCTTTTGCGTCCTCGAAGTACCCCGGTTACCTGTTCGCGCAGCAGGTGGGAACCATCACGGACCAGCTGCGCGCCGGCGTGCGCTCCTTGAACATCGACACGCACTACGGCGTGCCTTCCACCGCGCGGGTCCCCGGCCAGGACACGCCGATCATCCTCACCGACAGGGTGGCCACCGCCGCCCAGCGGGCACACGTCGAGGAGGATCCGGTGGCCGAGGAGCAGGCCGCGCAGCTCGCCGCTGCAGCCCCGAGGGACGCCGATGCGCAGCGCGCGATCTACATGTGCCACAGCAACTGCGAAACGGGTGCGATCGAGTTCGGGGACGGACTCGAGGAGATCAAGGCCTTCCTCGACGACCACCCCGACGAGGTGCTCCTCCTCACCCTTCACGACTTCACGAGCCCGGCCGACACGGCTGCGGCCATCGAGGCCGCCGGGCTCGCCGATCGCGCGGCCACCCTGGAGCCCGACGCGCCGCTGCCCACGCTCCGGGACCTGATCGACAGCGGTCGAACGCTGCTGGTGTTCGCCGAGAGCGGCGACCCCGGCGGCCCCGCCTGGTACCACAAGATGTACGACTGGTTCCAGGAGACGGATTACTTGTTCACGGACGAGGACCAGTTCGACTGCGCACCGAATCGGGGACCAAGCGACGCACCGCTGTTCCTCATCAACCATTGGCTCACGTTGTCGCCGCCGAATCCGAACGTGGAGGCCGCCGTGAACTCGCGCGCGGTGCTCGAGCAGCGAATCGACCAGTGCCTCTCCGAACGCGGACTCCTTCCCACCATCCTGCAGGTCCAATTCGCCGAACGCGGAGATCTCATCTCCACGGTGGACTCGCTCAACGAGAAGCGGCTGAAGGAGAAGTGACCTTCCGCCACTGAGAGCGGTCGGCTTCGCCGGCGACTATCTGGTCGGCCCTGCGACCGAGTACGGACTCGCACAGGTTGTGAGGCCCGTCGGTTAGCCGTTCCCCGGCGCGCAACCCCGAGCCCCCGGGGCCTCAGCAGGGACGCGAGCTGCCGCGGTACGGACGCGGACTGACCCGCGCTCATACCGGGCACTCCGGGTCGGATGGCTGCGCTCCAGTCCGGCTCCCATTCGTCGCGTGACACTCGCGGATGGGGTCCTATTCGGGCCGCGACCGACCACGCACTTCACGCCAACACCTTCGCAGGTCACGCGTGAGCGGCAACTTGTAGCTGCCGGGCAGCATCACCGGAGCCGAGGAGTTGCGACCGGATACATTCCGAGCGGCAACCGATGGACCGAGACAACATCGGTCGGCCAAAGACCCCACGAGCAACCACCATGGCTACAGCACTCCCGATCGATCGACCGTGGTACCGCCAGCTGTTGGCCGTGGCTGCCGCAGTCGGTCTCGCCATCGGCGTGCTCGGCCTCGTGTACCTCGCCGTCACCGGGAAGGCGTTCAAGACGATCTTCGGTGAACCTGAGGTCGACGCCTGGTCGGGTGAGTGGTGGTGGATCGCCGTCACCGCCGGTGGAGGTGCGGTCGTGGCCGGGCTGCGCCGGTGGTGGAAGATCCCCGAGCAGGTGCCCGGCGGCGTTGCCGTGATCGAGTCGGGAGTCGTTGACCAACGTGTGGCCCCGTCGTGGGTCGGCGTCGCCGCGGTCTCGGCGATCGCAGGAGCGAGCCTCGGCCCGTCGTTCGCGCTGGTCATCATGGGGGGAGGCCTCGGTTCGTGGATCGCGTCGCGACGCTGGGCGGGCGATGAGAACGCCCGCTTGGACGCGACCATGGTCGGGGTCGCCGGTGGATTCGGCGGCGCGTTCACATCGCCCGCTCTCGGAACCGTGGTCGTCAGCGAGCTGGCACCGATTCCGAAGCCGAGGTACGTCGAGGGGATCCTGCCCCAGTTCATCGCCGCCACGGTGGCGTTCGCCCTCTACTTCGGGGTGGTCGGCACCACGTTCCTCAACAGCTTCGCGGTGCCGGTCGAGGAGTTCAGTGTCTGGCAGCTCCTGATCGGCGTCGGTCTGGGTGTCACCGCGACCGTGGTGATGATCGTGTTCGTGATGATCGTGAAGCTCGTCCAGAAACTCGCCGGGAATGTGCCGCAGGGTCTCTCCCGTGGCCTGGTCGGCGGCGCACTTGTCGGCGCCATCGCCGCAGCCCTGCCGCTCACGGTCGGGGCCGGCAACGACCAACTCACCACCATCATCGACGAGTCCGCATCGATCGGCGTCTTGCTGCTCCTTGCCGTGTTGGTCGGCAAGATGTTTGCGATGGCGCTGAGCCTCGCCGCGGGCTTCATCGGCGGCAACGTCCTGCCCATGCTGTTCGTCGGCGGGACGGCCGGCGTCGTCATCCACCTCCTCATCCCCGACATCCCGTACGCGATCGCCGTCGGGGCGATGCTGGCCGCGGTTCCCGGCGCGGTGATCAAGGCCCCCATCGGCCTGATGCTCATCGCCGTGCTCTCCGTCGGGCTCGGACCGCTGACAGCCGCGCCCGTCGCCATCGCGGTCGTCACGTCCCACCTGCTGACCGCGGGCATCGTGGCGAAGCTGCGGGCCCGACGCATGGGCGTCCCCGAGGTGCACCCCTGAGCGATCCTCAGCCGCGCTCCCCGGAGATGGGAGCCCCGCGTCCGGGTTTCCCCGATCCCTATATCGGTTTGTGGCGGGCGTAGCGGCTTCGCATGCTGGGGAACTCGCTTCGCGCGCCGCGCTGAGGAGCGGGACGAGGGCGACGAAGGCCACCCACCCCAAGTCGAACGGCGGCATC
>CAYRHS010000053.1:0-18561 GCA_964424125.1 uncultured Burkholderiales bacterium
GGAGTGCACGCCGCCCTGTCAAGGCGGAGGTCGCGGGTTCAAATCCCGTCAGGACCGCTCGGGTGCGAGCCCTGCTCGTGCCCGGCCCGGCCGGGTAGCTCAGTTGGCAGAGCACACGCCTGAAAAGCGTGGGGTCGCCGGATCGACGCCGGCCCCGGCCACCACGGACACGACCGGCGCACGCGACGACGCCGGGCCGCGTGGGCCCGGCGGTCGTACGCAGTTGGACCTGGACGGCGCCCTAGACGTCTGAGCCTTCCTCGACCTGCTCGAGGAACCGCCGGATCTCCGACGCACGAAAGCGGCGGTGGCCGCCGAGCGTCCGGATCGCCGAGATCTTGCCGGCCCGCGCCCAGCGGGTCACGGTCTTGGGGTTCACCCGGAACATCGCTGCCACTTCTGAAGGGGTCAGAAGCTGATCGTGCTCGATCGGGTTGTCCATCGGGTCTTGCGCCTTGGCCATTCTCTTCTGCTCTCTCCGTTGCTTGCCGGGCACCGGGCTCCGCCCACGGCACCGAGCGCCGGGCCGTCCTTCCGAGCCCGGGACGTCCGCTGGCCCTTCCCCGAACTGGTCATCCGAGCGAAGAGCGCTCGGGCGGCCCGCACGGTTCCGGTGAATCCACCGGACTGTCCCATTTCCAACGTAGATTATCGCTTGGGCATTCCGTGTGCGATAGCTTGATTGTATCATTCTCTAGCGCAGACCGGGCTAGTCATCGCAGATTGCCCTTGTACTGCGGCGATCTTGTGCGCGACCGATGCGAGCCTGACGGATCACGCGCAGTCAACTACCGTCCACCCTCCGCGACACGAAAAAGCCCGGGGCCCGCCACGAAGCCCCCCGGACCGCCCCGACCGGTTGCCGTGACCGGCCCGAGGATCGAGCCGGGCGCGGTCGTACACTGCCGCGGTGTCCCGGGTCCTCGCAGTCGCGAACCAAAAGGGCGGCGTCGCCAAGACCACCACCGTGCACACCCTCGGGGTGGCGCTCGCCGAGCTCGGTGACCGGGTGCTCCTCGTCGACCTCGACGCGCAGTCGTGTCTCACCTGGTCTCTCGGCCTCGACCCCGAGGCGCTGCGCGCCAACCTGCACGACGTGCTCACCGGCAACCTGCCCGCGTCCGAGATCAGAGTCTCCGCGGGCAAGGTCGATCTGCTCCCGTCCGCGATCGATCTCGCGGGATCCGAGGTGCACCTCTTGACCAAGGTGGGCCGCGAGCACGCGCTCACCCGCGCGCTGCAACCCATGCTCGACGAGTACGACGTCGTGCTCGTGGACTGTCCGCCCTCGCTCGGCATCCTGACCATCAACGGGCTCACCGCCGCCCGCGAGGTCGTGATCCCCTTGCAGTGCGAGACCCTCAGCCATCGTGGCGTCGGTCAGCTCCTGGAGACGATCGAAGACGTGCGGTCGTTCACCAACCCCCGGCTCGCCGTCCGCGGCGTCGTCGCGACCATGTTCGACGGACGCACCCGACACGCTCGGGAGGTGCTCGAGGACGTCGGGGAGCGCTACGGGTTGCCGGTGGTCCAACCGCCGATCCCGAAGTCGATCCGCTTCGCCGAGGCGCCGGCGCGAGGGATGTGCATCCTCGAGCACGCGCCCTCGTCTCGCGGAGCCGAGGCCTACCGACAGCTCGCGGCCACCCTGCGAGCCACGATCCCTGATCCCGAATGAGCGCCTCGGGTTCCGACGGACGGCGGGCGCTCTACTCGGTTCCGGCCGCGTCGCCGGCCGACGATGAAGACGAGAGTGAGCAGCACCCGGAACGTGCGCCCGGCAAGGAAGCGCTCTACTCGGCCGCGGGCCGGCGTCCGGGCACGGTCGTGCTGGAGTGCTCTTCGTGCGGCGCGTGCACCCGGGTGAGCTGGTTGGACCTCGCGCGTCGCCATCTGCCCGTACCCGTATGGATCCCGGGCCGGCGCTTCTCGCGACGGCTGCCGTGCCCGGCGTGCGAACGACGCACCTGGGTCGGGGTCCGCTGGCTGGCCTGACCGGCGGGAGCCTCAGGGAAGCAGGCGGACCTGGCCGGATCCGTCGACGATCTCGCCCACGAGCCACGCGTCGTGCCCCGCGGTGCGGGCGGCGTCGACGGCCCGGAACACGTCCTGTTCCGCGACGACCGCAAGCATCCCGAGGCCGAGGTTGAACACCTGCTCCATCTCGTCCTCGGGGACGGACCCGGCGGCACGGATCTCCTCGAAGATCCGCGGCTCCTCCCAGCGGCGGCGATGCAGGACCGCGTCGCATCGATGGGGGAGCACACGGGAGAGGTTGCCCGGGATCCCGCCTCCGGTCACGTGCGCGAACGCGTGCACCTCCACGTGGCGCCGCATCGCGCCCAGCGCGGGTGCGTAGACGAGGCTGGGGCGGAGCAGCTCCTCGCCGAGCGAGTGGCGCGCCCCCCTCCACGCCGGGCCGGTCAGGCTCCGCCCCGCGCGGTCGAGCAGCGCGCCGCGCGCCAGCGAGTACCCGTTGCAACGCAACCCGCGGCTGCCGAGGCCGACGACCCGATCGCCGGGGGCCACGCTGCGGGGCAAAACCTGGCGGCGCTCGACGACGCCGACCGCGAAGCCGACGAGATCGAACTCGCCGGGCTCCATGATGCCGGGGTGCTCCGACATCTCGCCGCCCAGCAACGCGGCGCCCGCCTGTCGGCAGCCTTCCGCGACGCCGGCGACGATGTCGTCGACGAGGTCGGGGTCGAGCTTGCCGAGCGAGATGTAGTCGAGGAAGAAGAGCGGCGTCGCGCCCTGGACCGCGATGTCGTCGACCGACATCGCCACCAGGTCGATCCCGATCGTGTCGAAGGAGCCGACGGCGCGGGCCACAAGGGACTTGGTCCCCACACCATCGGTCGACGAGACCAGCAACGGTTGGTCGTAGCCACGAGGCTCGAAGGCGAACAGCCCTCCGAAGCCACCGATGTCGCCGACCACCTCGGGGCGGAACGTGCTCCGCACGTGTTCCTTGATGCGCTCGACGGCCTGGTCGCCGGCGCCGATGTCGACGCCGGCGGCGCGATAGGTCAGTGGCTTGTCTTCGTCGCCCTTGCGACCGCTCACGCGTGGACGTCCTCGCCCTCGGGGAGCTCGAGCACGTCCTTGCTGAGCCCGTCGGGCACCGAGACCGGGTACTTGCCCGAGAGACACGCCGTGCAGAACGCGTCGGAGCGAGCACCGGTCGCCTCGAGGAGGCGCTCGAGCTCGAGGTACGCGAGCGAATCGGCGCCGACGTAGTCGCAGATCTCCCCGACCGACATGTCGGCCGCGAGCAGCTCAGAACGGCGACCCGTGTCCATGCCGTAGAAGCACGGCCAGCGGTACGGCGGCGACGAGATGCGCAGATGCACCTCAGCCGCGCCGGCCTCGCGCAGCATGCTCACGATCTGGCGCGTGGTCGTGCCCCGGACGATCGAGTCGTCGACGACGACGAGACGCTTGCCGCGGATGTTTTCCACCAGCGGATTGAGCTTCAGCCGCACGCCGACGCCCCTGAGCTGTTGGCTCGGCGCGATGAACGTTCGTCCGACGTAGCGGTTCTTCACCAGGCCGTCCCCGTACGGGATCCCCGCGGCGCGAGCGAAGCCCTGCGCGGCCGGGATCCCCGACTCGGGTACCGGCATCACCATGTCGGCGCGCGCCGGTGACTGACCGGCGAGTGCCTCTCCCATGCGTTGACGCGCGGCGTGCACGCTCTGGCTGTACAGCGTGCTGTCGGGTCGGGCGAAGTACACGAACTCGAACAGGCAGAGCGTCGGGTTCGGCTCGGCCCACTGGTGCTCCCGGAGCCCCGAGGCGTCGATCACGACCATCTCGCCTGGCTGGACATCGCGGACGAAGTGCGCACCGACGATGTCCAGCGCCGCGGACTCGCTGGCCAGGACCCAACCGCCTTCCATCCGCCCGATCACGAGCGGACGGAAGCCGTGCCGGTCCCGGACCCCGATGATGTGCGCCTCGTCCATGAGGACGAGCGAGAAGGCGCCCTCCAACCGCGGCAGCACCGCCTGGAGCGCCAGCTCGAGGTCACGCCCGTCGGAACGGAGCTCCGGGCCGTAGGAGCGAGCCAGGAGGGCCGCGACGAGGTCGGAGTCGCTGGTGGAATCGGCCACCGACGCGTCGGCGACGAGGCCGGGAAGCTGTCCCAAGGCGTCGGCGAGCTCGCCCGTGTTGGTGAGGTTGCCGTTGTGCGCGAGCGCGAAGCCGGCGTCGGCAACGGACCGGTAGACGGGCTGGGCGTTGCGCCAGTCAGAGGAGCCGGTGGTCGAGTACCGCACGTGGCCGATCGCGAGGTGGCCGTCGAGCGCCGCGAGTCGCCGCTCGTCGAAGACCTGGGTCACGAGGCCCATGTCCTTGACCGCGGTGATCGTCTCGCCGTCGCTGGTCGCGATGCCGGCCGATTCCTGGCCCCGGTGCTGGAGCGCGTAGAGCCCGAAGTACGAGAGCCCGGCGACCGGTTGCCCCGGTGCGTACACGCCGAAGACCCCGCAGGACTCGCCGACCCGACGGTCGACGGCGGCAGGGGGTGGCTCCGCGTCGTCCATCACCGCCAGTATCCCACGCCGATTAGCGACTTCTTGGACCCGCGCCTCGCTTGACCACGAGCCCGTGTCCGTTCCGATACGTTCGCCGCATGGGCATCAACGACGCCGGGGCCGGCCCCTCGTCCCGCGGGGCCTGGCCGCGCCCGTGATCGACCTCCACACCCACTCCAACGCCTCCGACGGAACCGATCCTCCGGCGGAGGTGGTCGCCCTGGCGGCGGCGGCTCGATGCTCGGCCGTCGCCCTCACCGACCACGACACGCTCGACCACGTGGCTGCCGCGCGCGAGGCGGGCGCCGAGCTCGGTTTGCGCGTCGTCCCCGGCTGCGAGCTCTCGTGCGAGGTTCGCGGCCGCGCGCCCGGGTCGATGCACCTGCTCGTCTACTTCGTCGACGACGCGCCCGGGCCCCTCGCCGACCAGCTCGCCCGCCTCCGTGCGGCGCGCGACGAGCGTAACGTCGGGATGGTCGAGCGGCTCCGGGAGGCGGGCTTCGACATCACGGTCGAGGACGTCCGGGCCGTCGCGGGCGACGCGACCGTCGGGCGTCCCCACATCGCGCAGGTGCTCGTGGACCGGGGGGACGTGAGCTCGATCGACGAGGCCTTCCGACGATGGCTCGCCAAGGGCCGGCCCGCGTACCGGGAGCGGTTGCGGCTGGAGCCCGAGGACGCGATCGACCTCGCCCACGCCTCGGGGGCGGTCAGCTCGCTCGCGCATCCCCGCTCGCTCGGGCTCGACGGGGACGAGCTCGACGAGTTCGTCGCCGGGTTGCACGCCACAGGTCTCGACGCGCTCGAGAGCGAGTACGGGGCCTACACGCCCGACGTAAGGAGCGAGCTGTCCGAGCTCGCGGCACGACACGGGCTCGCGCGCACCGGTGGGTCCGACTACCACGGCACCCGCAAGCCCGGTCTCGCGGTCGGCGTCGCCACCGGCGATCTGTCGGTCGACGGCGAGCTGCTCGACCGTCTGGAAGCCCGGCGTCCCTGACCCCCGAGGTGTGCCGCCACGCTGCCGTCTGCGGCAGCTGCGCGTCACACGTCCGACGTGAGCTCCAGCGCGCTCGGGATCGCGGTCCGCCACACGTGGGCGGCGTCGGCCACCGCGACGTCGACGACCGGGGTGGACCCGGTCCGAGCGATCAAACGGTCCCCGCCGGCATTGCCTACCACCGCCGCGGGAATGTTCACCGAGGCCGCGCGCTCGAGGATTTCCTCTACGCGCGCCGGGTCGACAGAGAACACGACGCGCGAGTCCGACTCGCCGAAGCAGCGCGCCCCCACCGACACCGCTCCTTCCCCTGGCAACGCCTCCAAGTCGATGGCCGCGCCCACCCCGGTCGCCACCGCCATCTCGGCGGTCGCGACGAGGAAGCCGCCGTCCGAGCAGTCATGGACGCCGTGCACGAGCTGCTCCCCGACCAACGAGCCGACCAGCGCGCACAACGCCGACGCGGCTGCCACGTCCGCAACGGGTGGCGGCCCACCGACGAGCCCGTGCGCGGCCGCCCACTCGGAACCACCGAGCTCCTCGCCCGTCCCACCCAACAACACGAGGCGGTCCCCGTAGTGGAGCTCCGGGACCGGAACCCGATCGTCGAGCCGGTCGATCACACCCACGACCCCGACGACCGGGGTCGGGTCGATGTTCTCGCCGCGCGACTCGTTGTAGAAGCTCACGTTGCCGCCGATCACCGGGATCCCCAAGCCGCGGCACGCCTCTCCCATCCCGTCGACGACCTCGGAGAACTGCCACATGACGCTGGGGTGCTCCGGGTTGCCGAAGTTGAGACAGTTGACCAGCGCCCGGGGCGTGGCGCCTGCACACGCCACGTTGCGCGCCGCCTCGAACACCGCCAGCCGCCCTCCCGCACGCGGGTCGAGCAGGCAGTGGCGGGCGTTCCCGTCGGTGGCGAGCGCCAGCGCGCGGCGCGTCCCTTCCAGGCGCAGCACGGTGGCGTCCGCTCCCGGCCCGACGACCGTGTTGAGGAAGAGCTGGTGGTCGTACTGCTCCCACACCCACGACTTGTCCGCGATCGTGGGCCGGCCAAGCAGGCCGAGGAGCTCGTGGGACAGATCGCTCCCGTCGGGGAACCGCGCCCGAAGCACCGGCCCCGGGTCGGCCGCGACGAGCGCGTCCTGGCTGGCGGGACGGGCGAGCGGGCGCCGGTAGCGGGGGCCGTCGCCGAGGCTCTCGGCGGGGACGTCGGCGAGGGGAGCCCCGTCCGAGCTCGTGACCCGGGCTTCGTCGCCGTGCGGCGGGGCGGGGTTCTCGCCCGGCACGTCGAGGGCGTCGAAGGTCCCGTCGAACACGCGGAACCGCGTGGTGTCGTTGACCTGGCCGACGACCGTCGCGCGGACCTCCCAGCGCGCACAGAGGGCCAGCACCTCCTCGAGATCGTCGGGGCGGACGATCGCGAGCATCCGTTCCTGGCTCTCGGAGGTGAGCAGCTCGACGGGGTCCATCCCCGGTTCGCGGCGCGCGATCCGGGCCAGGTCCAGGTCCATGCCCGCACCCGCGTTGGCGGCGGTCTCCGAAGCCGCGCACGAGATCCCGGCCGCACCGAGGTCCTGCACGCCCACCGCGAGGCCGGCGTCGAGCAGCGCCAGACACGCCTCGATGAGCTTCTTCTCCTCGAACGGGTCGCCGACCTGCACCGAGGGGCGTTTCTCGTCCGAGCCTTCGTCGAAGCCGGCCGAGGCGAGCACGCTGGCGCCCCCGATCCCGTCCCGGCCGGTCGTCGCGCCGAGCAGCACCGCGAGGTTCCCCGCGCCTTCCGCACGCGCGAGCACGAGCCGCTCCTTCGGCAGCACACCGAGGCACAGCACGTTCACCAGGGGATTGTCCAGGTAGGTCGGGTCGAAGACGACCTCGCCCCCGACGGTCGGTACCCCCACAGCGTTGCCGTAGCCGGAGATCCCCGAGACCACCCCGCCGAAGAGATAGCGGACGCGGGGATCGTCGAGCGGGCCGAAGCGCAGCGGATCCATCAATGCGATCGGACGCGCACCCATCGAGAAGACGTCGCGGATGATGCCGCCGACGCCGGTCGCCGCTCCCTGGTAGGGCTCGACCGCGGAGGGATGGTTGTGGCTCTCGATGCGCACCGCCACCGCGAGCCCGTCGCCGACGTCGATCACGCCTGCACCCTCGCCCGGTCCGACGAGGACCCACGGAGCCTCGCTCGGGAGTCGCTGGAGATGCACCCGCGACGACTTGTACGAGCAGTGTTCCGACCACATCACGGCGAACATCGCGAGCTCGGGCTCGGTCGGCTCCCGGTCGAGCAAGGCAACGATCGCGTCGCGTTCGTCGTCGGTGAGACCGAGCTGGCGGTGAAGCGGCTCCACGAGGCGCAGCCTAGGATGCGGTTCTCGATGATCGATGCTCCCGAGCTCGACTTCGTCGCGTTCCACACCGACGATCTTCCCGCTCGCCTCGCGGCCGGCAACGGGCGGCTGGCCGCGGCGGACCTCGCCCGGGCGCGACCGATCGCCTTCGTACTCCCCGAAGGACCGGCCTTCACGTACGCGCCGGCCGGCGACCAGATCAGGGTGAACGCCGGTATCGACGACGCGGCCACGGTCGTCGAGCTCAGCCCGCGAGCCTTTTCCGACCTCGTCCAGCAGATCCGCTCGGCCGCCGCGCTGGTGTTCGCCGACGAGCTGCGCTTCCGCGCCGGCGACTTCGACCACCTCGTCCGCTGGGAGCCGGCGCTGCGTGCGATGTACGCGGGCATCCCCGTCTACGACCCGACGCGCCTCGCGCTCACCGATCGCTCCGGTGCTCCCCTGGATCTCGGGCAAGCGTTCGCGCTCACGGACGATCCCGACGACCTCGCCCACTTTCTCGGCGTCACCGGCTATCTCGTCGTCCGGGACGTGTTCGACAGCCACGAGATCGACCGGTTCCGGGCTGAGGTCGAGCGTCTGGCCCGGGCGGCCCGGCCCGGGGACGGCACCTCGTGGTGGGCGAAACGGGGAGACGAGGACGTGCTGTGCCGGCTCGTCTACGTCAACGAGCGCTCCGAGGTTCTCGCCGGGTTGTCCGACGACGGGCGGATTCGCGAGCTCGTCGCCCGCGGCGGCTGGGAACTGGTCTCGGCCCCCGATCGCATGGAGGGCCACTCGGTCGTGATCAAGGTGCCGGGGGCGACCGCGGGCCTCGCCGACCTGCCCTGGCACCAGGACTGCGGCCTCGGCGGCCATCCGATCCTGTGCCCGGCGCTCAACGTGGGCATCCAGCTCGATCCTGCGAACGCGCAGACGGGCCAGCTCCACTTCGTCGCCGGCTCACACGGATCGACCTGCCACCAGATCGCGGCCGACGAGCTCGACCAGTACCCGCATGTCGCGGTCGACGCCGAGCCCGGCGACGTGACCGTCCACGTCGCCGACGTGGCCCATGCCGCGCCGCCGCCACGAGGCGGGACCGGGCGGCGCACGCTCTACGTCAGCTTCTTCTCACCGAGCCTGCTCGACCAGATCGGACCCCACGAGGCCTACAACGACCTCCTGCGAAACCGTCGGGCGGACGGCCAGGTGCAGCACGTCGAGCAAGTGCTCCGGCCGGACGCTCAGGCGGAGACCGACGACTGAACCGCGAGGAGCAGCGAATCGAGCAGCACCACACCGTCGTCGGAACCGAGCAGCCGATCGCTGGCCCGCTCGGGATGGGGCATGAGCCCGACGACGTTGCGGCCCTCGGAGCAGATCCCGGCGATGTCGTCACGGCTGCCGTTGGGGTTCTCGACGTAGCGGAACACCACCCGATCCTCGGCGCGCAGACGCGCCAGTGTGTTGTCGTCACACGTGTAGTTGCCCTCGAAGTGATTGATGGGGATCCGCAGCACCGACCCCGGCGTCGCCGCGCACGACAGCAGCGAGTTCGAGGTCTCGACTCGCACATCGACCGTGCGGCACAGGAACCGCAGACCACGGTTCTTCTGGAGCGCGCCGGGCAACAGGCCGGCCTCGGTGAGCACCTGGAAGCCGTTGCAGATCCCGATCACTGGTCCGCCCGCCTCGGCAAACGCCGTGACCGCCTCCATCACCGGCGAGAACCGCGCGATCGCGCCGGTCCGCAGGTAGTCGCCGTGGGCGAAGCCTCCCGGGATCACGAGCGCGTCGACCGAGCCGATGTCGCGATCACCGTGCCAGCAGAGACGGGCCTCCGCACCCAGCCCCTCGACGGCCCGGGCCACGTCGAGCTCGCAGTTCGTCCCCGGGAACACCACGACGCCGATCCGGGCGCTCACGTGCTCGCGGTCTCCTGGTCGGGAAGGGGCTCCAGCGCGATCTCGTAGGACTCGATCACGGGGTTGGCGAGGAGGCGTTCGCACATCTCGCGGATGCGAGCCTCCGCGCCCGCGCGGTCGTCGTCGGCGAGCTCGAAGCAGATCGTCTTGCCGACCATCACCTGCGAGACGCCCTCGTACCCCAACGCGGGGAGGGCACGCTCGATCTCCGCACCCTGAGGATCGAGGATGCCGGGCTTGAGCGCCACGTCGACTCGCACAGCAAAGGCCATCGCACCAGAGCCTACGAGAACCGCTCGCCGGTCAGGCGCTCATACGCCTCGACGTACCGACGTCGTGTCCCCGCGACGACCTCGGGCGGCAACGCGGGGGGTGGAGGCGTGCGATCCCACCCGGAGGCCGCCAGGTGGTCGCGCACGTACTGCTTGTCGAACGACGGCGGCGACGTCCCGGGGCGCCACGCGTCCGCGGGCCAGTACCGGGAGGAGTCGGGCGTCAACATCTCGTCGATGAGCACCAGCTCGTCGTCGATCTCGCCGAACTCGAACTTCGTGTCCGAGAGCACGAGCCCCACCTCACCCGCTCGCGTGGCACCGCGCTCGTAGAGCGCGATGGAGGCACGTTCGAGCGCGTCGTAACGTTCCGAGCCCACGAGCTTCGCCGCGTCCGATGGTCCCAGCGGCTCGTCGTGACCGACTTCCGCCTTGGTCGAAGGCGTGAAGCGCGGCTCCGGCAATCGCTCCGCCTGGCGGAGTCCGGCCGGTAGCGGTTCGCCGTTCAGAGTCCCGTCCTCCCGGTACTCGGTCCAGGCCGAGCCGAACAGGTACCCGCGCACGATGCATTCGAGGCGGATCGGTGTGGCGGCGCGAACGAGCATCGACCGTCTCGCCGTCTCCGCGTCGACCTCCGCTGGGAAGTCGCGGGGATCGACCGAGAGGAAGTGGTTGGGAACCACGTCCGCGGTGCGTTCGAACCACCACGCCGAGAGGAGCGTCAGCACCCGCCCCTTGGCGGGGATCGGCTCGGTGAGGACGACGTCGTAAGCCGAGATCCGGTCGCTCGCCACGATGAGGAGCCGTTCCGCGTCGACCCGGTAGAGGTCGCGGACCTTGCCCCGGCTGACGTGCTCGAGCGATCCGATCACGAACCGTCGCCCACGGCCGGGAGGCGCTCGAGGTCATCGAAGACGCGATCCGCACCGGCGAGCGCGACGTCGAGGTCGAAGCACTCGTCGAGCCGGGCCCGGTCGATCACGGCGGCGACCTCGTCGCGCTCGACGAGGACGTCGCGGAACGACCGGCGCTGCTCCCAGGCCGCCGTCGCCGCCGCTTGCACGACGCGGTACGCGTCGTCGCGGGGGAGACCCGCTTCCACGAGCGCCAGGAGCACCGCCTGGCTGAACACCAACCCGAACGAGGCGTCGAGATTCTCGCGCATCCGGTCGGCGTCGACGACGAGGCCGTCGACGATCGATTCGATCTTCACGAGCACGTAGTAGGCGAGGAGCGAGGAGTCGGCGAGCACGATGCGCTCGGCGCCCGAGTGGGAGATGTCGCGCTCGTGCCAGAGGGCCACGTTCTCCAGCCCCGCCTGCAGATCGGCGCGAAGGACCCGTGCGAGGCCCGAGAGTTGCTCGCTCTTGACGGGATTGCGCTTGTGCGGCATCGCGCTGGACCCCTTCTGGGCCCCGGAGCGGAACGGTTCGGCGACCTCGCCCACCTCCGTGCGCTGAAGGTGCCGGATCTCCGTCGCGATCGACTCGACGGTTGCCCCGACCGAGGCGCACGCGTACAGGTAATCGGCGTGCCGGTCACGCGGAAGCACCTGGGTCGCCGGGACCGGCCGGAGGCCGAGGCGGTCGCAGACGTAGGTCTCGACCTCGGGCTCGATGTTCGAGTACGTGCCGACGGCGCCCGAGAGCTTGCCGACCGCGACGGCGTCGCGTGCCCGAGCGAGCCGTGTCCGGTCCCGATCGACCTGGAGGGCCCAGAGCGCGAGCTTGCGCCCGAAGGTGGTCGGCTCGGCGTGGATTCCGTGCGTACGGCCGACAGTGGGCGTGTGCCGGAACTCCTCCGCCCGGCGGCGCAGCGTCGCGACGAGACGATCGGCGGCCGCGAGGAGCAACGCCGCCGCGCGCGCGAGGGTCACGGCCTGCGCGGTGTCGACGACGTCGCTCGAGGTGAGCCCGTAGTGCACCCAGGACGCCACCGGGCCGCCGATCCGCTCCTGGACGACGTCGACGAACGCGGCCACGTCGTGGTGCGTGACCTCCTCCCGGGCCGCGACCGCGCCGACGTCGAACGCGGCTCGGGCGCGCACCTCGGCCGCCTCCTCCGGAGGCACGACGCCGACTTTCGCCCAGCCTTCGACCGCGAGGACCTCGACCTCCAGCCAGCCGCGGAACCGGGCCTCGTCCGAGAACAGGGCCTCCATCTCCGGGAGCGAGTAGCGGGGGATCACAGGACCATCATCCCGCGGTTCCCCCGTTCCGGCGCGAAACCGCTCAACACCCCGGGCGTAACGCCGATCGGGCGGATGTGGCGGAGGTCACAGTCAGGAGTGGCGAAGAGATGAGCCTCTCGCCCACCGAAACGAGCCCACCCGGCGGCCGGCCGAGGTGCCGGCACCACGACTTCCGACCCGCGGTGGAGCACTGCCACGTGTGCGGAGAGCCCTTCTGTCGCTTCTGCCTCGCTCCTCGTCTCGGAGCGGAGCCGCGCTGTCTCGACTGCGCGCGAACGAAGCCGCCAATCCGGTCGAAACCCCTCAAGCACGAGGCCGCGCCAGCCGATGGAGTGGGCGTCTGAAGTCCGACGAGGGGGAGATCGCCGTGGCCAACGCGCTGTCCGACGAAGCGCCGCCCGTCCCTGTCGACCCGGGGAAGTGCCGGAAGCACTGGTTCCAGGACGCGGCCGGACGTTGCGAAGACTGCGGCGACGCCTTCTGCGACCAATGCCTCGCTCCCCCGGTCCGCCCCGACGGACCGCTGCGCTGCGTCGACTGTGCGCTCTTCGCCGCCGGCGTGCGGATCCGTCCCCGTCGACGCGCTCGACGCCGCCATCGGCGCGGGACGAACGCGAGCACCTGATCCCGCCGACGCTCAGGGTGCAGCGGGGGACGTGGCGGCGATGTCGCGCCGGTACTGGACCCCCGGCCACGAGATCTTCGCCGCGGCCTCGTAGGCGCGCACGCGCGCCTGCGCGATCGTCGAGCCGAGCGCGGTGACCCCGAGGACCCGACCCCCGGCGGTCACGACGTCGCCGTCGACTCGCTTGGTCCCGGCATGGAAGACGTGGACGTCCTCCAGGGCATTCGCCTCCGCGAGGCCCGCGATCGGATCGCCCGTCCGCGCCGACGCGGGATAGCCCTCGGTCGCGAGCACGACCGTGACGCACGCGTCGTCGCGGACTTCCACCGGCGTCTCGAGGCGACCGCCCGCGGCCTCGACGCAATGGCGTGCCAGGTCACTCCGAAGGCGCGGGACGACCGCCTGGCACTCGGGATCGCCGAAGCGCACGTTGTACTCGAGCACCTTCGGTCCGTCGGCGGTCAGCATCAACCCCGCGTAGAGCACGCCCCGGTAGGTGATCCCGCGAGCAGCCAATCCCGCGAGCGTGGGCCGAACGGCCTTCGTCATCACCTCCTCCACGACGTCTCGACCGGCGACCGGTACCGGTGAATAGGCGCCCATACCCCCCGTGTTGGGGCCGGTGTCGCCGTCGCCGATCCGCTTGAAGTCCTGAGCCGGGGGCAGTGGAACACCGTCACGACCGTCGCAGAGCACGAGGATCGAGAGCTCGGGTCCGACGAGGCCCTCCTCGATCACGACCGTGCGACCCGCGTCACCGAAGGCCTCGCCGGACAGGTACGAGCGCAGGCCGTCGCGGGCCTCGGCGAGCGACTCCGTGACGAGCACGCCCTTTCCCGCGGCAAGCCCGTCGGTCTTCACGACCCAGGGGCCAGGGAGCGACTCGAGGAAGTCGAGCGCACGGCCCTCGTCGGCCGCAGTGAACGCGTCGTGCCGGGCCGTCGGGACACCCGAGCTCGCGAGCAGCTCCTTCATCCACGCCTTGGAGCCCTCGAGCCGCGCGCCGTCCGCCGTCGGCCCGAACGCTCGGCGCTCACGGGCGCGCAACGCGTCGACCACGCCCGCGACCAGTGGGGCCTCCGGGCCCACGACCACGAGGTCCGCGTCGAGGTGGTCGGCGAGGTCCGCGACCGCCACCGGATCCGTCGCGTCCACGGGTACGCAGTTCCCCAGCTCCGCCATCCCGGGGTTCCCCGGCGCACCGACCACCTCCCCGACCGAAGGCGACCGAGCGAGCGCCCAGGCGAGCGCGTGCTCACGCCCGCCACCGCCGACCACGAGCACCCGCAGCCCGTTCACGGTCAGGCAGCGCGTGAGAGGACGACGGTCTGCTCGCGGGCCGGGCCGACCGAGACGAGGGAGATGGGGACCCCCGCGAGCTCCTCGACGAAGCGCACGTACTCACGGGCTTCTCTGGGGAGCGCGTCGAAGTCGTCGATGTCGCCGATGTCGCTCTGCCAGCCGGCGAGCGTCTCGTAGACCGGCCGGACCTTGTGCACCACCGACTGGTGGTACGGAACGTGCCGGTACCGGCGGCCGTCGTCACCCTCGTAGGCGACGCACACCCGCAGCTCCTCGAGCGGTCCGAGCACGTCGAGCTTCGTGAGCGCGATCTCGGTGCACGTGTTGACCCGCACCGCGTGGCGCAACATGACGGCGTCCAGCCAACCCGTCCGGCGTCGGCGACCGGTGTTCGTCCCGAACTCGTTGCCCCGATCGGCCAGGAGGTCGCCGACTTCGTCCTCGAGCTCGGTGGGGAAGGGACCGCTCCCCACCCGGGTCGTGTAGGCCTTGGTGACGCCGATGATGCGCTCGAGCGCGCGCGGCCCCACCCCTGCCCCCGTGCACGCGCCGCCCGCGATCGGATTGCTCGACGTCACGAACGGATACGTCCCCTGGTCGAGGTCGAGGAAGGTCGCCTGCGCGCCCTCGAACAGGATCGGACTCCCGGCGTCGAGGGCTTCGTGGACGATGTGCACGGTGTCCGCGATCAGCGGCTCGAGCCGTGGGACGAACGCAAGGTACTGCTCGCAGAGCTCGTCGGGGTCGAGCGGCAAGCGGTTGTAGACCTTGGCGAGGACACCGTTCTTCTCCCGGAGCGCCAGATCGAGCTTCTCCCGGAAGATCTTGGGGTCGAGCAGGTCCTGGACCCGGATCCCGACCCGGGCTGCCTTGTCGGCGTAGGCGGGACCGATGCCACGCTTGGTGGTCCCGAGCTTGTTCTTGCCCAGGTACCGCTCGCTCACGCGATCGAGCTCCTGGTGGTACGGCATGATCAAGTGCGCGTTCCCCGAGAGGCGCAGCCGCGACCCGTCGATCCCCCGAGCCGCGAGCATGTCGAGCTCTTCGAGCAGTACCGCGGGATCGACGACGACGCCGTTGCCGATCACGGGCGTGACCCACTCGTAGAGCACGCCACTCGGGACGAGCTGGAGCCCGAAGGTCTCACCGTCGACGACGATCGTGTGGCCGGCGTTGTGCCCGCCCTGGTAGCGGACGACCATCTCGCTCTCGCGCGCGAGGTAGTCGGTGAACCGACCCTTGCCCTCGTCACCCCACTGGGTGCCGACGATCACCGTGCCGGACACAGCGACCCCCGGGCAGTCGAGGACGGAATCAGCGGAAGAGGGGAACACGCGGACGCGTCAGCGCTCACGTTGGTCAGACGCTACCAGAAGTGGTGGAAGCGACCGGCCCGACTTTGCCGCCGACCGGCACCCGGGCCCGGTAGACGGCCCGGACCGCGAACGCGACCCGGAACTCCTCCAACAGCTCGGCCAGGAACTCCTCCCGGTAGGTCGCGTCGGTGAGCAGGTACACGGTGAAGTACAGGCCGGAGAACGTCGCCAGGAAGGAGGCGGTCTTCATCAGCTCCCAGGTGATGACGACCTCGCGCCCGGCGAACTCGAACTGGTCGAGCACCTCGAGCCGGTCGGTCGGCAGCGCGGTCCACACCGACTGGATCGACGGCGTGACCGTCAGCAGGCCGAACAGGAAGAAGAAGGCGAAGACCATGGCCACGACCAGTAGGACCTGGACCGCCTCGGTGAAGAGCAGGGAGAGCCCGACGTTCCCCCATTCCCGGCGCGAAAGCCTCGGCGTCCTCGGCGGGGGACCCTCCAGGCCTCCGGCCAACAGCTCCGCGGGCGTCCCGGACACTCGCTCCACCGCCACGTCCCAGGAGTCGAACTCGGTCAGCGCCCCGACCTCGCGGGGCAGGCGCAGCAAGCGAACAGGGTGCCGATGCCGATGAACAGGAGCAGTGTGAGCCAGAAGAAGGCGCCGTCGAGGTCGGAGGCGACGGCCCAGATCTCCGCGTTCAGGAACATGAACGTGATCACGAGCAGCAGGAGCGGGAGCGCACGGATCACGAGTCCGATCACGTCGCCCAGCTGCCGCCACAGCTGCCGGAACGCCCAGGCGATGAGCGCGACCACGCCGTAGCCGGCGACGACGTAGACGATCCCGAGGAGGACGACGTTGCCGACGGCCACCCCGAGCGCCTCGCCGGGGTGGAGACCGAAGACGAGCGGCGGGATGGCAGGGACCACAACGAACACGGCGAGCTCCACCCCGCCGACCTCCGCCGGACGGGCGAACGCGCGCCGGCCGCGGAGCCGGTTCACGACCGCCCACACGCCGAGGAAGATCCCGAAGCTGCCCACAACCGCGAGCACGTTTCCCCACCACGGCCAACGATCCTCGAGGTTGATCCCGTTCACGACCTGGACGAAGAACAAGAAGACGAGGACGGGCAGGGCGCGGGTGAACACGTCGCTCGACGCGCTGTAGCCGGCGATGAAGTGCGGGAGCCCCCGGCGGACGAACCAGCGCTCGGTCGCGTCGAGCTCCTCGTCGAGGGCCGCGTCGGGCACGGCGCCAGTCTCGCCCGAAGACCCTCATGACCCGCGGACCGCTACGAACCCGGCGCCGGCCTCCGGTCGGCGAAGAACTCGACTGCGGCGACGGCCACGATCACGAGCAGCGCCACGATCAGCAGCACGAGAACGGTCGGCCGGTCCCAGAGCACCAGGATCACGAGCCCGGCGATCACGGCACCGGCGTCGAACGCTCCCCGATGGTCGGCCAGGGTCCGCCGGACCGCGCCGAGGGCACCGCTCGACGGCGCGGTCGCGGCACCCCGCCCGCGGACCTGCTCCTGGACGAACGTTCGGATCCGGATCGCGAGGCGCGCAGGGCCCACAACCCACGCGCCCACGGCGAGGAGGAGGCCGAGGAGGACGAGGACGTTCGATTGCGTCTTGAAGCCGCGCAGCACCGTGTCGTAGGCCGCCGCCACCGCGGCGCGGGGTTGCTCCTGACTGATCCGGTCGACGATCTCGGAACGCAGGAAGTCGAGCGCCGCGAGCGTTACCAGCGCGACCCCGGCCACCGCGACGCCGAGCACGAGCACCGTGCGTCGCCGCCGTACGGAAGCCACCACGGCGCCGACGAGCGCCACGACGGTCAGGACCCACATCACGACCGCGGCCTTGTCGAAGAGGCGGATCCCGTCCTGGAGCTGCGCCAGCTGGTCGCTCGAGTACAAGTTGATGACCCCGAGGTCGGGGTCGACGTCGAGGTCGAGCCCGGCATTGGCGAGCCGGTCAGTCACCGCCCCGACCACTTTCGAGAGGTCGAGCTGGACCTCGCCCCCCTTCGTACGTATCAGGTCGCCGCCGCCGCTGACGATGTCGGTCGCGGTCTCGTGGACGAGACGGAGCGCCTCTTCCCAGATCTGGGCGAAGGCGTCCGAAGCGATCACCTGCCTGGTGGTCTGGCCAATGAATCCCTCCACGCCCGAGGTGATGGGGCCTACGAGCGGCTGCGCCTCCTCGGGGAGCGCGTCGGCGACGAGTTTGCGCGCATCGATCGCGCTCACGATCGCGGCGGCGATCTCGCTGGAGAGGGCGTCGACGATCTCCTGGTTCTCCGCGAGGGGCTGGAGCGTGTTCACGAACGACTCGGTATCCACCAGCGTCCGCTTGAAGAACACCGTGATGTTCGCAACCAGGAGCGAGATCGTCCCGACGACCAGGAGCACGACGGTCGCGATCCGCCGCCAGCGTGGACCCTTGTCAGCTCGTGTCTTGCTCGCCCCGGCCTCGATGGCGCAGCATCCTGCCACGGTTCCAGGGGTCGGCGCTCGCTCAGGCAGCCGGCGTGGCCGCCCCTTCGAAGACGAGGGCACCGTCGGTCGAGGCGTCGACGCGCACGGTGTCGCCGTCGGTGTACTCACCCTGGAGCACGGCGAGAGCGATCGGGTCCGCAAGCTCCTTCTGGATGACGCGCTTGAGCGGCCGGGCCCCGAAGTCGGGGTCGTATCCGACACGAGCGACGTGCTCGCGCGCGGCGTCGGTGAGCTCGAGCTCGAGACCTCGATCCTCGAGCCGGCCCCGGAGCTGCTCGACCTGGAGGTCGACGATCTTCGCGATGTCCGCTTCGCTCAGCGTCCGGAAGATGACGATCTCGTCGATGCGGTTGATGAACTCGGGCTTGAACTGCGCGCGCACCGCCTGCATCACCTGTTCGTCGGTCCCACCACTGCCGAGATTGCTCGTCATGATGAGCACCGCGTTGGTGAAGTCGACGGTCCGCCCTTGGCCGTCGGTCAGCCGCCCGTCGTCCATGAGCTGGAGCAGCACGTTGAAGACGTCCTGGGCGGCCT
>CAYRHS010000054.1:0-18293 GCA_964424125.1 uncultured Burkholderiales bacterium
TCGGCAAAGAGGTGCTGGACCTCCTCGGTATCAACCTCGGGGCGTTCGGGCTCGCGGGTGGTTTCGTGCTCGCGCTCATGGGCTTCGAGATGCTCCTGGGTGGTGAACCGAGCCGTGCACAGGGCGGTGAAGAGGCGCGCGAGGCCCCCGAACCGATGAGCGCCGAGGAGTCGATCGTGGTTCCGTACGCCATTCCGTTCATGGCCGGTCCGGGCGCGATCACGACCGTCATCACGATCGCCTCTTCGTCGCGACGATCGGCGTGCAACTGATGCTCGGTGGCATCAAGACCTTCTTCGGCATCTGACCCGTCTGGGCGGAGCGCTGGGCCCCATCAGTGGGCAGCTGCGCTCACGGTCGGTACTCGTCGGCGCCGATGTCGGGGGGACCGTAGGTGTGGTCCTCACCGTCGAGGTCCAGACCGGCGTTCGCATTCGTTACGCCCTCGTCGATCGCACCGGATGCCGTCGCCCGAAGATGCGCGTCGCCTTCGACGGCGTCGACGAACCAGGAGCGCGGAACGGCTTCCACGTTGTTCCCGAGGGTCGCCTCGGCGCCGTCGCGCATCGTGATCCGGTGGGTGAGGTTGTTGCGCAAGTCGACGAGGGTGTTGGCGAACCGGTAGTCGATCGAGCTGAACGCGTTCGTCGCCTCTGCGGTCTCGATGACGGTGTTGTGGTGCACGTATGGCATCCGCGCCTGCGCAAGTTCGATGCCGGTGTCGTACTGGGGGATGTCGGCGACGATCACGTTGTTACGGATGATCCCGTCGTAGTGGCCGACGTAGCGGCCCGGGTACGGATCGTCGGCGTAGGTGCGACTCTCGCCCGACTCCACCAGTCCGAACCCGATTCCCCGTGAGACGTTGCGGATCCAGTTGTTCTCCACCAGGGTGTCGCGGGAGCCGTTCCAGAAGTGAATCGCGTGCTCGGCGACCTCGCCGTCCTCGCAGTAGATCCCCTCGAACTCGTTGGCCCTCACGATCCAGCCGCGGGCGCCGTGGGCGTCGATCCCGCCCGTGTAGCACCCGTACGCGCGTTCGATGTTCTCGCGGCCCGTGGCGGTCATCGTGAACCGTGAACACTTGACGGTGCCGTCGTCCACCCAGGCCGTGTGCGTTTCGTTGCTGTTGATCTTGACGAACTGCTCACCGGCGTCGAGGAGGCTGATCCCGTAGAGGCGGAGCCCCCGGACGTCGGTCCCGTCGTCGGGATACGTGTGCAGCAGGTGGTCGCGGGCGCGCATGAGGGTCACCTCGGCGATCGTGACGTCGTCGGCGAAGACGTGGACGAGCGCGCCGGTGTCGTACTCGCCGTCGATCACGACCCGGGTCGCGTCACCGGAGGCAGAACGCAGGGTGACGCCGGGAGCACGGAAGATCAGACGCCGATCCCAGTTGCCCTGCTCCCGCACGGGGTAGGTGCCGTCCGCGAGTCGGATCGTGCTCCCGGCCGGAGCGTCGCGGACGATCTCCCCGAGCCGGCTCGCGTCGGCGGGTCCGACGTCGATGACGGCGCCGGTCGGAGCCGGGAGTGCAGGGCACGCCGAGCTTCGGGGCGGCGCGGGGATGGCGGGGCGGGGGGTGGTGGCGTCGATCCATCGGGCGGCGCCGGTGGATTCGGCTGCGGGGCGACACAGGCTGCGCCACCGCGACGAGGACGAGCGCGATCGAGGCCAACGGCTTGGTGCCCACGCTTCTAGGAGCGGCATCTGGCTCCGTCGAACTGAACTCGTCCCTCACTCCGTGCCGTCGTCGCGACCAGGACGGCACCCAACAGGACCGCCGGGACGACGTAGGACACGGTCACCTTCGCCAGCGTCCCACCCGTCATCAAGAACTGGTACGGGAGCTCGTAGGCGGCGAGCAGGAACGCCGACTGGATCCAGGCGAGCGTCGCGACCCGGCGGGAGCGGTCGACAGCCAGCGCGGGAAGGGCCCAGCCCGCGTACCACGGCAGCGCGTAGGCCGCCGCGAACGGGTATGCGGCCAGCGCTCCGCCACTGGCGGCGCCCACCTCATCGGCGGGGGCCTCGTGACGGGCGATCCTCACCGCGAGCGCGACGACGGCCAGGAGCGCGAGTGCGCCGATGAGCTGGACCGCCGCACCGTGCGGCAGTCCGGACCACGGGTGCAGGGGACCGTCGATGCCGAGTGCGAGGCGCAACAGTTGCCAGACAGAGGCGCGACTGATGAGTCCGCTGTCGTTGCCGAGCGCGTGGAGTTGACCGAGGCCGGTCGTGGCGAACCCGAGGCCGACGACCGCCGTCGCGGCGGCGGTCAGCCGGAGGATCGCCGAGCGCAGCCGGCGCGGCCACGCCCACAGCGCCAAGCCGACGAAGGCGAGCCCGGCGGTGACCTTCACCAGCGCGGCAGCACCGAGCCACAGCCCGCTCCGCGCCGGCCGGCCGTCGTTCAGCGACAGCGCCGCCGCGAGCACGAACAGCCCGACGAGAAGGTCATTGTGCCCGCCGTTCACGACGCGCATCGTGAGGACGGGGCAGAGCCCGAGCCAGACCAACATCCCCACGTCGTGATGCCGGCGCCAGAGGATCACCAGGATCGCGATCAGGGCAGCCGCGGCGGCGAGCTGGTGCCAGAGACGCGCGAGGAGGAACGAGTCACCGGAGAGGCGCGCTCCGATCGCCGCGAACGCGACGAACCCGGGCCCGTACGCGGCCGGGGCATCACGCCACCCCGAGCTCACACGTTCCAGGAACGGGTCGGACGGGAAATCCTCCGGCGGGTGCACGTACGGGTCGGCGTGGTGGAACGCGACGGTGCGTCCGTACATCACGTACGACCACAGGTCGTGCGAGGGGCCTCGGGGGGGTAGAACGACCGCGCAGGCGAGCACGACGCCGATGGCGAGTGCCACCGGCCCGATCCGGAGGTCGTGTCGACGGCTCGCCACCAACGCCGCGGCGGACGCCGCGATCGCGACGCCCACCGCGGCAAGTGCGGGCAGCGACCGCGGCGCGAACAGGAGCGTGAGCGTGCCCAGCGCGGCCGTCGCGACCCACGCCCAGGAAGGGACCGCCGGACTCCCTGCCCTTCGCCGGCTCGATCCGGTCGAGCGATCCTCGGCGAGACCGTCGAGAGCCATCATCCCTAGCCGGAGGCCAGCTCGGCGAGTTTCGTCACGGTGTTCCAGTTCCGGCCGGTCGCCGGTGTGCCGAGGACACGCTCGACGTAGTCGATCGTGAACTTCGACCGGCCCACCCCGTCGGGGTAGTGGACATACAGCTCCCGTCCGTCGACGACGAAGCGATCGACCGGCGATCGATCGGGATCGAGTCCGGAGACCTGCTCGGGTGAAGGCCGCTGAGCGAGGAACAGCACGTGGAGCCGCTTCGGGTCCTCCTCGTCGCCCGCGTACGGGTGAGCAGACGCGATCGCGGCCAGCTCCTGGGCGTCGCGGACAACGGCCACGACGTCGAACCCGAACCGTTCCTCGATCACGGACCCGAGCTCCGCCGCGAGAACCACGGTGTCCGTCGGCGTCGCGGTGAAGACCACGTTCCCGCTCTGCACGTAGGTGCGGACGTCTCCGTACCCGGTGGAGGCCAACAGCGATCGCAACTCCGCCATCGGGAGCTTCCGGGCGCCGCCGACGTTCACCCCGCGCAGGAACGCGACGTAGGTCTTGTCCGGCGCGGGGCTCACGCCGACACCGTGGCCATCACGATCGCTCCGCCCGAACCAGCTGGCGGAACTCGTGCTCGTCGATCTTGCGGATGTGCGCACCCGCGTCGTTGAGGCGTTCGACCTCGGCCAGCTTCGAGCCGACGGGCCGACGAGCCGAATGCCCCGAGCGCCCGCCCACCACGACCACGTCGACCGACTTGGAGATGCGCCGAGCCACGTCGCCGCCTACCTGATGGACGAGTGCCACCGCGTCCTCCCGGCGGATCGACAACGGTCCCGCGAACGCGACGCGCTTGTTGCGGAGTGTGCGAACCGCGGGTCGCCGGGGTGGCGCGCTCCGACCCTCGAGGGCTTCGAGCATCTCCCACGCGTCCGCGTAGCGCTGGCGGGCCGGTCCGATCGCGCGCCGGATCACGGTCTGGAGGCGCCGGTCGCACGCCAGTCCTCGCACCTCACTCGGCCGGAACGGACTCGACGTATCGCCGGCGATCAGCATCGCGAGGAGCTGACCCATGAAGTAGACGTCGTCGTTCGGGCGAGCCGCGAATCCTCGCGGTGCGAACCACGGGTTCCATCCGGTGACCGTCGGGCTCTTGGCGAACAGGGTGTGTCGCGCGGTCCCGAAGTCGGCGAGCTTGAGCCGCCCGCCGGAGCCGACGAGCACGTTGGCGGGTGAGAGGTCGCCGTGCGTGGCACTCCCGCCGTGGAGGAGGTCGAGGACGCGCAACAGTGCACGCACCTCTTCCTCGGCTCGGGTGGGTGTGTATCCGCGACCGCGCTCGGCCAGGTGCGACTCCAGATCACCGTGTTCGGCGAGCTCCTCGACGAGGCAGAAGACGGGCCGCTCGCGTCCGTTGCGCCGCGAGCGCAGCGGGAAGCTCTCCTCGATCTGGATCACGCGCCGCTGGCCACGGAGCAGCTCGGCGAAGTAGGCCTCTCGGTGCCATTCCGTCTGGTCGATCGTCGCCTTCAGGCACACGAGCCGTCGCGGGCGCTGCGGTCGGACGACCCGAGCCTCGAATGCCTCCCCGAATCCGCCACCTCCGAGCCGCCGCCCGACCCGGTACTGGCGACCGGTGACGGGACTGGTCACCACGCGGCCGCGGCGGAGCAACGTCACGGCCATCGATCGCTCGCCGGTCGCCGATCCGCTGTGCGGTTCATCGTCGCGGAGCCTAGGTCCGGCTGCGTGCGAGAATCCGCGGGATCACGCTCGACGGAGCGGAGGCAGGCGCAGGTGGTCGACGACCCAACGGCCGGCTGGGACCGGGAACCGCTCTTCGAGTTCCGGGGGGTCGTCGTCGGTGGCGTCGCGGAACCACGACTCCGTGACCTCGACGCGGTGATCCCTGCCGCGGGCATCACGGAGATCGTGGGCCCGTCCGGTTCCGGCAAGACGACGCTGCTGCGATGCTGCAACCTCCTCGAGGCACCCGAAGCGGGGACGGTCAGGTTCCGGGGCGAGGACGTGCGCAGCTTCGATCCACCGAGGCTGCGACGGCGGGTCGCGATGGTGTTCCAGCATCCCGTGCTCTTCCGGGGAACGGTGGCCGAGAACCTCCTCGTCGCCGAACCCGGCCTCGGACCGACGGACCAGCACGAGCTGCTCGAGCGGGTAGGCCTCGACCCGGGCTTGCTGGCGCGCGACTCGACGAAGCTCTCGGGTGGCGAGGCCCAGCGGGCCTGCCTGGCCCGCGCGCTCGCCACCCGACCCGAGGTCGTACTCATGGACGAGCCGACCGCTTCGCTCGACGGCGCGGCCACGGCACGGCTCGAACGGAGGGCCGCCGAGCTGGCGGCCGCGGGCACACCCGTCGTGTGGGTCACCCATGACCTGGCCCAAGCGGGGCGCCTCGCCGCGTTCCTGGTCGTGCTCCTCGACGGTCGGGTCGCGGCCGCGGGAGCGCCCGAGGAGGTGCTGTCCTCGACGCAGCACGCTGTGCGCCGTTTCCTGGACTCCTGGGAGGAGGACCATGATCACTGACATCGGCTTCATCGGGGTCGCAGCGTCGCTCGCCCTCGTCGCTGCGGGGCTCGTCCTGTCCGTCTGGCAACGGCTCGGTCTCGGGTGGTGGACGATCGAGGCGACGCTGCGTGCCGGCGCCCAGCTCGCCGTCGTCGGCTTCGCGCTCGATCTCGTGCTCGCACCCGATCGCCCCATCGTGTTCGCGTGGGTGTGGGTGGTGGCGATCGTGGTGTTCGCCGCGGCCACGATCGCGCGTCGGGCTCCACAACTTCCGCGCGTGTTCCTGCTCGCCCTGGCCGGTTGCGGCTGCACGCTCGTCGTGGTGCTGCTCGTCGTCTTCGGTCTCGGCATCTTCCCGCTCGAGGCGCGGACGCTCGTCCCCGTCGCCGGCATGACGATCGGGAACGCGATGAAGGCGGGCGTCGTGGGCGCCCAGCGGCTGGTCGCCGAGTTCACCGACAAGCGGCGGGAGCTCGAGGCCCGCCTCGCGCTGGGCCTGAGCCCGGCGGAATCCGCCCAGCCCGTGGTCCGCTCCGTGTTGCGCACCGCGATCACCCCCCAGATCGAGACGACGAAGGCGATCGGGTTGGTGTTCCTTCCCGGTGCGCTGACCGGACTCGTGCTCGCAGGAGCCGACGCGGCCGATGCCGTGATGGTGCAGCTCGCGCTCGTCTACCTCATCCTCGGATCAGTGGTCACGATCGCCACTGTCCTTGTGCTGGGTGGCGTCCGGGCGCTGTTCACCCCCGACGATCGGCTGGTGGACCTCACTCCGACCTCGTGAACCGGGTCACCGTCGATAATCTCTCCCGATCATGCGCCTCCCTGCCGACGTTCGCCGCCAACAGCTCGTCGAGGTGGCTCGTGACGTGTTCGCCGCACGCGGGTTCCACGCGACGTCCATGGACGACGTCGCCGTGGCCGCGGGCGTCACCAAGCCCGTGCTCTACCAGCACTTCTCCTCGAAGCGCGCCTTGTACATCGAGCTGCTCGAGGAGGTCGGCGCGGAGCTCCTGGGCGCGATCACGACCGCTTCGGAGCGGGCGTCGACGCCTCGCGAGCAGGTGGAGTTCGGCTTCGTCGCCTACTTCCGCTTCGTGACCGAGAACCAGTCGGCGTTCCGTTTGCTCTTCGGCGCCTCCGTGCGCAACGACGTCGAGTTCGCCCGGGTCGCCGAGGGCGTGATCGAGGAGATCGCCGCCGCGATCTCCACTCTCATCGACGTCGACCTCTCGTCCGAGCACCGCCGCGTGCTGGCCCACGCGCTCGTGGGTGTCGCGGAGTCGACCAGCCGGCGCGTGCTCTCCGACCCCGACGCCGAGGCCGAGCCCGAGCGGCTCGCGTACTGGCTCGCGGAGATGGCCTGGTTCGGGCTCCGCGGCGTCCGGCCGGAGGCCGACGAGCGGCACTGAGTCCGGCCCGACCGCCGTGTTCTCAGCGGCTCGACTTCATGGGCATCACGAAGCGGTCCTCGTGGTCGAAGTTCCGTGACCACAGGTCGTCGAGTGCTCGGCGCTCGTCCGCGGTGAGCGGGAGCTCCGACGCGCCCGCGAACTCGTGCAGCTCCTCGACCGTCGTCACCGTCGGCAGCACGGTCGCGAAGGCGGGGTTGGCGAGGATGCCGGCGATCGCGGCTTGTCCGATCGTCCGGCCGGTCTCCGGCGCCCAGAGGAACGAGACCGTCTCGGTCTTCTCCAGGTTGTCGAGCATGTTGTCGTGGTTGCGGTGGGCGCGATGGTCGCCCTTGGCGAAACGCGTGTCGGGGTCGACCGTACCGAGGAGCACGTCGGACGCGTGGGGGACTCGCGAGATCATGCTCACTGCCCCGTCCTGCACCGCAGGCTCGGCCGCGAAGGTGAGCCCGGGCTCCTGCTCGAGGATGTTGAAAACGGTCTGGAGCGTCGCGATCGGGCGCTCGCGCAGCGCCAGGAGGCCCTCCGCGATCCAGCCGATCGCGGGGCCGAGCGCCACGCCCAGCTCCCGCACCTTGCCCTCGGAGCGGAACGCCTCCAGCTCCGCCCAGAGATCGTCGGCCTCGACCGCGTCCATGCGGACGTTGTGAAGCTGGTAGAGGTCGATGTGCTCGGTGCCCAGGCGCCGCAGCGACGCCTCGAGCTGCCGGCGCACCGCCTCGGGGCGCCAGTCCTGGGGCCGTTCGCGCTGGCTCGCGGGTCGCGGCGCCTCCAGGTCGTATCCGCACTTCGTGGTGAGGACGATCTCGTCGCGTCCCGTCGCGAGTACGTCGGCCAGCAGCGACTCGCCGCGGCCGTCCTCCCCGTAGACGGGAGCCGTGTCGACGAAGTTGATCCCGGCGTCGAGCGCCGCGTGCAGGAGGGCCTGGGGATCGTCCACCCGGCCCCACCAATCGCTGGCCAGGGTCCAGACCCCGAAGCCGACCTCGGAGACTTCGAGCTCCGTCTTGCCGAGTCGCCGGTAGCGCACGTCGAACTCCTTTCGCTTCCGCCGGTCAGTCGAAGACGATGACCGAGCGAGCGACCTCGCCCGCCTCCATGGCTTCGAACGCTTCGTTCACCTGATCGAGGCCGATCTCGGCCGAGATCAGCTCGTCGAGCTTCAGCTTCCCGCCCTGGTAGAGCTCGACGAGCATCGGGACGTCGTGGTGCGTGTTCGAGGACCCGTACCAGCAGCCGCGGATCTGCTTCTCGTTGACGAGGAGCTCCATCGCGGCCGGGACCTCGAGCATCGTCTCCATGTTCGGCACCCCGACCATGACCGTCTGGCCGCCGCGCCGCGTGAGCTCGATCGCCTGCTGCGCCGTCTGCTTCAGACCGATCACCTCGAAGACCACGTCGGCACCCCGTCCTCCCGTCAGCTCCTGGACCCGGGTGAGCACGTCGACCTGGCCTGCGTGCACGACGTCGGTGGCGCCGAACGCCTTGGCGAGCGCGAGCTTGGACTCGAGCATGTCCACCGCGATCACGCGACCGGCGCCGACGTGGTTGGCGCCCTGGATCGTGTTCAAGCCGACACCGCCGCAGCCCAGCACGACCACGCTGTCGCCCGGGCGGATGTCGGCCGTGTTGACGGCCGCCCCGAAGCCCGTGAGGACGCCGCAGCCGATGAGCGCCGCGCTCTTCAGGGGCACATCGGGGTCGATCTTGACCGCACCGATGGCGGGGAGCACCGTCTCCTCGCTCCAGAGTCCGCAGGCGGCCATCTGGAGCAGCGGCTCGCCCCCGCGCGAGAAGCGCGGCGTGCCGTCGAGCTGCCCGCCGGTGATCATGGCCGTCAGGCCCACCTCGCACAGCTCGCCCTGTCCCCGGGCGCAGAAGAAGCACTCCCCGCACTCGGGGACCCACGACGCGACGATGTGATCGCCGGGCGCCAGCTGCTCGACGCCCTCACCGACCGCCTCCACGACCCCGGCCCCCTCGTGGCCCAACACTGCGGGGATCGGCTGGAGCAACGTCCCGTTCTGCACCGAGAGGTCGGAGTGGCAGACGCCGGCGGCGACGGTTCGGATCCGGACCTCGCCGGCTTTCGGGTCTCCCAGCTCGACGTCCTCCACGGTGATGGGATCGCCGATGGCCTCGCAGATCGCGGCTCGGGGCATGACGGGCTCCTTTCGGCTTCGCGCGGCGAGGCTACCGGCCGGTCCCGCGAGCTCGCTCGTCGCGTTCCGCGGCGCGGATCCCGTAGGAGAGGACGGTCGGGATCGGGAGGACGACGATGGCGACGACGAGCGTCGCGACGACCACGGTCGTGAGCCATCCCGGGAAGTCGAGCGCGAACGCGACGCCGAAAGCCACGATCGCGGCTGCGAGCGCGCCGTAGCCGACGCGGAGCCCGAGACCGACCAGGCGTCGAATGCGCTCCCGGCGGACGAGGACCGGGTCGGGCGATTCGTCGGGGCTGCTCACCACAGACTCCATCCTGCCCTCTCGAACGCGTTCCGGATCCGATCGGGCAAGGCGTGGATGGAGTAGCGACGCTGGGCGACGGCGGCGTTGTCGGCGAGCAACGTGGGATCGGGGCGCTCGAGCCAACCGGCGAGCCAGTCGGGTTCCGCGGCGGGGAACCAGCGGAAGCCCGGTCGCAGCTCGTCGAGCACGGGGTAGTGACCCACGACGAGAGGGCGTCGAGCCAGGGCAGCCTCGATGACGGGGTTGCCGAAGCCCTCCCAGGTCGAGACGACCACGACCGCGTCGGACGCTGCGTACGCGTCGGCCGCCGTGGGCGCGCGTCCGAGTGTCACCGGCACCGTTGCCGCCTTCACGAGACGTTGCAGGACGGGCGCGTACCCGTCCTCGGCCGGGCCCGTGAGCCAGTACCGGACCGGCCGCTCGAGGCGGTCGGCGAGCTCCTCGGCGAAGGTGAGCGCGCCAGCGACGTTCTTCCTCGGGATCGCCCGAACCGGGTGCAGGAGTACGACCTCCTCGGGCTCGAAGCCGAATGCGGCTCGTGTCGTGTCGCGATCGCCGATAGGCGGGTCGGGGTCGAACATGTTCGGGATGCACGTCGCCTCGATGCCCCGGGCAGCGAGCTGCCGACGGCTCAACTCGTTGATCGTGACGTGCAGCGCGCCGGGAACCCGCGGCGGGAACTCGGTCATGGACACGAACTCCGCCCGCTGCCACGGGAGGTCGTGGTGCCGGAACAGCACGCGTCCGCCGTCTCGTCGGGTGACGGCGGCCGCGACCGCACGCGAGGCACGCAGCTGCAACGGCAGCGAGCAGAGGTTCTCGACGATCACCAGGTCGTCGTCTCCGAGTGCGTCGAGGACGGTCGCGGGATCCGGTGCGGGGGCATCCTCGGGGGGCCTGATCGCCAACCCCGGGAGCACGGCGTCAGCGGGCCCGGGAGCATCCTCGAGCTCGCCGGCGAGGCGCCGAACGCGGAAGCCGAGTCGGCGGAGCGCCCACGACCACTTGGCGACCTCGACGGAGACCCCGTCGGCGCCCCCGAGGCGGAACGAGACCTGCACCGCGCGCGGAGCCACCGACCGTCACCTCCGCGTGTCGGTCAGGACAGCGCCGAGAGCCGACGGTTGGTCGCGTCGAGTACCGCGCGCGCGAAGGCATCGGCGTCACCGCGCTCGCGCACGACGGCTGCGCCGACGTGCCGCTCCTCGGCGGGCGGGGCGACCCGCACGAGGGTGACGAGCGCGATCGGCGCCCGCCCGACCGTCACGATCTGGGCCGTGTCGAACTCGAAGGACGCGGCCGCGGGGACGAGGTGGGCCAGGGCCGCGAGCGTCGCGGACGCGACGAGCCGGGCCCGGGCGACGGACGCGATCCCGCCCTCGGCGCGGCCGACCGAGTCGGCGCCGGCGCGGGTCAACGTGACGCGCACGGCGGCGCGCTCGGTTCCCGTGTGGTCGTCGACCGCGCGCAGCACCGTTCGTTCCGCGCGGGCTTCGGCGAGCTGGTCGGCAGCGGGAGCGCTCGACGCCTCCTGGTCGTCGCCGAGCTGCACGACCGAAACGACGCGACGATCCAGCTCCCTGCCGAACGAGGCGAGGGCGACGGACTGCACGTCCCGCACGACCTGCTTGGGGTGCTTGCCCGGCAGTGCCACGACGTGGACCTCGACCGGCTGCCCCTGCTCGTCGGTCACGATGCGCGCGACCCGGACGTCGGGCAGTCGCGCCAGCTCGACCTCGAGTGCCCGGCGCTCTGCTGGGTCCACGGCGGTGCCTCCCGTCCGAACCCTATGGGTCGTGACGCGTGACCCTACGGGTCGGGACGCGTGGCGTGGTGCACGTTGTGGCTATTGATGCTTGCGTTTCACATGTGCATTTGTGAGACTGATGTGGCTCGAGTGGTCGAACGGAGCGGGATCGATCACTCGATGGCCCGGGTGCTCGGGGGCCCTGTGGGTGGAGCCCAGGCCGGCCACCGGCGTGGCGAACGCCGGTGTGTTCGACGAGCACCGTCCGAGGCAGCGGAGGAACACACGACAGCACGCCGGTGCGGGGCGGAGCCGGCAGGACCTCGCCCGTTCGGCCACCGAAGCGGAGCGGACCCACCCATCGACCCAGAGCGGACCCGATGGGACCGTCCGAGCAGAGGAGGGCCGACCAATGGCGCAGACCCTCTACGTCCGATTCACCGTTCAACTGAGCGCTGCGGCGGCGTCGTTGCTCTTCGGCGGCGCCCGCCGGGGCTTCTGGAACTGAGCGGAGCGTTCGGTCGGCGGTGAGGTCCTGCCGGCTCCGCCCGCGGCGGCGGCCCGATCGACATGGACCCACGCCACCCACCCACGGGCTTCACGATCTTCGGCGTCGCGGTCGCGACGAGCGCCGCGGCGGTTGCGGGGGTGCTCGCGGCCCTGGGTCCGTTGCCCCCCGTCGGACCGGTCCTGCTCCTCGGGGCGCTCGTGGCCGTGGCCGAGAACCGGGCGGTCGAGATCCCGGACGGCACGACGCTGTCGGCCGCTGGGCTTCCGGCCACCGCGGCCGTCGTGGTGTTCCACGGCGACGCCGCGTTGCTCGGGCCCATGCTCGTCGCCGGGTGTGGCGCCCTGTACCTCCCCGCGCTCCGGGCGCGCGACTGGCGGCGGGTGTGCTCGAACTTCGGCACCTACGCGCTCGGTGCGCTCGCCGCGGCCGGCACCTTCTCCTCCGTGGCCTCCGTGGTCGACGTGCAGGGGGCAGCCCTGCTCGCCGCGACCATTCCCGTGGCGTTCGCCGATCTCGTCGTGAACGATGCGCTGGTCGCGCTCGCGGTGTCGCTCGGGAACCGGCGGCCGTTGGCACGTGTCCTGCGGGGGTTCCGGCCGACGTCGTGGCAGGTCGTCCCGTTCACGGCACTCGGTCTCGTGATGGGGAAGGTGTTCGTCGACTTCGGTGCGCTCACGATCCCCCTGTTCCTGGCGCCGATGCTGGTCGCCCGACGTACCTTCCTCGCGTACCTCGAGGTGCGCCGCGCGCACGAGGCCACGCTGCGGACATTGCTGCGCGCGTTGGAGGCCAAGGATCCCCCGACTGCCCGACACGTCCAGCGCGTGGCCCGGTACTCGACCTACATCGGCGAGGAGCTGCGGCTCTCACCGGCGCGCCTGGAGCGTCTCCGATGGGCGGCGCTCCTGCACGACGTCGGCAAGCTCCTGGTCCGCAAGGACCTGCTCCACAAGGCCGGCCGGCTGACGCGCGCCGAGTACGAGGAGGTCCGGCGCCACGAGACGGTCTCGGCCGCGATCCTCGAACGGATCGACTTCCTCCGCGACCTCGCTCCCGTCGCGTTGACCGAGCACGCCCGCTACGACGGGACGCGAGCCTCGCGTGCGAGTCCTCCCGTGGAACCGCACATCGTGCACGTGGCCGACGCCTACGACGCGATGACGTCGACGCGCGCCTACCGACGCGCCCTCGAGCACGAGGTCGCCGTGGCCGAGCTTCGCCGGTATGCCGGGACACAGTTCCATCCCGCGTGCGTGGAGGCGCTCGAGCGCGCGTTCCTCCGGCACAACGAGCGCCCCGGTGCGCACCACGACGGTGAGCTCGAGGAGTTCCTGGTTCAGCCACCCGTCCGGGGCACGGGTTCCGCGGGGCTCGGCGACCTCGCGGACGCCCCCATCGGCGCATGATGCCGAGTCGCCGCAGGCTGGCTCGCCTGGCTCTCGTCGCCGGGGGTGCCCTCGCGATCGGTCTCACCTGGGTGCTCGATCCGCACGGGGACCCGTGGCAAGCCGCGCTCCTGGGATGGGGCGTGATGATCGGCGAGCAGTTGGTGTTGCGGCCGGAGCGCGGTCCCGAGGTCCCGGCGTCTCACGCGGTGGTGCTCGTGGCGCTCCGGGTGCTGCCCGCGCCGGTGTTCGTGGCCACCGTCGCCCCCGCACTCACCGCCGGTGCCCTCGTGCGCGGGAACCTCGATGGGTGCCGCGCTGCACTCGTCGCGCAACGACTTCTGGCCGCAGGGGCCGCGGTGGCGGCCTTGGTCGCGGTGGAGGACGCTGCTCCCGGCGCGTCCACTCCGTGGGTTCTCGCCGCGCTCGCCGCGGCGGCGCTCGCGCAGCTCGGTGTCGACGGGCTGGCCGCGCGCCTTCGGGGCCAGACCCCCGCACCCCACCTGCGGGACCGGGCGGCGGGCCTGGGCGTCGCGACGAGCGGTGTGCTCATGGCCCTGGTCGTGGCGGGGACCCCGGGCGCGCCGGGACCGGGAGGCGTGACCGCGACCGTGCTGGCCGTCCCGCTCCTCGCCGCCTGGTACGCCGATCGGCTCGCGGGGAGCGCCCGCCGGAACCACCGCCAGACCGTCGACGCGCTGGCGATGCTCCCCGAGCTGGGAGGCCACGACCTGCCGGGTCGTACGGACCGGGTGACCGGCCTCGCGGTCGCGGTCGGTGAGGAGCTCGACCTCACACGGGCCGAGCTCGAGGATCTCGAGGCGGCCGCGCGCCTCCATCGGTTGGGCGTGGTCTGCTTGGACGACGACGTCGGACCGCAGGCGGCGCCGGCGGGGGTCGCCGTTCCGGTTGCCGAGGCGACGGCGTCGATCCTGCAGGAGGCCGGACGCCTCGAGCGCGCGGGCGCGCTGGTCGACGTGGCCGCCCGCCCCCCGAGCGTGATCCTCCGTGCCGACGGTGCCGACGGTGCCGACGGTGCCGACCGTGCCGACGATCCGCGGGGCGCGGCCGTGCTCCGGGCGGTGTCGGCCTTCTGCGACCTCTCCCGGGCGGACTCCGAGCGGGCGGCGCACGCGCTTCGGCGACTGGGTTCGGGTTCCGTCCACGATCCGGCGGTCGTCGCCGCGCTCGAGCGCGTCCTGGGGCGCGGGGACCGGGCCCACCCACCGAGTCCCTCCTAGGATCAGCGGGTCCGAGGGTCGAACCGGCCCCGCGAGGGAGGGGAAGCAGTGGGCGACACCGAGGCCGCGCCGAGGGGGGACGAGGCCTTGACCGAGGTCCGCTACGCCGTCGACAAAGCGGTAGCACGCATCACGATCGACCGGCCGGAGCGGCGCAACGCCATGTCGTTCACCGTCCTGCGCGAGCTGCGCGCGGCCTTCGATGCTGCGAAGCGAGAAGAAGCCGTCCGGGTCGTCGTGCTCACGGGCGCGGGGGACAAGGCGTTCTGCGCCGGTGCCGACCTCGGCGGGATCGCCGACAACGCGGGACCGGCCCAGGTCCACGAGGCCCGGGGCGGGATCGCGGAGCTGTTCCGTGACCTGTGGCGGCTGGGTAAGCCTGTCATCGCCCGGGTTCGCGGATACGCCCTCGCCGGCGGCTTCGGACTCGCGATGGCGTGCGACTTCGTGATCGCGGCCGACGACGCCACGTTCGGAACGCCCGAGATCAACGTCGGGCTGTGGCCGTACACGATCACCGTTCCGCTCTTGCGCTCGATGCCGCCCAAGCGAGCGCTCGAGTTGATGGCGACCGGCCGACGTGTGGACGCCGCCGAGGCGGAGCACATCGGTTTCGTGACACGCGTCGTTCCCGTCGACGAGCTCGACGACGCCGTCGACGAGCTGGCCGCGACGCTGGCCGAGAAGTCGCCGCTGATCCTGCGATGGGGCCGGGATTCCTTCTACCGGGTCCTCGACGAACGTGCGGACGACGCGCTCGACTACCTCCACGCCATGCTCTCGGTCACCTCGACCACCGAGGACACGGCCGAAGGTGTGACCGCCTTCGCCGAGAAGCGCCCGCCGAGGTGGACCGGCCGGTGACGCCGGATCGACCCCGCGCGACGGGCGGCGGCGACGTCCACGACTGGGGCCCGCTCGTCGGCGACCTCGACGAGCGCCGGAACCGTGCCGAGGCGATGGGCGGACCCGATCGCGTCGCTCGCCAGCGCGAGCTCGGCAAGCTCCCGGTGCGGGAACGACTCGAGCTGTTCTGCGACGAGGGCAGCTTCGTCGAGTACGGCGAGCTCGCCGACCACATGGACCCGGGGCTCGGCGACCGCTACCTGGCCGCCGACGGCGTCGTCACCGGGGTCGGCGCGGTCGACGGCCGCCCCGTGGCGATCATCGCCTACGACTTCACGGTGATGGCCGGCTCGATGGGAGTCGTCGGCGAACGCAAGACCGCGCGCATGCGCGACCTCGCGCTGCGGCAGCGGATCCCCGTGGTGTGGCTGCTGGATTCCGCCGGCGCGCGGATCCAGTCCACGTCGGGATCGCAGTTCGCGGGTGCGGGCGCGCTGTTCCGCGAGCAGGTCGCGCTGAGCGGCGTCGTGCCCATGGTCGCGGCGATGCTCGGGCACTGCGCCGCCGGCACCGCCTACATCCCCGCGCTCGCCGACTTCGTCCCCATGGTGAGGGGTACGTCGTCGATGGCGCTCGGGGGCCGCCACCTCGTGAAGGCAGCTGTCGGCGAGGACGTGAGCGAAGAGGAGATGGGCGGTTCGCAGGTCCACACGAAGATCTCGGGCGTTGCCGACCTCGAGGTGGCCGACGACGCGGAGTGCCTCGCGACCGTGCGGCGGTACCTGTCCTTCTTCCCGGCCAACAACGGCGAGGCGCCACCGGTGCGGGAGGTCGGCGATCCTCCCGAGCGTCGCGTGGAGGAGCTCTACGACATCGTCCCGACGGCGCCGCGGCGCGCCTACGACATGCGCTCGGTCGTCGAGGCGATCGTCGACGACGGCGACGTGTTCTGGATGAAGCCGGAGTGGGCCCGCAACGTCGTGACCGGCTTGGCGCGCATGGCCGGCCAGCCGGTGGGTGTGATCGGCAACCAGCCCATGGTGCTCGGGGGAGCGCTCGACGTCGACGCGGCCGACAAGGTGGCGCGTTTCGTCTGGCTCTGCGACGCCTTCGGCCTGCCGTTGGTGTTCCTCCACGACGTGCCCGGGTTCATCGTCGGGTCGGCAGTCGAGAAGCAAGGAATCATCCGCCACGGAGCGAAGATGCTCTTCGCGGTCTCGGAGGCGACCGTGCCCAAGATCAGCGTGGTCATGCGCAAGAGCTACGGAGCCGGCTACTTCGTGATGAACGGCCTCGAGTACGAGGCCGACTACCTCGTTGCGTGGCCGACGGCCGAGATCGCGGTGATGGGGCCCGACGGCGCGGTGAACATCATCCACCGCAAGACGCTCGAGGCCGTGCCCGAGGAGGAGCGCGCGCAGCGGCGGATCGAGCTCGCCGAGGAGATCCGCGCTCGCATCGACCCCTACGTTGCCGCGGGTCACGCCCTAGTGGACGACGTCATCGATCCGGCCGATACGCGCAAGGCCGTCGTCGAGGGCTTGCGCGTGGCCCGCACCAAGCAGGTCCAGCGCCCCGCGCGCAAGCATGGCGTGCTCCCCGTCTGACCGCCACCGCCGACCCGGCACTAGCATCCGGCCCCGTGCACGAGATCCGGGCAGAGATCGCGGCCAACGTGTGGCAGGTCGTCGCCGAGGTGGGGACGATGGTCGCCGAGGGCGACGAGATCGTCATCCTCGAGTCGATGAAGATGGAGATCCCGGTTGCCACGACCGTGCCCGGGGTCCTTCGCGAGCTCCACGTCGCGCCCGAGCAGCAGGTGCAGGAGGGCGACCTCATCGCGCTGATCGACGAGTCGTGACCGCCGAGCGCGAATCGATGATCCACTGGGAGCGGCGTGGGCGGGTCGCGCTGGCCACGCTCGACCGCCACGACCGACGCAACGCGCTCCACGCGGAGGGTTGCGACGAGCTGCGTGGACATCTCGCCGACGCCGGCGACGTCAGAGCGGTGGTGATCACCGGCGCGGGCTCGGCGTTCTGCGCCGGTGCCGACCTGGGCACTCGGTTCGAGCTGCTGCCGCCGTCGTCCGAGGAGCAGGAGGCGGGCGGTGAGTGGCACGAGGAGCGCCGCGACACGTTCCGGCCCGCGTTCGAGGAGTTGCTCGACGTGATCGTGCACCATCCGGCCCCGGTGATCGCCGCCATCCACGGGCCCGCGATCGGTGCAGGAACCCAGCTTGCGGTCGCCTGCGATCTTCGGGTCGTCGGCCCCGACGCCACCTTCGGGATCCCGGCCGGGAAGCTGGGCATCCACCTGCACTGGACCAACATCGAGCGACTCGTCCAGCTCGTGGGCCCGGCGCACGCGCGTGACCTGTTGCTCTCGAGCCGGATCGTCGACGTCGACGATGCGGACCGCATGGGCCTCGTGTCCCGTCGCGAGGACGATCCGATCGCCGTGGCCGTCGAGTGGGCGGAGGAGCTCGCCGGCCTCGCCCCACTCACGGTCGCGGGTCACAAGCGCGCGCTCGAGCTGGTCGCAGAGCGCGGGTCGCTGCTGCCCGGCCGCGACGACGACGCGATCGCGGACATCGACGCGCTCGAGCAGCAGGCGTTCGACAGCGACGACGTCGTCGAAGGGATGCAGGCGTTCGCGGAGAAGCGTCAGCCCGAGTTCCGCGGTCGCTGACCCTCGGTACTGCTCAGGCCGAGTTCCGGACGTTCCGTCCCACCACCGCGACCAGCGTCACGACCAGGACCACCCCCCACACGATCCCGAGCGCGGTGAGCACGGCGGTCTGGTAGTCGAGTGGTCGCAGCGTCGGGTTGTTGGGGTTGCCGCCCAGACCGAACAGGGGGATGGCGCCGACGAGGAGGACCGCGGCACTGATCGCGCAGCCGATCGTGATCGGCGTGCGGACGCGGGCCGGGAGGAGCCGCGCGGCCAGGGCGCCGAGGGCGAAGAGGGCCGGCGCCACGAGCGCGTCGTGGAGGACATCCGCGCCCACCAGGTACACGAGCCAGTTGACGAGATCGCTGCCGTCGATGTTGCGCACGAGCCCGAC
>CAYRHS010000055.1:0-18127 GCA_964424125.1 uncultured Burkholderiales bacterium
TGGGAGCCGAGCGGCCCCATGCTGAAGGGCACGACGTACATCGTGCGTCCCCTCATCGAGCCCTCGAAGAGCTCCCGGAGGGTGTGGCGCATCTCGTTCGGTTCGCGCCAGTTGTTGGTCGGTCCGGCGTCGCTCTCGCGCTCGCTGCAGATGAACGTACGGTCCTCGACGCGGGCCACGTCGCTCGGGTCGGAAGCGGCCCAGTACGAGTTCGGGCGCTTGGCGTCGTCGAGCTTGGTGAAGGTCCCGAGGTCGACGAGCTGCTTGCAGAGCAGGCCGAACTCCTCCTCCGAGCCGTCACACCAGTGGACGTCGTCGGGCTGGCAGAGCTCGGCCTGCTCGCGCACCCATTCGACCAGACGTCGGTGTTTCGTCGGTGGGTCGGTCAACGAGAGGGACACGGTTGCACTCCTTGGCAGCGGGAGTGGCAAACCATGCTACCGGTGGGTAGGCGAGACCCCTCAACCGGAATCTTTGCTCCATCGTCGAGACGTTCGGCCGGACGCGGCTAGGGCGCGGACCGTCCTTCCCAGGGTGCGACGCGTCGCCTCCGATCGAGCACGACGCCCGCGGCGACGAGGAACAGTCCGGCCAGCACCAGTGACCAGAGCTCGAGACCCGTGCGAGGAAGGGTCGCAGGGCCACCCGACGCCACGGTGTTCGTGCTCCCACCCACGGGGGAGCTTCCGCTGTCGCCGCCGCCGCCCGACCCGGGGTCGCCGGAGCCGGGGTCGCCGGAACCGGGGTCGCCGGAGCCCGGGTCGTCCGTGCCGGGGCTGGAGGGGTCGTCGCCGGGATCGCCGCCCTGGGGCGGATCACCGCTGCTCTCGCACTCCGGGCCGATGTAGGTCAGCGCCGGCGCGTCGAAGCCGTCGGTGATCGTCGGGGCACTCTGCCCTTCGAGCGGGTTGCCGTTCTGGTCCGTCCACGTGGGCTGGGTGAACGTGAAGTCCTGGCACTGGGGATTTCCGAAGCCGTCGATCGGCGAGTCGAGCGCGACCGAGGCGAACGCATGGCAGGCGTGCGGGATGTTGCGGACGGGGTTGTCGAGCGCCGACTCCAGGTAGTCGTCGAAGCTCGGGCAGTCGGTGACGCCGAAGGCGTCGGCGAGGGTGTTCTCGTAGTACACGGTCCCGTACCGTCCGTCGATCTCGACCAGGACCACGATGAAGTCGTGGAGGCCCGCGCCACCGGGGATCCCCCGGGGCCACTGCCCGTTCTCGTAGATGAACTCGTTCCCCTGCTGCTCGGCGGTGCCGAAGCTCACGCCCGGGCTCCCGGTCTCGGTGTCCCAGTAGGCGGCTTCGGTGAAGTTTGTCCCGTTGTAGGTCCAGGGGCTCACCGTCGCCGCGTACCAGCGCGTCTGCGGGTCGTAGTGGATGAACGGGTCGGAGTTGTCGCCGTTGACGGTCGGGAGGTCGCCGGCGATCGGGTTGCCGTCTCCGTCTTTCCAGTTCGTGAGCCCGTTGAAGGTGAAGTCCTCACCGGGCTGGTTCGGGGTCAGCACGTCCTGGTGGAACGCGACGCACTCGACCACGGGCGTCGGCTCCGCATCCGTGTCGAAGAACTCGTCGCTGGCCACCATCTGCTCGAAGCCGTCGCAGTCGACCGTGTACGTCGTGCCTTCGGGGGGCTCGAAGACCCCGTTGTCCACGTACAACGTGAGGTACGCGGTGCGCTCCTCGAACTCGCTCGGACCGGTCTGGACCGTGCCGGACACTCTCACGAGCAGCGCGTGGAAGGCCTGGAGCCCGTTGGGCGGCGGGATCCCCACCGGGCGGACGCCGTCGTTCGTCGCGAACGTGCTCGTCGGCCCGCCGCTCAGGTCGTCGATCGCGCTCGTCAGGTAGAACGCCCAGTTCGTCTCGAAGGGCGCTCCGGGCCACACGTCGTCGTAGACGTCGCCCATCCACTCGAGCGGCGAGTTGGAGGCGACGTAGTCCACCTCGGCACCTTCGCCCTTCGGGGCGTCGAGGCAGCAGTCGTACTCGTCCCCGTCACCCGAGACGAAGTGGAGGTAGGGCGGGTCCGTGTAGCCGTCGACGACCGTGACGGGGCCACCCGAGTCGAAGCCGTCGAAGCTGGTGAAGCCGTAGTCGGCCGTGGCCGGGCCGAGGGCGCTGCCGCTCACGGGCGCGGTCAGGATCGACTGCTCGTAGTTGACACACGTCACCGAAGCCCCGAGCAAGGTCATGGTGGCTTCCAGCCCCGCGCAGTCGCGACTGCCGCCGAAGTTGGCGACCAGGCCCGAGTCCGCGTAGACGGTGACGTGCGCGCCGTCCACGTCGAGGAGGCCGACGTCGATGTCACGGGGGGAGCTGTCGGCGCCGATGGCGGGGATCGGCGTGTCGTCGGCCTCGACGAACACCGGATCGTTCGTGTCGTCGGCGGCGAGGTAGAACACGCCGGGCTGGGTACCGCCGAACTGCGCGTCGTCGTAGTCGACGCCGCCGTAGGCGAGAGGTGAGTTGGAGGCCACGTAGTGGTCGCCCTCGGCATCCCCGCCGCCCCCGGATCCGCCCTCGAATCGCAGGTACGGCGGGTCGGTGCCACCCGGTGCGACCTCGACCGGACCGCCGTTCTCGAAGCTGTCGAGGCCGCCGAACGTGTAGTCCTCGCCCGCGCCGTTGGCGGTGAAGTAGTCGGCCTCGAAGTTGTCGCAGCTTCCCGTGGCGGGGGTGCTGGCGAGGAACGTCTCGAACCCGGCGCAGTCCTCGCTCGGCAGGAACATCTCGTCGATCACGTAGGTGAAGTCACCGATGCCGTCGAGATGGGCGAGGGCGACGTGATAGTTGCTCGTGCCGTCGACGTTCGGGATCGGCGTGTCGTCGGCACCCACGCTCGTCCCGCCCTCGCTGTCAGGGGAGAGGACGTGCACGATGCCGTAGGTCGTCCCGTTCCAGGTCAGCGGGGACAGCGAGGCGAGGTACTGGCCACCGCCATCTCCGCCACCGCCGGGCGGGGTGACCTGGTAGGTGAGCGTGGGGGGTGCGGTGTAGCCGTCGGCGACGGTGACGGTGGCGGCGAGGGGGTCGCCGTTGTCGTCGAGGAAGTCGTCGAGGTCGCTGAAGGTGTAGTCGGCTTCGGCGCCGTTGGGGGTGAAGACGTCAGTCTTGTAGGCGTGGCAGTCGGGAATCACCCCACCGCCGCTCATCGAGTCGACCAAGGTCTCGAAACCGGAGCAATCGTTGGCGCCGACGCCGCTGTCCACGAACGTCGTCGTGAGCTGGCCGTCCATGTCGGAGAGGAACACGTCGATCGACGAGCCGGCGTCGTCGAAGAGCCCACCGATCGCCGTGCCGTCGGCGGTGACGGCGGTGGGTCCGTAGCCACCGGAGACGAGCCAGAGGGTCTGCTGGCTGGCGCCCATTCCAGGCACGGGGTCGTCGTAGGCGGTGCCGTCGATCGCGAACGGTGAGAGGGAGGCGACGTAGTCGGAGCCGGGGAAGTCGCCGCCGTCGCCTCCTCCGCCGTCGGCGGGGGGTTCGGCGTCGGGGTCGTAGGCGAGGGTGGCGGGGCTGGTGTCGCCGGCCATGACGGTCACGGGGCCCGCGTTCTCGAAGTTGTCGAGGCCACCCCACGTGTAGTCGTTGCCGGCGCCGTTGTTGGTGAAGTAGTCGGCTTCGAAGTTCTCGCACGTTGCGGAGAAGGTCGGGTCCTGGTCGTGGATCGCGGCGAAGAACGCGTCCGCGCCGGCGCAGCTCGCGCCGTACGCAGCCAGGACCTGGGTGTCGAAGACGTAGGTGACCTTGCCGATGCCGCCGGCATCGGCGAGCACGGCGTGGAAGTCCTCCGTGCCGCTCACACCACCCACAGCGGTGCCGTCCGCGTCGACGAGCGTGGGCGAGGCGGCGTTCGGGATGAACGCGAGGATGCCGTAGTCGTTCCCATTCCACGAGAGGCGTGTGTGCGACGCGACGTAGGCCGCGAGCGTTCCCACCGGCGGGTCGTCGGCGGTCGCCCCGAGCACGCCGCCTCCGGCACCGTCCTCGCCGGGCGCGCTCGACGCGCCGAGCAGCGGGTCCGACGGCTCGTTGCCGGAGATGCCGTCATCTGCCGCGGGCTCGGAGCTCGGTGACACCTCGGGACCGAAGGCCTCGTCGATCGGTGCCGGTGCGGCAGTCGGGGGATCCTCGGGGGGAGTCGCGGGCTCCTCAGGGGGAGGAGTCGCGACCTCCTCGGGCGCACCGGCCTCGTCACTGGCCGGTGCCGTGGTTGGGGGCTCGTCGGGGGCGGCCGGCTCGTCGGCCGCGGCGGCGGGACCTGCGAGAACGATGTCGGCGGCCGCGAACGAGACCACGAGCAGCACGCTCGAGCTCAGCGCGACGAGTGCACGCGTGCGATGGTGACGATGCGAGGTCCGGTCCACCTGCTCTCCCGTCCGACCACGGTGCGTCGGATTCTCCTATCGGCACCGTTCGTGAGGAGTTGAGGGGTTACCTGCGACGTACGGTGAGAGCTGCCCGCCGAACGCGGCCGACGTATCGTCGGGATCGAGGGCGCCCGCTGGGCTCCCGCTCAGACGCGGACGTCGGGCAGGCCCAGGTCGGGCTCGCTGCCCGTTCCCAGTCGCGTGGCGCGGCCGTCGGCGTCGAGCTCGAAGACGACCCGCTGACCCTGGCGCAATATCCGGAAGAGGGAACCGTCGAGCGCGTCCGGCGCGAGCACGAACTCCTCGCGGTCGGTGTCCCGCAAGACCAGGCCCTCGCCTGTCTGGCGGTCGTAGGTTCGGATGACCCCCTGCACGATCGGCTCGGCCCGACTACGGCTTCGTGACCTTGGGCTTCGTGACCTTGCCGGATTTCAGGCAGCCCGTGCAGACGCGGATCCGCCGGGGTGTGCCGTCGACGACCGCGCGCACCTTCTGGATGTTCGGGTTCCAGCGCCGGCTCGTGCGGCGATGGGAGTGGCTCAGACGCTTGCCGAAGCGAGGCCGTTTGCCGCACACCTCGCACACCGCTGCCATCGTTCGTCCTCCGCAGGGGTCGTGGGGAACAAGCAGGCTACCAGCGGGCCTCCCCGGAGCCCCACTCGCCGGCGGGGGCCGTCGGTAGGATCGCTGCGTGACTCCCGTCGAGTCGCTCTCCGCGGATCACGTCCGGCGCACCGTCACGACCTACCGCGACGCGCTCCGATCGCACCAGGAAGAGCTCAATCGCCTGAACGTGTATCCCGTGCCGGACGGCGACACCGGCACGAACATGGCGCTCACGGTCGAGTCGGTGTGCGCCGAGCTCGATGGGGCGCAGGGCATGCCCGAGGTGTGCCAGGCGATCATGCACGGCTCGCTGATGGGAGCCCGGGGGAACTCGGGCGTCATCCTCTCGCAGATCCTCCGGGGCCTCGCGGCCACCTTCACCGAGGCCGACGAAGCAGGGCCCGACACGCTCGTCACGGGACTCCGTCGCGCGACCGACGCTGCGTACCGCGCGGTGATGCGCCCCGTCGAAGGGACGATCCTGACCGTCGTGCGCGAGGCGACCGAGGCCGCGGAGGCCTGGGCCGCGAACGGCGGTGGAGCGCTCCCGGATCTGCTGGAGCGCACGATCGGGGCCGCGAACGCATCGGTGGAGGACACGCCCGAGCTGCTGCCGGTGCTGAAGGAGGCCGGTGTCGTCGACGCCGGTGGTCGGGGTTTCGCGCTCCTGCTCGACTCCTTGCTCACGGTCGTCGACGGACGCCCGCTCCCCGAGCCCGAGATCGTGGCGATCCCCGCGGCCGTCGAAGCCGCGCAGTCGGGCGACGACGTGTCCTCGCTTCGCTACGAGGTGATGTACTTCCTCGAAGCGGCCGACGAGACGGTGCCCGCCTTCAAGGATGCGTGGGCGGCCATCGGCGACTCGATCGTGGTCGTCGGAGGGGACGGTGTCTACAACTGCCATGTGCACACCAACGACATCGGCGCGGCGATCGAGGCCGGGATCGAGGCCGGGCGCCCGCGAAGCGTCCGGGTCACGGACCTTCTCGAGGAGGTCGAAGAAGAGGAGTGGGTTCGCACGGCTGCCCGCGGTGGTCCGTCCGTCGACGACGCCGGCACCCTGCCCGCGCCCCTGCAGACGGGCGTCGTGGCCGTGGCGGTCGGTGAGGGCTTGCATCGCCTGTTGAGGAGCCTCGGTGTCCAGGCCGTGGTCGCCGGTGGCCAATCGATGAACCCGTCCACCGCACAGATCCTCGACGCGGTGCACACCGCGTCCGCGTCCGGGATCGTCGTGCTGCCCGACAACCGGAACATCGTGCCGGTTGCGCGCCAGGCCGCAGAGTCGGCCGACGTTCCCGTGGAGGTCGTGCCCACGGCGTCCGTGGTCGAGGGCCTCTGCGCGCTCGTCGCCTACGACCCCCACGCTCCGCTCGAGGCCAACGTGGAGGCGATGACCGAGGCCGCGTCGCGCGTGAGGACCGGTGAGGTCACGCAGGCCGTGCGCGATGCCGAAACGCCGGAAGGCCCGGTTGCGGCAGGAGACTGGATCGCGCTCGACGGCTCAGGGATCCGGGCGCGGGGAGCCGATGCGGTCGAGGCCGCGGCCGCGCTCGTGGATCATCTCGTCGACGACGACAGCGAGCTCGTCACCGTCCTCGTGGGTCACGACGCCGGCCACGACGAGCAGACTCGGCTCGAGAAGCACCTCGCGGTGACACACCCGAACATCGAGGTCGAGATCCACGACGGGGGCCAGCCGCTCTATCCGTTCCTCCTCGGGGTGGAGTAGCCACGACCGCGAAGTCGCGTCCGGACCCGCCGCTCACCCTTCGAGAGCTCGAGGCGATCCCCGTCGGCCAGCTCCGGGGGGTCGGCAGCCGCCTCGAGGACCGACTGCACGAACTCGACATCCACAACGTGGTCGATCTCCTTGAGCACTACCCGCGTCGCTTCGTGGACCGCTCCGCCCGGGCAGCGATCGCCGACCTCCGGCTGACCGACGAGGTGACCGTGTTCGGCGAAGTGGTGCGGGTCTCGGGTCGGCGGACACGCCAACGGCGCCCGCTCGTCGAAGCCGTCGTGAGCGACGGCACGTCGTCGCTCACGGTCGTCTTCTTCAACCAAGCCTGGCGCGAGCGTCAGCTCCCGGCCGGAACCGAGGCGGCGTTTTTCGGTCGCGTGGACGAGTATCGGGGGCGCAGACAGATGACCAACCCGGTCGTCGACGTCCTGGGGAAGCTGGGGGAGCGGACGGGAGCCATCGTCCCCGTCTACCCACAGTCCGGGAAGGCGGAGGTCTTCTCCTATCAACTCCATGGTCTCGTGGGCGAGGTCCTTCGTCGGGCCGCCCCACGCGGGTTCGCCGATCCGCTTCCACGCGAGGTCCGCGAGCGACTGGGGCTGGTCGACCGGGGTCGCGCGTACCGCGGCATCCACCGCCCGGAGGTCGCACGTGACCATCGCGAGGCACGTCGACGCTTGATCTTCGACGAGTTCCTCAGGATGCAGGTGGGGCTTGTCGCCCGGAAGCGCGCGCTCGAGCGTGGCCGTCGGGGCATCAGGCACGACCCGCCGGGCGAGCTCGAGACCTCGTTCCGTGAGGCGCTGCCGTTCGAGCTCACCGAGGCTCAACGCCAGGCCGTCGACGAGATCGCGAAGGACCTGGCTGCACCCGAGCCGATGCACCGCTTGTTGCAGGGTGACGTGGGGTCGGGCAAGACGGTGGTCGCGGTGTCGGCGATGCTGCGAGCCGTCGAGGCCGGATCCCAGTGCGCCCTCATGGCTCCGACCGAGGTGCTGGCCGAGCAGCATCACCTGAGCCTCCGGCGGATGCTGGGAGGACTCCGTGTCGCGACCGACCGGACGCTCACCGGAGACCGGCCACTTCGCGTCGAGCTGCTCACCAACCGAACGAGCGCTCCCCGTCGGCGCCGGCTCGCCGCCGGTCTGGCAAGCGGCGAGGTCGACGTCGTCGTCGGGACGCACGCGCTGCTGTTCGGGGACATGCGGTACCGGCGGCTCGGGCTCGTCGTGATCGACGAGCAACATCGGTTCGGCGTCGAGCAGCGCGCGCTGCTCCGGGGCAAGGGCGACGACCCGGACGTCCTCGTCATGACCGCCACGCCCATTCCCCGCACCGCAGCCATGCTTGTGTACGGCGATCTCGATCGGACCGAGCTCCGCGAGCTCCCGCCCGGCCGCACGCCGATCCGAACCGAGGTCGTGGACGCGACGCCGCTCGGCCGCGCCGCCGCCTACGGCCGACTCCGCCGCGAGGTCGACGGCGGTCGTCAGGCCTACGTCGTCTGTCCTCTGGTCGAGGGTTCGGACAAGGTCCAGGCGAAGGCGGCCACGGCCGAGTACGAGCGTCTGCGCGACGACGAGCTCTCGGGACTGCGTGTCGGCTTGCTGCACGGGCAGCTGAAGGCGGCCGAGAAGGAATCCGTGATGCGGGCGTTCCGCGCGGGCGCGCTCGACATCCTCGTCGCCACGACCGTGATCGAGGTCGGTGTCGACGTTCCGAACGCCTCGGTCATGGTCGTGGAGGACGCGCACCGCTTCGGCCTGTCGCAGCTGCACCAGTTCCGCGGTCGCGTCGGTCGCGGCGCGGCGCAGTCTTGGTGCTCGCTCATCGCGGACGCGACCACGCCGCAGGCCGAGGAGCGGATGGCGGCGATGGCGGCCTCCACGGACGGTTTCCTGCTCGCGGAGCGCGATCTCGAGATCCGTGGCGCGGGGGAGGTGTTCGGGGAGCGGCAGGCCGGGTTCAGCGATCTGAAGCTGGGCCGCATCCCCCGCGACGAGGGCGTCGTGATGGAAGCTCGTCGCGTCGCCGAGGACGTCCTCGACGCCGATCCCGAGCTCGCAGAGCACGAGCTGCTTCGCGCGGAGGTGCGGGACCGGCTCGGGGACGATCTTGAGTTCCTGTTCAAGTCGTGAGCGCGCGCCCGCGTCCTGCCCCGCGCGTCATCGCTGGAAGCGCGAGCGGGCGCCGGCTGGTCGTCGCCGGGGAGACCCGCCCCACCAGCGACCGCGTGAAGGAGGCGCTGTTCGCGATGCTGGGATCGGTCGAGGGCGCAATGGTCCTCGATTGCTTCGCCGGCAGCGGTGCCCTGGGGATCGAGGCCCTCTCGCGCGGCGCCGCCTCGGCCGTGCTGGTCGAGCGGGCGCCGGAGGCCGTGGGCGCCATCCGCACCAATCTGGAGCGGGTCGGCTTCGCCGATCGAGTCGACGTTCGCCGGGCCGACGTTCGTGCCGCGCTGCGCCGTCCGGCCCCGGCCCCCGCCGCCGATCTCGTCTTCGTCGACCCGCCCTACGGTTGGGGGGACGAGGAGCTGACCGCCTTGCTCGACCAGCTCGCCGACTCCCCGTGGCGCGCCCCGGGCGCACGGGTGGTGCTGGAACGGCCCCGTCGGCGCCCGCCGGGCGCCTTTCCCCGGAACTGGCGATCGAGCCGCAGGCGAACGTACGGCGATACGCTCGTCGTCGTCATCGACACCTGACTGCCGAGGGGGACCGGCGCGTGGCAACGGCGCTCTGCCCGGGTTCGTTCGATCCCGTGACGAACGGCCATCTCGACATCGTGGAACGGACGGCACGGCACTTCGACGACGTGATCGTGGCGGTGATCCGGAATCCGCAGAAGTCGCAGGCCATGTTCACGCTCGAAGAGCGTCAGGAGATGCTGCGTGACGTCACGAGCCACCTCGACAACGTGCACGTGGAGTTCTTCAAGGGCCTCCTCGTGGACTTCGCGCATGAGCGTGGAGCGGCGGCGATCGTGAAAGGACTGCGAGCGATCTCCGATTTCGACTATGAGCTCCAGATGGCGCAGATGAACCAGCGTCTCTCGGGTATCGACACGTTCTTCATCGCGACGACCCCCGAGTACTCGTTCCTCTCGTCGAGTCTCGTGCGAGAGGTCGCTCGCTACGGCGGTGACGTGACCAGCATGGTGCCGCCCTCGGTCGGGAAGCGGCTGGAGCGCTTCTACGGCGAGTCCCCATGACCGACGACCGCGAGTACGACACCGAGGCACTGCTGTTGCGGATGCGCGAGGTCGTGGAGACCGCGCGGCCGATGCCCTTGTCGGCCTCGGTGCTGATCGCGCGTGATGAGTTCCTCGAGCTGGTCGAGGACGCGCTCGGAGGGCTCCCCGAGGAGCTCCGCCGGGCTCGGTGGCTCCTGAAGGAGCGCGAGGAGTTCCTCGCACAGGCTCGGCGGGAGGCCGAGGACATCGTCGAGGCGGCACGTGTCCGTGCCGAGCGCATGGTCGAGCGCACCGAGGTCGTGCGCGAGGCGAACCACGTCGCGCAGTCCCGGTTGGACGAGGCTGACGCCCGCGCCCGGGCGCTGCGCCACGAGGCCGAGGACTACATCGACCAGAAGCTGGCCGGCTTCGAGGTCGTGCTCGACCGCACCATGCAGGCAGTCCAGCGGGGCCGGGAACGCCTCCAGGTCCATGTGGAGGCCCCCGACGAGGTCGGGGGCGAGGAGTTCGACGAGGCCGGGGCCTTCTTCGACCAGGACGAGATGTGAACCTGGGAAATCCTGGGTTCTGGTAGGCTGAGCTAACGGTCGGGGCCACCGACCGTCCGACCCCGATCCCCGACGGCCGGGGCGCCCGCGGCCGCAGCTCGCCGCCGCGACACGGCCGCGGACCCATGCCCGCATCTCGCACCGACATCGATGCCGTCGAGCCCGACGAGTCGGCCTTGCGCGTCGACGTCGCCGATCTCCTCGCCGAAACGGCCGGCAGGCGCTCGTTGCACCGGCAGGCGTCGTTGTCCGACCTCGTCTCGACCGCCGCCCGCCCGGCGGGGGCCGCGGCGCTCGACCTCGTCCTCGAGCACGTTCCCGAGGGCGTGGTGGTCCACGGGAGCGTGCGCACCCGCTGGGAGGCCCCGTGCAGCCGCTGTCTCGAACCGGTCGAGGGTGAGGTGATGGTCCAGATCGCCGAGCTCTTCGAGCGCGAACCGGTCGCGGGCGAGACCTATCTGCTCGACGGCGACCAGGTGGACCTCGCCGATCCGGTGCGGGACGCGGTCGCTCTCGAGCTGCCTCCGGTACCCCGGTGCGGTGCGGACTGCCGGGGCTTGTGCCCGCTCTGCGGCGCGAACCGGAACCACGAGACGTGCAGCTGCGAGGAGCGTCCCCCCGACCCGAGGTGGGCACCGCTCGAGCAGCTCGAGCTGTAGGCACCCGACCGACCCTGCGTCGGGCAACGAACGAGGAGCGACGACACGATGGCTGTTCCGAAGGGCAAGACGAGCCGAGCGGCCACGCGCCGGCGTCGCGCCGCGAACTGGAAGCTCGGTGAGCCGCCACGATCGCTGTGCCCGCACTGTGGCGCGAGCAAGCGACCCCACGTGGTGTGTCCGCACTGCGGCTGGTACCGGGATCGTCAAGTCCTGGACGTCGAGTAGCGCAGTGGGCACGCAGCCGTCTCGCCTTCCCGTGGTCGCGGTCGATGCCGTCGGCGGCGATCGTGCCCCCGGCGAGGTCGTGGCCGGCGCGTTGGCCGCAGCGCACGAGCTCGACGTCGAGATCGTGCTCGTGGGACCGGACGAGGTCGTGAAGGCCGAGCTCCCCGACGGCGCGGTACCGGCCGGCGTCACGCTCCTGTCCGCGGGCCAGACCATCTCGATGGACGAGGAGCCCAGCGCCGCGGTTCGCCGGAAGAAGGATTCCTCCCTCGTCCGAGCCGCCGAGGCGGTTCGCGACGGCAACGCCGACGCGATGGTGAGTGCCGGGAACACGGGGGCGACGATGGCGGCCGCGCTCCTGCGCATGGGTCGGATCGCTGGGGTCGCGCGACCCGCCGTCGCGGTTCCCATTCCTGTGCCGGGCGCGGGGTACCAGCTGCTCGTCGACGCGGGTGCCACCGTGGACTGCGCCCCGGAGTGGTTGGCGCAGTTCGCGACCATGGGACGTGAGTACGCCCGGGTTCGCTTCGGCGTCAGCGAGCCGACCGTCGGGTTGCTGTCCAACGGTGAGGAGGCGGGAAAGGGCGACGCGCTGCGCAAGGAGGCGGCCGAGGCCCTCTCCGGGAGCCCCGGCTTCGTGGGGAACGTCGAGGGGCGCGATCTCATGTCAACACGCCCCGACGTGGTGGTGACCGACGGGTTCACCGGGAACGTCGCGCTGAAGACGATGGAGGGCGCGATTCGGGTGGTTGCCGGACTGGTGTACGGGGTGCTGGACGCGACGCCCGAGGCGCGGCAGGCCGCCGAGGTGATCGCTCCGCTGCTGGCCGACGCGGCCGCGACCCTCGACCCGGACGCCACCGGCGGCGCCTCGTTGCTCGGTGTGAAGGGTGTCTGCGTGATCTCGCACGGCTCGTCCTCGGCCCGAGCGATCGTGAACGCGATCCGGGTCGCGGCGGACGCAGTGGCGGCCGACGTCCCGTCCCGATTGCAGGAGGCCGTGGCCGATGCCCGCTGAGACGCACATGGCGGGCGGGGCTCCGGGCCGCGACGAGGTGTTCGCGCTCATTCGCGACCGGCTCGCCGAGATCCTGGAGATCGACGGCTCCCGGGTGACGATGGATTCGCGCTTCGACGAAGACCTCGACGCCGACTCGCTCGCGCTGATCGAGCTGGTTGAAGCGCTCGAGGAGGAGCTCGGCGAACGCTCGGTCGGGTTCCACGTCGACGACGAGGACCTGGCCGATCTCACCTCGGTCCACGACGCCGTCGACTACGTCGTCGCGCGTCTGGGCTCGTCGGAGGGAGGCAGATGACCGTCGAGGCCGAGTCCGCACCGTCGCGTGAGAACACGATGCCCGGCGTGCCGCACGCTGGCGACCTCGACGACGATGATCTCGGCCCGCTCGAGGACGCGCTCGGGTGGCGGTTTCGCGATCGTGACCTGCTCCGGCACGCGCTCGTACATCGCTCGTACCGAGCGGAACGGCCCGAGCTGTCCTCGAACGAGCGGCTGGAGTTCCTGGGCGACTCCGTGCTCGGCCTCGCGGTGACGCGTGAGCTCTACGAGCGGTTCCCGCTCCTCCCAGAAGGCGAACTCGCGCGGATCCGCGCCTCGGTCGTGAACCGGGACGTGCTCGCCGCCGTCGCGGCCGAGATGGATCTCGGGCGCTTCGTCCTCCTCGACAAGGGTGAGGAGGCCTCGGGCGGGCGAGCCAAGAGCTCGATCCTCGCCGACACCCTCGAGGCGGTCCTCGCTGCGCTCTACCTCGACGCCGGGTGGGACCCGGTCGTCGGGCTCGTCACGACCCTGCTGTCGGGGCGAATCGCCGAGGCGGCCGCCGGTCCGAGCGAGCAGGAGTACAAGAACCGGCTGCAGGAACTCGCCGCTCGGCACTACGAGCAGCGTCCTCGCTACGCCGTTCGCGACGAGGGTCCCGAGCACGAGAAGCGGTTCTTCGCCAGCGTCTCGCTGGGGGGAAGCGTCCGCGGCCGTGGCGAAGGGAGCTCCAAGAAGTCGGCGGAGCAGGCCGCGGCACGGGCGGCGTGGGACTGGCTGCGCGGGCGGCACGGCGGGGTGGACGCCGACGAGGAAGTGAGTGGCGACGATGCCTGAGCTCCCCGAGGTCGAGGTCATCCGGCGTGATCTCGAAAAGGACGTGGTCGGTCGCAAGATCAAGGACGTCGAGGTCCTCGCCATGCGACCTGTGCGCCGGCACCGACAGCGCAAGCAGTTCGTCGACCCGCTCGTGGGCGCCAAGATCAAGAGCGTCGAGCGGCGGGGAAAGTACCTGGTGCTGGGACTGGACACGGGCAACGCGCTCGTGATCCATCTCGGGATGTCCGGCCAGCTCCGGCGGGCGAAGTCCGCGAAGGAGAAGCGGCTGAAACACACCCACGTGATCATCCGCTTCACCCAGGGGGGAGAGCTCCGATTCGTCGACCCGAGGACCTTCGGCGAGATGTTCGTGACCGCGCCCGACGAGCTCGAATCGGAGGTCCCCGAGCTAGCCCATCTCGGTTTCGATCCCCTCGAGTCGGCGGTGTCCGTGGACCGCTTCGCCGCACTCCTGCGGCAGCGGAGCGTCAAGCTCAAGACGCTGCTGATGGACCAGAAGTTCGTCGCGGGGATCGGCAACATCTACAGCGACGAGATCCTCTTCCAGGCGGGGCTGCGGTTCGATCGACTCAGCGACTCGCTGTCGCCACAGGAGGTCCGGCGCCTCTACCGGGCGATCATCGAGGTCCTCCAGGATGCGGTGAAGTACCGCGGTTCCACGCTCCCCGACGAAGGCTTCGTCGACCTGCAGGGCAGGCCCGGCGAGTACCAGGAACACCATCAGGTGTACGGCCGCGAAGGAGAGCCGTGCCCGCGCACGAAGCGGCCCATCCGGCGACAGCGGTTCGGCAACCGTTCGACGTTCTTCTCGGAGAGTCAGGTCTGAGCTCGGGAGCCGGTCTGATCCGACGACGAGTCTTGGTCTCCGGGCGGGTGCAGGGCGTGTGGTTCCGCCAGACCTGCCGTGAGCGGGCAGTGGCGCTCGGTCTCGCGGGGTGGGTCCGCAACCGGGCGGACGGGAGGGTCGAGGTCGCGATCGAGGGTGCGTCCCCCGCGGTCCACGCGCTCGTGGGCTGGTGCCACGAGGGGCCTCCTCGTGCCGCGGTGACCGGTGTCGAGATCGTCGAGGAGCCACCCGAGGACGTGCGGGGGTTCCGCGTCTCGTGAGGAGCCGCTCGATACGCTCGGAGCAGAGAGGGAGGGCCGGCCGGGCGTGTTCCTGAAATCGCTGACCGTCAAGGGCTTCAAGAGCTTCGCCGACCGTACGACGGTCGAGTTCGAGCCGGGTGTGGCCGTCGTCGTGGGCCCCAACGGCTCGGGCAAGTCGAACCTGGTCGACGCGGTGGCCTGGGTGCTGGGAGCCCAGGGTCCACGAACCGTGCGCGGCGGCAAGATGGACGACGTCATCTTCGCTGGAACTCCGGCGCGGCCGGCACTCGGACGAGCAGAAGTCGCGCTCACGATCGACAACTCCGCGGGCCTGCTCCCGATCGAGTTCGGGGAGGTCACGCTGTCCCGCCTGCTCTTCCGGTCGGGCGAATCGGAGTACCGGATCAACGATGCACCCTGCCGACTCCTCGACATCCAGGAGCTCCTCTCGGATACGGGGATCGGGCGTCAGCAGCACGTCATCGTGGGGCAGGGCCAGCTCGACTCCGTGCTCACCGCTCGCCCCGAGGACCGCCGCTCGGTGATCGAGGAGGCGGCGGGGGTCCTGAAGTTCCGCAAGCGCCGTGAGCGGGCCGAGCGCCGGCTCGAGTCCACGGAGGGAAATCTGCTCCGACTCCAGGATCTGCTCCGTGAGGTCCGGCGTCAGCTCAGACCGCTGGAGAAGCAGGCCGACGCGGCGCGGCGCCACGACGGCGTCCAGGCCGAGCTACGAGCCATCCGCCTCTACCTGGCTGGCCACCAGCTCGCGGGTCTCGAGACGAAGCTCGATCGGTTGCGCGACGAACGCGCCGAACACGAACGTCGGGCGACGGAGCTCACGGGGGCGCTGCGCGAGCTCGACGAAGCGGTGCTCGAGAGCGAGCGCTCGCTCGCGGACGTGGGTGCCGACGAGACGGCCGACGGTCTCGCGCGAGCCGAGGCACTCCGGGAACGCTGCCGGGGCCTGCGCGCGCTCCTCGGCGAGAAGCGCCGCGGGATCGAACGCGAGCTCGAGAGCGTGGCCGACGAAGGTGTCATCGAGACCCTGGTCGCGGATGCGGACGCGACCCGACGCGCGCTCACCGAGCTATCGGCTGCGACGCCGGACACGGGGTCCGAGGACGAGATCGCCGCGGCGACCGCTGCTCGCGAAGCCGCCGAGGCCGCGCTGCACTCCGCCGAGCACGAGATCCGGGAGGCGGACGCCGAGCTCGAGCGCTGGCGTGCTCGCGCCGACGCGCTGGCGTCCGCGCTCGAAGAAGCCCACACCTCCACCGGTGTCGAGCAGCTCGTGGGGCTCGACGGAGTCGTAGGCCCGCTGGTCGACCACCTCGAGATCGAGCCCGGGGCAGAAGCCGCGGTCGCCTCTGCGCTGGGCGAAGCCATGTACGCGGTCGTCGTCGAGAGCGGCACCGCGGCGCGCACCGCGCTCCACCGGCTCAAGGACGGCGACGCGGGCGCGCTGCTCATCGTGCTCGGTGACGAGCAGCCGACGGCTACGTCGTGGCCGCAGGTCGAGGGCGGCCGCCCCCTGGCGCAGTGCGTACGAGCCGCTCGCCCCGGATTGGCCGACGCGGTGGCGCGGGTGTTGGCCGATTTCGTGCTGGTCGACGGGGGTTGGCAGCGTGCGCTGGACCTCGCGCTGGGCCATCCGGGGCTGATCGCGGTCACTCGCGCCGGCGACCGCTTCGGGAGCAGCGCCGCGTGGCGCGTGGGCGTCTCGCGCTCTGCCGCGACACGCGCGGCACGTGACGAGGCCGTGCGCCGGGCGCAGGAAGCCGAGACGGGGCGGACTGCCGCGCTGGAGCTCGTCGCGCGACGACGTCGTGAGCTCGAGGACGCCAGGAGCGGCGAGGCGACGTTGCTCGAGTCGGTTCGGGCGGGCGAGCTGCGCACCGCCGCAGTCCTCGAACGGCGCCGGGTGCTCGAAGCACGCCTCGAGGCGCTCGACCAGCGCCTGGCCCGCGATCCCGACGCGCACGACGTCGCGGTACGACGGCGTGCGGCGCTGGCCATGCGTGCCGATCGCTACGAGGACCTCGCACGTCGTCTGGGGCATGTGCTCGAGCGTGTCGAGGTGCTCGACGAACGCTTCCACGAGCGCCGTCGGGCGCGGACCGAGGCGGCGCGCCGGGCCACGAGCCGCCTGGAGACGCTCCGGCACGAGCGAACGGCCGCCGAGGAGGAGTTGCGTGAGCGGCGCGCGCGTGCCCAACGAGCCGAGATCGACGAGGCCGAGACCCGGTTGCGCCACGAGACGGCGGTGGAGGGGCTCCGCCGCGACCACGACTGCGAGCCCGCAGAGGCGCTCGACGCACCGAAGCCCGAAGTGCCCGAGGGAACGACACCGGCGGGACGGGCCCGGGAGCTCGAGCGCGAGCTGCGGCTGATGGGTCCCATCAACCCCCTGGCCCTCGAGGAGTACGAATCGCTCCAGGAGCGTCATCGGTTCCTGGAGGAGCAGCTCGACGACGTCCGCCAGTCGCGTCGCGAGCTCCGGCGCGTGATCCGAGCCGTCGACACGGAGATCGTCTCGGTCTTCCGGAACGCATACGAAGACGTCGCCGCGCACTTCGCGGCGCTCTTCGAGACGCTGTTCCCGGGAGGCTCGGGCTCCCTGTCGCTCACGGATCCGGACGATCTGCTCCAGACCGGGATCGAGATCGAGGCGCGTCCCTCGGGCAAGAACGTCCGCCGCCTGTCGCTCCTGTCCGGAGGCGAGCGTTCCCTCACCGCGCTCGCGTTCCTCTTCGCGGTCTTCCGCGCTCGACCGTCGCCCTTCTACCTCCTCGACGAGGTCGAGGCCGCGCTCGACGACGTCAACCTGCACCGGTTCCTCGACCTGGTGCACGAGTTCCGCGCCGAGGCCCAGCTCGTGATCGTCTCGCATCAGAAGCGCACGATGGAGGCAGCCGACTGTCTCCACGGCGTCTCGATGGCTCCCAACGGCTCCAGCATCGTCGTGAGCGAGCACCTGAGCGAGGCGGGCCGCGCCGAGATGGTCACGCGGGCTGCCGCTCGGGCCAGCCGGGACCCCTCACCCCCGGACCCGGTCCGGGCCTGATTCTCGGTCGGGCGCGGGCTAGGGTCGACTCGCCGCACTCGGGGCACCGACCTTCGTTCCCGACGCGGAACCTCCGATGATCGTTGTTGCTCTCCTCCGCGCCCTCCCGCTCGCGGCCCGCGTCGCCCAGCAGTCGAGCGACGCACAGAAGATCGACGTGTGCGGCGACCCCGGCTCGCAATCGAACCTGTGCTCGACGGTCTTCGATTGGACGCACAACGAGACCGCCGCGGAGGTCGCCGACGCCTTCCACAAGCCGGTCAACATCCTGCTGATCCTGCTCGTCGCGTTTTTCGTCAACGTCTTTTTGCGCCACCTCATCCGGCGCTTCGCGAAGCGGCTCGCGAGCGAGCAGGGCGCCCGGACCGTGCAGCGGCTGCGGCATCGGACGGGACTGGCGAAGCTGGACGACACCGGAGCGATTCCGGAGGTTCGCTCGGCTCAGCGGGCGAAGGCGGTGGGGAGCGCGCTCCGGAGCGTGGCGAGCTTCGTGGTGTGGACCGTGGCCTGCC
>CAYRHS010000056.1:0-7645 GCA_964424125.1 uncultured Burkholderiales bacterium
CGACGATGACGCCGCCGCGTCGTTGCCTGATCCTGACGACCAGGAGCGCCACGACGAGTACGGCGACCACGACGCCGACGATGATCCACGTCCACATGCCGGTTGGATACCCACCGGCGCCGTGTCGAAACCGCGACGCCGCCGAGAGTGGAACAGGCCGAACCGTCTTCGGGTACCGGGATGTCCATGGACGGTCTCCTCGATCTGAGCGTGCCAGCGCTGGTCCTGCGGGTTGCCGTGGCCGCGACGCTCGGGGGCGCGATCGGCATCGAACGCGAGATCGACGCCAAGGAGGCCGGCTTCCGCACCCATATGGTGCCCGCGCTCGGCGCGGCGTTGTTCGGGATGATCTCGACGGCTGCCTTCGATCCGTTCGTCGCTGGACGTGGCGACACGAACGTCAACATCGACCTCACGGGGGTCGCAGCCGCAGTTGCCGCCGGGGGTCGGGTTCCTGGGTGCCGGAGCGATCCTGAAGGAGGCCGGCAACCTCCGCGGCCTGACGACGGCCGCCTCGATCTGGCTGACCGCCGCAGTGGGCCTCGCCGTGGGCCTCGGCTTCTACTGGCCCGCCGTCGCGGTGACCTTGGCAGCGCTTGTGACGCTGACCGTCCTGCGTTTCGGGCGCGCATGGGTCAGGCGCCATCTCGCACGCGACGAGGGCGAGATCACGTTTCGCGTCGGCCCCAACGGCGACGCGGGCGAGGTTCTCGACCGGCTGCGCGGCATCGACGGGGTCGACGTCCGTACGTTCGAACTCCACGACGAGGACGACACGACGCTCGTTCGCGTCGAGCTCCGAACCCAACCGGGACAGGACCTCGCCGCGCGCACCTCGGAGCTCCGCTCCCTCGCGGGTATCGACGAGCTCAGGATCACGAGCGTCACGTGAAGGCCGCAGCGCCGGCTCAAGGTGCTCGCCCGGCATCCAGATCCCGGACGTCCTGATAGTCGAGTTGGTGGAACCGAGCGTCGCCGGCGGTTCCCGCAACCGGCTCCAGGACGAACGCCGAGTGATCGCCACACGGGTGCCGGGCGAGGACACGACCGACGAACCAGGAGCGGCAGGGGGCCAGCCGAGCGACCCCTGCTTCATGCCCGCGCCAGAGGCGGGCGAGGTAGCGCTCCTTGGTGACGTCGTCGTTGGCACTCGAACCCCCGAGGATCCGCGCGAGCTCCAGTTGATCGCGCTCGAGGAAGTGGACGACGACGTGGGAGGACTCCGTTGCGAGATCGAAGGTCCGGTTCCGGTGGGACAGGCCGACGAGGTACCGCCACGGGTCGATGCTGATCTGGGTGGAGAAGCCGACGAGACAGGCGTCGCGCTCCTGCGACCGAGCAGCCGCGACCGCGAGCATCGGGTAGGAGAGCTGCGCCGAGATCGCGTCGATGGTGGTCATTCGCTCACCTCACGAGTGAGACTCGCGGCTCGAGGGTACGAAGATGCCATGGGCACACCACAACAGCCAGAGCTTCACCGAAGCGGCACGGCGCCCGTGGACCCCGACAGCGACCCGTCGCGCCTCTCCCGCCACCGAGCCCCGACGATGGAGGACCCGCCCCGGCGGACGCCCGAGGAGAACCGGCCCGGACACCATCCCGAGAGGGAGCAGGACCGGCCGCCGCTCGACGCGGTCGCCGAGCGCCTCGGGACGAGGCCGCCCGAGTCCGTGGCGGATCGCGGCGGCCCGTCATCGATCCCGGAACGGGCGAAGACGGGCGCCGCGCTCGGCCTGACGCTCCTCGCCGACGGTATGGGCGCAGCCGCTCGCGGTCTGCGCCGGTTCGCGCGCTACGTCGACAGCGGCCGCGACGACGACCGCGGTCGAGCGGACGAGCACGACTGATCACTCCGAGAGGTCCTCCTCCACCAGGAATGACTGCGTGACGACGTTACGTTTCTCGGTGACGGGCGTGAGCTCCCTCGAGCCTGGGTAGCGGGGAATCTCGTCGAAGGCCCGAGCCGCGGTCGGATACCTCCGCCCGGGGTTGCGCGGTCCTGACCGGGGTTGTCGGCGCGACACGCGAGCCCTGCGCCCAACCCCGCGCCACGATCGGGGCCTTCACGTCGGATCGTCAGGAGTTCGACCGGAGCGCGTCGATGAGCTCCTCCTTGTTCATCTCGGACCGGCCCTCGATGTCCAGTTCCTGGGCGCGCTCGTAGAGCTCGTCCTTGGTCCATTCCTCGTAGGGTCCGGCTCGACCGGCCGCTTCGGCCACATCGCTCGCGGCCTGCTTCGTCTCCTGGCCGGCCTCGCGGGCAGCATCGAGGGTCTCTCGGGCCGCCTCACGTGCCGCGTCGACGCTCCGGCCGGCTGCTTCGCGCGCGGCCTCGACCGTCTCCTCGGCTGCCTCACGTGCCGCGCCTGCAGCTTCCTTCCCGGTCTCCTTGATCCGCTGGACCTTCTCTGCCATGACTTCTCCTGTTGCTGGTCGGATTCGCGATCTGCCTTTGTGTCGATCGGGTCATGCCCGGGACGGGCCCGAGCGAAACCCGAGGCGGTGAAGTACGCCACACACACACACACACAGGGTGCGCGCCGGCTCGATGTATGGAGGGGCCGTTCGCCGGGTATGGACCTGCCGGGTACGGACCTACCGGCCGGGGGAAGGAGGAGACAGTGGTATTCGTGTTGTGGCTCGTCGCCGTGGCACTCGTCGTCGGCGTGACGATCGCCAGGAGCAGCGTCCCGGGTGGGATCGCTCGCATCGTGCTGGGACTCCTGGTGGGGCCGGGAGGCGTGAGCCTGTTCGCGTGACCGGGGCTTCTCCGCGTCCACCGCGCCCCAGACCGACCTGGCAAGAGACACTCCAGGCTCTGCGACGCGCGGGCTGGCGAGAGAACCTGAACGTGAAGGGAGACGGACGGATCTCACTACGGGGACGTCCGGTCGCCGCCCATCACTTCCGCGTCGAGAAGATCTACCGATTCGGAGCGGCGGGCCATCCTGACGACCAAGATGCCGTGCTCGCGCTCCGTCACGAGCCCAACGACCTTCGCGGCACGCTCGTCATGGGCTGCGGACCTCGAGCCAGCGCGGAGGAGAAGGAGGTGCTGCACGAGCTTTCTGACGATCCCTGACCGATCGGTCCGAACTGACCGTCGCGATCCACGTTTCGAAGTCGGGTGGACCCGGGGAACCTCACGAGGAGAACGAGAGCGCCTGAACTCGCTCATCGACCTCCATCTGACCCTGAAGCACGTCCACTGGAACGTCGTCGGCCCCAACTCCGTCGCGGTCCACCAAATGCTCGATCCCCAGGTGGAAGAGGTACGCGGGATGTCCGACCGAGTGGCCGAGCGGATCGCCACGCTCGGCGGGGCGCCCCGAGGGACTCCCGGGTTCGTCGCGTCCGAACGAAGCTGGAGCGGCTCCGGATTGGACCGAGCCCCGAGCTCGCAGCACCTGGCCGCGCTGGACGTGAGCCTCGACGGCGTGATCGGCGACCACCGTCGCGGCCTGGAGATCCTAGAGTCCGTCGACCCCGTGTCGCACGGGATCCTGCTCGACCAGACCGAGCGTCTGGAGCAGATCTAGTGGTTCGTCCGCGCCCATCTCGAGGATGCGGCCGGTCGGCTCCTCCACGAGGGCGCCGCCGGCGAGCGTGAGGCAGCCGAACGAGCGCGTGAGGCCTCTCCCGGGAGTTGACCGAGCGGTTCGGTGCGCTCGTCGTCAGTGGGAGTCGAGATACCGGACGAGATCGGAAGCGTCGTCCACGGCGTGGCCACCGATGTCGTTGTTGAAGTAGGCGTAGACGTCGCGTCCCTCGGCGAGGTGGCTCCGGATCCGCCGCGCTGCGCCCGAGAGCGCCTGCGGTGAGTACGACCCCGTGTACGGGCGCCCGGCGTACGGCCCGTGGAACCGCAGGTACACCCAGCCCGCGGTCACGATCCGAGGGTGAGCGTCGAGAAGATCGTGGACGACGAGCGCGGCGTCGTGGCGAGCGAGCACGTCGTACACCTCGCTGCAGAGCCACCGACGGTCTCGGACCTCGACCGCCCACCGGATCCGCCCGGCAGCCACGTCGAGGAAGCCGTCGAGCCTTCCCGGATCGGCGTGCCAGTTCGGGGGGAGCTGGACCAGCACCGGACCCAGTGTGGGGCCCAGGCGCTCGGCCCGTTCGATGAAGTTCCCGACCCACTGCTCGGGGTCCTTCAGGTGCTTGAGGTGCGTGCCGTACCGGCTCAGCTTCAGCGCGTAGAGGAAGCCTCGAGGCGCGCGTGCGCGCCAGGCGTCGAAGGTCTCGGGCTCGGGCAGTCGATAGAACGTTCCGTTGATCTCCACCGTGTCGAAGGCCTGCGCGTAGTGTGCGAACCAGTCCCGCTTCGGGAGGTCCTCGGGATAGAAGATGCCCTTCCACTCCGCATACTCGTAGCCCGAGCAGCCCACACGGGCGTGACCGCGACGCCTCGTCACCGCTCCATCATGTTCGCCCCGACCCGGGACGCGCCATGACGACGCCACGACTCCGCTTCCTCGGAACGGGCGCGAGCGGCGGAACGCCGGGACGCGGGCGCAGTGGGCGGATGGAGAGCTCCGCGGTCGTGGAGGCAGACCGCACCGTCCTCCTGGACGTCACCCGCGACTTCGATCGCCAGTCGGGCGCGCTCGACGATCGGCTCGAGGCGATCCTGTTGACGCATGCCCACCGCGACGCCAGCGGAGGAGTCGGAGCCAAGCTGCGGCGCTGGTGGCAGGGTCGGGGCCTGGACCCCATCCGGGTTCTCGCCCATCCGCAGACGCTCGGACATCTGCGGCGGCGCCACCGCCGTCTGGATCATCTGGAGCTTGTCCCCGTTAGTCCCGGGCAACGCCGCCAGGTCGACCGCTGGACGGTCGATGCGCTCGAGGTCCCGCACGGCACCGAAGCCGGGTTCCCCACCTACGCGTGGCGGCTCCGCGCCGACGAAACCACGCTCGTCTACGCGAGCGACGTCGCCGAGACGACCGCCTCCCTGCGACGCTTCGCCTCCCGCGCGGACCCGTTGGTCGTCGACGGCGCGATGTACCGGCGAGGCCGCCTCAACCACCTCCGGATCGACGAGGACCTCCCGGTCATCTGCGATTGGCCGGTGGGACGCATCCTCCTCACCCAGATCGGGCGTTCCGCGCCTCCACATCCGCGGCTCGTCGAGGTCGCGGCCGGGCTCTGCTCGCGGGCCGAGCCCGCCTACGACGGGATGGTCGTCGACCTCTGAGCCGGCCGTCGCCCCGACCCGGCTCCGGGAGGGAGCTCAGCGACTCCCACCGTCGTCGAACCCGTACGTGCCGAAGAGGCGGACGAAACAAGCACCGATCAGGGCCCGGACGCGAACCAGCTCGTCCCCCTCCTTCTGGAAGCAGACCACCTCCTCGTGGCCGCCCGGCCCGACCGGCTGGACGAGACGACCACCCGACCGGAGCTGTTCCACGAGCGGGGGCGGGATCCTGGGGTGGGCCGCCGCGACCACGATGCCGTCGAACGGGGCGTCGTCGGGGAGTCCCAGCGTTCCGTCGCCCACGGTCACCTCGACGTTGGCGATACCGGCGTCGCGGAGGTTGGCGACTGCGGCCTCTGCGAGCTCGGTGTGCCGCTCGACGCTGTGCACGAGCGCGGCGAGTCGAGCGAGCAGCGCCGTCTGGTATCCGTAGCCGGTGCCGATCTCCAACACCCTGTCCGAGGGCTGCACCTCGAGTGCCTCGACCATGACGGCGACCAGCGAGGGCTGGGTCGTCACCTGCTCGTGTCCGATCGGCAGCGGCCGGTCGATGTCCGCGCGGCTGACCTCCCCCGCGGGAACGAACTGCGATCGCGCGACGTCCCGCACGGCCCGCAGTAGCCGCTCGTCCCGCACGCCCGCGATCCTCGCCGCGGTGACGAGATTCGGCGTGCTCATCCGAGCAGCTCGAAACGCACGTCGTCGAGATCGCGGAACGGGACGTACGGAACGTCGAAGACGTCGCACCACTCCGCCAGCGAGTCCTTGGCGAAGACGTGTTCGGCGAGGAGCGCAGCCTTGCGGTCACTGGCCCCGTCCCCGATCAGCACCGTGACCCGCCCACGCGCCACTGCGTCACGAATCGGAGCCTGCTTGCACGTCCCGCAGGTCGAGCAGGGACAGCACCCGGCTTCATGAGGGAAGGTCAGCTCGCCGGTGGTGAAGTCGACGACGTTCGTGAGCACCGGCACGTCGAACGGCGCGCACGCGTCGGCCACGTAGAAGCCGAAGCCGTCGGAGAGGACCGTGACCTCGGCCCCGCGGCGCCGCAGCCCGTCCACGAGCGGGCCGAAGCCCGGATCCACGGGTACCTCGGCCGCGATCTCACGGAGCCGAGCCTCGTCGGTCACCGGGAGATGAGCCCATTCGGCCACGATGCACTCGCGGCTTCCGATCTCCGCCCGCTCGAAGCGCTCGTCGTGCTCCCGCCAGCCCGGAGTGCCCAGTCGCTCCAGCAGATGCACCCCCACGTCCTCGGGGGCGATGGTCCCGTCGAAGTCGAAGAAGACGGACGCGCGCGGAAGCTCGCGCGAATGAAGGGCCATGCCCGCCAGGGTACCGGGAGCTTCGCCGTACACTGCCGCCCGTGACCGTCCCGACCGAGCCTCGCGGCGTCGCGATCGTGCCGCACACGCACTGGGACCGCGAGTGGTACGCGCCGTTCCAGACCTTCCGGATGCGACTCGTCGAGCTACTGGACGCGCTGCTCCCCGTCCTCGAGCAGGAAGAGACGTACGCCCACTTCCTCCTCGACGGTCAGACCGTGGTCGTCGACGACTACCTGGCCATCCGCCCGGAGGCCGAGCAACGGATCCGCACACTCGTCACGGGGGGGCGACTCTCGATCGGCCCGTGGGCGGTGCTCATGGACGAGTTCATGGTCTCCGGAGAGACGATCGTTCGGGATCTCCAACACGGCCTCCGCCGCGCAGACGCGCTCGGCGGCGCGATGCCGGTCGGGTACCTGCCCGACATGTTCGGCCACATCGGCCAGATGCCCCAGCTCCTCCGGCTTGCCGGTCTCGAGCACGCAGTGGTCTGGCGGGGTGTTCCCTCCGCGATCGAAGGCACGGCGTTCCGGTGGCGAGGGCCCGACGGTTCCGTCGTCCGGGCCGAGTACCTCTACGGCTCGTACTCGAACGGCCGGGACCTCCCGGCCGACGCTGCGGGACTGGTAGAGCGCGCCCGGAGCTACGAGGCCGAGCTGGGCGGGAGCGTCGACGGCTCCCTGCTGCTCATGAACGGAACCGACCACCAGCTCCCGCAACCGGGGGTCGGCCGCGTGGCCGCGGCTGCGAACACCGCGCAGCGCGACTTCCGGTTCGCGGTCATGTCCTTGCCCGAGTACCTCGGCTCACGACCAGCTCGTGCACTCCCCGAATGGACGGGTGAGCTGCGCTCGGGTGCCCGCGCCAACGTCCTCATGGGAGTCGCGTCCAACCGCGTCGACGTGCACCAGGAGGCAGCCGCGGCCGAGCGGGCGCTCGAGCGAGGGGCCGAGCCCCTCGCCGCGCTCCTCCTTCCCCCCGACGACTCCGCCACGCGGTTCCTGGACGACGCCTGGTCCCGCCTGGTGCTCAATGCCGCACACGACTCGTCGTGTGCGTGCAGCGCCGACGAGGTGGTCGACGCTCCGGGCACGGTGGTCGAGGTGGTCGACGCGGT
>CAYRHS010000056.1:7655-14001 GCA_964424125.1 uncultured Burkholderiales bacterium
CCAGGAAGCTCGCCAGCTCGCCGAGGGAGTCACGCGTCGGGCACGGCGAAGGCTCGCGACGAAGGTGGACGCGCCATCGGGCTCCACCATCGTTCTCAACCCGACTGCTCGCCCCCGCGGAGGGCTGGTCGAGGTCACCGTGCCGGGTCGAGGACCCGTGACGTTCCTCACCGCCGACCACCGGCCCGTCCCGACCCAGGTCGTGGAAGTCCTGGAAGGCGAGCGATTCTCGACGACCGTCACCGGAGCGAAGATCCGGTGGGTGGTGGAGGCCATGCGGGGTCCGGAGTTCCGAGGTGTCCGCGTGGTCGATCATGCCGTCACCGAAGAAGCGGACGGAACGGTCGCGGTGACCATGCGCGAAGCCGGGCCAGAGGAGGCACCGTCGAGCCTCGATCCGCTGCGCGGCGAGCTTCTCGCGCGCGCCGACCGGGACGTCACGTTCCGCGTGCGACTCCTGCGGGCCCCGGCCCGGCGGGTCGTCCTCGCGGCTGATCGCATCCCGGGCTTCGGCTGGCGGACACTGCGAGCCGAGGACGTCGCGTCGGGGGACGTCACGGGGGAAATGGACGCGGGCGTCAGGCACTCAGGGGCACAACTGGCGAACGGACACCTCTCGGCAACCGTCGATCACGAGACCGGTCTCGTCGCGCTCGAGAGCGACGAGGGCGTCGTCGTCGCCGGGGCGAACCGGCTCGTCGACGGAGGCGACGGCGGCGACACGTACAACTACTCGCCGCCGGCTGACGACCGCGTCGTCGACGTGCCGACGTCCGTAGCGATCTCGACCATCGAGGCGGGACCGGTGCGGGGCCGGATCCGCGTCGAAGCCGAGTACGAGTGGCCGACGCACGCCGTCGGGGACGAGCGGTCTTCTGACCGCCGCAGCGACGAGGTCGCGCCGGCGCTCGTGACCACGACCTACGAGCTGCGAGCCGGAGAACGATTCCTCCGAGTGCGCGTCGAGCTCGACCACCATCACCGCGATCACCGCCTGCGCGCGCACTTCCCGCTTCCCGCTCTCGTGACGGGGTCGGACGCCGAGTGCGCGTTCGCCGTCGTGCACCGGGGCCTCGACGTCGAGGGTGGACCCCATGAGTTCCCGCTGCCCACGTTCCCCTCCCGCCGCTTCGTCGACGCCTCGGCCGGTGACGTGGGGCTCGCCGTCCTGCACGACGGCTTGCTGGAGTACGAGCTCGTCGACGACGGACGCGAGCTCGCGCTGACGTTGCTCCGCGCGACCGGCTACCTCTCCCGCGCCGAGCCCGCGTTGCGACCGAACCCGGCTGGTCCGCTGGATCCGCTCGCCGGCCCCCAGCTCCCCGGGCCGCTCGTCTTCGAGTATGCGCTGCTCCCCCACCGGGGGGACTGGCGCGACGCCGGGTGCTACGCGGCCGCCGACGAGTTCCTCGTCCCGCTCGAGCGGGTACGCGGAGGCGGCGTCGGCTCCGAGCTCCCCGCGACGGGCGCGGTGCGCGAGGGGCCCGGTGGTGAGGTCTCGGCCCTCCAGCGTGACGGGCCGCGTCTCGTCCTGCGCTGCTTCAATCCCTCACCCGAGGCTTCGACGGTACGGGTGCAGAGGGCAGGCGAGCCCGTCGCGGGTGACGAGATCGACCTTCGTGGAGCAATCGTCGCCCCGTTCGCCGGGAGCCGCACGATCGGCCCGGCCGAGATCGTCACGCTTCGCCTGACGGACTGAGCAGCGCCTCGCCACGAGGCTCGCGGGTCGACCACGACCGATCGAGGCCAGGGGCGCGCAGCTCGACCCCGGGATCGCACTCCCAGAGCAGCGCGGGCCGGGCACCATGCCAGCGGACGGTGTACGAGACCACACCGGCCCGGGTCGGTGCGTGTCGCACCGACAACGGACCGCCGAGCCACTCACGCGGAAGCTCGCCGAGGACCTCGACCGAGCCGGGGACCGCGTCCCGGGCGAGGACGGCCCGGAGCGCGACCAGGAAGGGAGCAGGACCCTTGGGCCACGTGCCGACGGGCGAAGCCGCGCGCCGGAGCCGTTCCAGCTCACCGGATCGGAGTGCACCCCGCCGACGCGCTCGGCGACGCTCTCTCCAACCGAGTCTCGCCCAGCCGGCGAGCGCCTCGCGGTCGTGGCCCCAATCCTCCAGCGCGGCAACCGCCTCCGGTGTGAGCCGACGACCGGGGCCGGCCAGGAGAAGGAGCGTCGCCCGTGCCGCGTCGAGCAGCTCCTGCCATGCGGGATCGGGGAGCTCGACCCGGAGCCCCACGTCGAGTTGCGACCGCCATCCGCGAGCGATGGCGTCCGGATCGGGAAGTGAGCGCGACGTGCGCTCGACCCGACGCGTCGGCTCCAGGGGAACCGTGGCCGTTACCGAGGCGCGATGCGCCACCGGGAACAGCAGCGCCACACCGGCGCCTCCCGCGCGGTCGACGGCCGGACGCACCGGACCCGTCTCCGCACCACCCTCGACCACTGCCTCCCATCGCGTGCCGGCGTCGGGACCGGCCGTCCACCGCAACGGTGCGCGCGGGAGCTCGATCGCCGCGAGCCCGTCCACCACGACAACCGCATCCTCGACCTCGATCGAGCGCACGGCGCCTCCCGGTCCCGGTCCGACGTCGAAGGCGACGACGAAGGGTGCGGGGGACTCGTTGCGGACCTCGACGACGAGCCTCTCCCCCGCAGAGGAAACGACCTGGACCGCGTCACCACCGGGCACGCGGAGCCGCGTCTCTGCCACCGGCGCCGCCCGCACCCTCCGTTGCCGCACTGCCGCTTCCGCGGCCGGGTCACGCCACCGGTCGTCGGCGCCCACCCACCATCGGAGCACCCAACCGGCGTCGTCGAAGGAGATCGCTCCGACCGCGTCGATTCGAGCGGTGCGGGACCGGCCGAGCGCGCCGACCACGATCGGCGCGGTCGTCACGTCTGGCGCTTCTGACGCGCCTCGGCGATGCCGTGCCCTTCCGACTTGGCTTCGCGGGACATGAGCGCGGGAACGATGTCCGCCGGTCGCCGACCCTCGTAGAGCACGGCTCCGACCTGTTCGGCGATGGGCATCTCGACGCGGTGCGTGCGGGCCAGGTCGAGGACCGCTTCGGTGGACTTCACGCCCTCGGCGACCATCTTCATCTCGGCGACGATGTCATCGAGAGTCCGCCCCTGGCCGAGCTGGAATCCCACGGTGCGGTTCCGGCTCTTGTCGCTCATGCAGGTTGCGATGAGGTCACCGACGCCGGCGAGGCCGCCGAATGTCAGGGCGTGGCCCCCCACCGCGACGCCCAGCCTGGTCAACTCGGCCAGCCCGCGGGTCAAGAGCGCCGCGAGCGTGTTGCTCCCATAGCCCAACCCCGCCGCGATCCCCGCGGCGATGGCCATGACGTTCTTCAGCGCGCCCGCGATCTCGCACCCCACGACGTCGGGATTCGTGTAGACGCGGAAGGTGGGAGTCATGAAGAGGGCCTGGAAGCGGCGGCCGATCTCCTCGTCGGGCATGGCGACGACCGACGCCGTCGGCTGTCCCGCAGCCACCTCGCGTGCGAGGTTCGGGCCGGTGAGCACGCCGACCCGGGAAGGATCGTGGTCCGGGAGCGTCGCGAGGATGATCTCCGTTCCTCGCAGGTTCGTTCCCTGTTCGACGCCCTTCGCCAGGCTCACGATGGGCACGTCGTTCGCGACGTAGGGCGCCGCGTCCTCCATGACCCCCCGGATCCCGTGGGAGGGCACGCCCATCACGATCGCGTCGGCATCGCGACACGCTTCCTCGAGGGAGTTCGTGGCCCGCAGGGAGTCGGGCAGCGTCAGATCGGGGTGGTAGTTGCGGTTGACGTGCTCGGTCGCGATCTGTTCAGCGGTCTCGGGCTCGCGCGCCCAGATGATGGCGTCGACCTCCGGTCGGGCCGCCACGATGCCCGCGACCGTCGTCCCCCACGATCCCGCCCCAACGACCGTGACCTTCATGACACCGCCTCGCTTCGACAGCTTCGCAATAGCGCGGTTCCGGGATCGCGTACCCACCACCCGTCCTCGTCCGGCGCGGGACGTTGCGGGTAGAGCTCCCGCGCCCGAGCGACCTGGGTGCAGATCGCAGCCATGATGCGGTCGGTCGCTTCGTGCACATCGTCCTCGGGACCCACGCGCACCGGAGTTCCCACGGCCGCGACCTCGGCGATCCCGCACCGCCAATTGGGTAGGCGACCCTTGAAGAGGATCCGATGCGCCCCCCAGAGCCCGACCGGCGTCACCGGGACACCCGTTGCCCGGGCCAGCCGGGCCGTACCGGTCTTGCCCGCCATCGGCTCGAGGTCGAGCGAGATCGTCCCCTCGGGGAACACGGCGATGCACTCGCCGCTCCGAACCTCGGCGATCGCCGGCGCGAGCGCGTCGGCTGCGCTCTCGGTACCTCGACGCACGGGAATCTGCCGCACCGCCCGCAGCAACGGCCCGAGTGCCCGCTTCTCAAAGAGCTCCTCCTTGGCCAGGAACCGAATCCGCCGGCGTCTTCGGTCGGCCACGTAGGCGAGACACAAGGGATCGAGGTGCGACGCGTGGTTCGACGTGAGGATCACCGGGCCCCGCGCCGGGACGAGCTGCCATCCCTCCGCGACCCACTCCAAGCCGTACCGCAGAGGCACGTAGAAGATGCCCTTCGCCACCGGATACAGCGGTTCCACCACCGGTAGGATACGCAGGCCCATGGCCCGCCATGCTGCCGTCGCCGGCGTCGTGATCCCCCTTCGCGCGTTCCATGGCGGAAAGGCGCGACTCGCTTCCCGCCTCGAGCCTGAGGGGCGCACCCGGTTCGTACGCTGGATGGCCGAGCGGGTGGTGGCGGCAGCAGCCGACCTCCCCGTCGCCGTCGTGACCGACGCGGCCGACGTTCGGGGCTGGGCCGAGCGCCTCGGCGCCACCGTCCTCGACGATCCCGGCAGCCTCGACGCCTCCGCTTCTGTCGGGCGCGACTGGGCACGTCGTGCGGGACTCGAGCGGCTCGTCGTCGCCCACGGCGACCTCCCGCGGGCGAGGTCGTTCCAATCGGTGCTGCCCGCAGAGCCCGGCGGGGTCGTCGCGGTCGCGTGCCATCGAGGCGACGGCACACCGGTGCTCTCGGTCCCCACCGCGGCGCCGTTCACGTTCTCGTACGGGGCGGGATCGTTCGCGCGGCACCGGTCCGAGGCCGAGCGTCTCGATCTCCCGTTCGTCGCCGTCGACGACCCGTCGCTGGCATTCGACGTCGACCTTCCCGACGACCTCGACCAGCTCGAAGCGTTCTTGGCTGAGGAGCTCCGAACGGTGGTGCCCGAAGCAGCGCACACACGGGCTTCGTGAGCGCCGACGGCCTTCCGACACCGGAACGCGTCCTGGCGATCGGCGCTCACCCGGACGACGTGGAGTTCGGCGCCGGCGCGACGCTCGCCCGCTGGGCGGACGACGGTGCGGATGTCAGGATGCTGGTCCTGACCGATGGTTCCAAGGGCACGTGGGAGCCGGACGCGGATCCTGCCGAACTCGTCGCGCGGCGACGACGTGAACAGGAAGCGGCCGCCGAGGTCCTCGGTGCCCGCGGTGTGGAGTTCGCGGGTTACGTCGACGGCGAGCTCGAGAACGGCCGCGCCGAACGTGCGTTCCTGGCCGCCACGGTGCGGCGTCTCCGCCCGGTGGTGCTGCTCGGTCACGATCCATGGAAGCGCTACCGGCTCCATCCCGACCACCGGGCCGCCGGTTTCCTGGTGCTCGACGCCGTTGTCGCCGCCCGGGACCCGCACTTCTTTCCTGAACAGCTGGATCCCGGCGGCCTGGAACCGCATCGGCCGCGTTCGATCCTGCTCTTCGAGGCCGAAGATCCCGATCTGCTCGAGCCGGCGGGCGGCTACCTCGACCGCAAGGTCGCGGCGCTCCTCGAACACCGCAGCCAGTGGCGCTCGACGATGGACATCACCGGCGACGACGGACCGGACGCGTTCGCCGCTCGCGTGCGAGCCGAGGCGACCGTCGCGGGAGCCGGAGCACCAGGCGAGGCGTTCAAGGTCCTCGACGCGTAACGGGAGGGCTTGCTCCTGACGCGCCGAGGCGGGGGCCGGATGGGCCCCCGCCTCGAGATGGTCCCGTACCGCGACTAGCGGCGTCGGGTCGTCTTGCGCTTGGCGGGCTTGCGCTTCGCAGGCTTACGCTTCGCAGGCTTCCGCTTGGCAGGCTTACGCCGCTTGGCAGGCTTCCGCCGCTTGGCAGGCTTGCGCTTCGCAGGCTTACGCCGCTTGGCAGGCTTACGCTTCGCAGGCTTCCGCTTGGCAGGCTTCCGCTTGGCAGGCTTACGCCGCTTGGCAGGCTTGCGCTTCGCAGGCTTACGCCGCTTGGCAGGCTTACGCT
>CAYRHS010000056.1:14101-17722 GCA_964424125.1 uncultured Burkholderiales bacterium
CTTACGCCGCTTGGCAGGCTTGCGCTTCGCAGGCTTGCGCTTCGCAGGCTTACGCCGCTTGGCAGGCTTACGCTTCGCAGGCTTCCGCTTGGCAGGCTTCCGCTTGGCAGGCTTACGCCGCTTGGCAGGCTTGCGCTTCGCAGGCTTACGCCGCTTGGCAGGCTTGCGCTTCGCAGGCTTGCGCTTCGCAGGCTTACGCTTCGCAGGCTTCCGCTTGGCGGGCTTGCGTGCTGTCCGTCTCTTTGCCGGAGGCACCGTCACCACCTTTCCGTCATGAGCGCCCCTCGCGCTCTTCTTTCTCGGGCCGGCCGATGACCGGCGTCCGACACCTTGCTACGGGTTCACCGAACTCTTGAACGCAGCGCCGGCCGAGAACTTCACGCCCTTGGACGCGGGAATCTGCACGGGCTCACCCGTGCGCGGATTCCGGCCCGTTCGAGCGGCGCGATCGGTGCGCGACCAGGAGCCGAACCCGGGCAACGAAACCTTGTCGCCCTTGCTCACGGCACCCATGACAACCTCGGTGAACGCATTCACCGCTCGCTCGGCTTCACTCTTGCTGCTCAGTCCTGCGGCGTCCTGAACCGCGTCGACGAGCTCTGCTTTGTTCACGCCTACCTCCGCCTCACGCCGACCTATCTCGAAGATGAGAACGTATTCGTCACTCCAGGTCAAGCATTTCCGACGAACGCGAACGCGGAGCGTCGTTGCGCGACGCTTCCAACATGCTCCCCGACGGTGAATACGACGTCATGATCGTCGACGCGCGCGAGCTCGACGACGGTCGGATCGCGCTCGATTGCGCGGTCGCGAGCGGTACGCATCGCGGCGCGACGACGTCGGTCGTCGCGCGCTCGATCGCGGACGTCCCCCTCGGCGCGCGCGACGAAACCGACCTCCTCGGACTCCCGTGCACGCTCGTCGTCGAGCGTTCGAGTCCGCGGATCGAACCCTGAGAACGTGTGCCTGACCAGCCCAGACGCGCCACGAGGCGGCCTGTGAACAGGCCGCCTCGTGTCACGCGTAGCCCCGAGGAGATTCGAACTCCCGTTTCCGCCTTGAGAGGGCGGCGTCCTAGGCCGCTAGACGACGGGGCCGGGGCCGGCACACGCCGTGCCGGTGGGCTCGGGGGGGAGGACTCGAACCCCCAATAACAGGACCAGAACCTGCTGTGTTGCCGATTACACCACCCCCGACGGTGACCGCCCACGGTGAGGACCGGAAGCGGTCCTCAGAGGATAGCGAGTCCTCGAACGAGGTCCCCGACCGGACCGTCGTTGGTGATCCGTCGGAATCCGATGATGCGGCCGACGCCGACACGCAGCGTCTCGGTCCCCAGGCGACGCCATTCCGCCGCGCCCTTGATCGGGCTCGTCTGGGTCGGTGAGGTGACGGCATCGAGGCCCAGCTCGTCGGCGATCGCGTCGATCCGAGCCGAGTGGAAGGGGTCCGAGACCAACACGACGTCGGTGATCCCCTCCTCCCGCAGGAACCGCGCGGACGCGGCGAGCGACTCCCAGGACGAGTGGCCCGTGGTCTCGCGCAGGATCGCGGAATCGGGGATTCCTTGCTCGTGCAGGTAGTTGGCGCTCGCGGTGGCTTCGGTGAACCGGTCACCTTCTTGTCCACCGCCGGTCACCACGATGACCGGGGCGATCTCCTGCTCGAAGAGGCTGACCGCATGGTCGAGTCGAGCAGCCAGGACATCGGACGGACGGCCGTCGTACTGCGCGGCACCAAGGACGACGATCGCCTCCGCCGGCCGTGCGTGGTCGCTTCGCGCCGCACGCCACACCTGATAGAAGGTCACGGCGAAGTAGAGGACGACGACGCCGACGAGGGCGAGCACCGACCAGCCCACGATCCGGATCCAGCGTCGCCGAGGCCGCCGCGGCCTGATCGCGCTCGACCTCTCGAGCACGGCGGTGTCGGTCACGGCCCCAACCGGGCTCTCGCGACGCGCAACCGCTCGAGCACCCGCTCCCGCCCGAGGAGCCGGATCGAGTCGAACAAGGGGAGACCCGCGTGCCGCCCCTCGACGGCCGTGTAGAGCGCGGGCATGGCCTTGCGCGGTTTCACGTCGAGCGCGGAAAGCGCGGGACGCAAGTCGATGGACTCGACCGACCAGTCGCAGGTCTCGAGGTGCCCGATGGCGACATCGAGGACTTCCCGGACGCGATCCGTGGACGCGAGGCGATCCCAGGACTCGGGCGCCACCTCGAACTCCGCGTCGGGCTGGAACAGGAACGCCATCTGCTCCAGTAGTGCCTCGGTCGTCACGGCGCGTTCCTGCCCGATCCGAACCGCCTCCGCGAAGACGTCGGGGGCGAAGGCGGAGCCGAATCGCTGCTCGGCCGTCGGCCGCAGCCGATCCGTCAGCGCCTCGAGCGGCATCGCGCGCAGGTACTCGCCGTTCATCCAGTCGAGCTTGTCGTGGTCGAAGATCCCGGCGGCATGGGTGACACCGCCCAGGTCGAACGCGGTGACGAGCTCGTCCATGCTCATGATCTCCCGGTCGTCGGGCGGTGCCCACCCGAGGAGCGCGAGGTAGTTGCGCAACGCCTCGGGCAGGTAGCCACGGTCCCGGAACTCGTGGAGATCCACGGCGCCGTGCCGTTTCGAGAGCTTCGAACGATCGCGGCCGAGGATGAGTGGGAGGTGCACGTACGCAGGCGGCGGAGGGTCGGTCTCCAGCGCCCGTCGGAGCGCGAGGACGCGGTGGGTGGAGTCCAGGAGATCCTCGCCCCGGATCACGTGGCTGATCCGCATGTCGGCGTCGTCGACGGCGTTGGCGAGGAAGAACACGGGCGAGTCGTCGGACCGCACGATCACGAAGTCGGGGATGGACGCCCACTCGACGGTCACGGTGCCCCGGATGAGATCGTCGAAGGTGCTGACCCCCTCGTCTGGAGTGTGGAAACGGACCGAGCGGGGGCGACCTTCGCCAGCCAGGCGAGCCCGGTCCGCGTCGGAGAGCTCGCGGCACCGGCCGTCGTAGCCCGGCGTACGACCGGCCGCTCGCGCCGCGTCGTTGCGGGCCTGCACCTCCTCGTGGGTGCAGTAGCACTCGTACGCGTACCCTTCCTCGAGCAACGACTTCGCCGCAGCCGCGTAGGCGTCGAGGCGCGAGCTCTGCCGCACCGGGCCCTCGTCCCAGTCCAGTCCGAGCCATCGGAGCGCGTCCTCGATCCCGCGCACCCAGTCGTCCCGCGAGCGCGCCGCGTCCGTGTCCTCGATGCGCAGGACGAACTCACCGCCGTGGTGGCGGGCGAACAGCCAGTTGAACAGAGCGGTGTGGGCGCTTCCGACGTGGAGCGTTCCCGTCGGCGCCGGTGCGAACCGCACGCGGGGCGTGTCGGCCATGGGCGAAGTCTACGAGCCGGTCAGGTCCTCGAGGAGGCTGCGGGCGACCACGATCCGCTGGATCTGGTTGGTCCCTTCGTAGATCTGGGTGATCTTGGCGTCGCGCATCATGCGCTCGACCGGGAACTCATGCGTGTAGCCGGCGCCACCGAGGAGCTGGACGGCATCGGTCGTGACCTGCATCGCGGTGTCACCGGCGAAGCATTTCGCCATCGCCGCGGTGCGCGAGAGCTCCGGCGAGTCCGAGTCGATCTGCTC
>CAYRHS010000057.1:0-17668 GCA_964424125.1 uncultured Burkholderiales bacterium
CCACCGGCATGCCCTCGAAGTCGGCCAGGCGGACCCGTGCCCCCTCCTCGGCGCCGAGCGCGGGGAGGTCGAAGCTCTCCGCCTCGCTGACCCCCGACTCCCCCGGGCCCGCGATGACCACCGCGACGGCCACGACTGCGGCGACGATCGTGACGCCCGCCGCCACGACGGCGAACACCTTCAGTCGCTGCCGTCGGGCGGCGTGCTCGGCCTCGGCGCGCGCCTCCGCGCGTCCCCGACCGGAGCGCCCTCTCCCCCGCTCGCTCGTCGGCTCGTCGCCGTCCGCCACGACCCTCCTGTTGCTTGTCGGTGACGTCCTGCGGTCACCCGATCGAGTCGACCGGGATGCCGATCGCGTCCATGGCGTTGATCATCTGCGTGGTCACCCAGCTCAGGCTGTCGAAGATCAGCAGCACTCCGAACACGGCCAGGATCGACGCCGAGACTGCCACGATCGCACTGAAATGTCGTTTCACCCACGCGAAGGTGCCGGCCATGCGGCCGAACGCCAGGCCCGTCACGAGGAACGGGATCCCGAGGCCCAACGAGTAGGCCAGGAGCAACGTGGCCCCCGCGGTCGTGCGGCCCGACGTGGCGGCGATGGCCAGGATGGAGCCCAGGACGGGTCCGATGCACGGCGTCCACCCGAACCCGAAGGCGACGCCGGCGACCGGTGACGCGAAGGGGCCGAGCCGGCCCGTGTTGGGGTGAAAGCGCTTCTCCTGGTAGAGCCATGGCGCTTGCAGGACCAGAGACCCGAGCATGAACAGGGCCATCGAGAGCACCACGACCCCCGAGATCCGGGTGAGCAGGGCCTGGTGGTCGAGGAAGAGCCGCCCCACGCTCGAAGCCGACACGCCGAGGCCCACGAAGACCACCGTGAACCCGAGCACGAACAGTCCCGTGTCCCGCGTGATCCGCAGCATCGTGTCGCGCCGGCCCTGCTGGATCTCGGGGACGTCGAGGCCGGTGATGATGGACAGATAGCCGGGGACGAGCGGGAGCACGCAGGGGGAGAGGAACGAGATGATCCCGCCGCCGAACGCGGCGAGGTAGGCGAGGGCGTTGACCTCTTGGATCTCCACGGTCCCGGAACCCTGTCGCGCGCGCGTGCCTCTTCCCGATCCAGGCTACGGGGCGAGGTTCTCGTCTCCGCATCGGGGGGAAGGCCGGGAGCGCCCTCGCCGCACACAGGAGTGGAGTCGAGGGCCGGCTCGTGTACATCGGTGACTAGTCCGGTCGGACGGCGACGAGCGCCGGAACGGGCCATTGGGTCCGGTCCGGGCTCGATGGGACGATGTGCGGCGGCCATGACCGAACACCGGGCCACCGGCTCCTACCACGAGCGAGTGCACCGCCGAGGCATCAGCGTGCGCCTGGGCCTCTCGGCCGCGCTCGCGCTCGCGATCCCGTTCGTGCCCGGGCTCGACACGGGCCAGCGCGTGGCGCTCGCGAGCTTCGTCGTCGGGTACGCGCTCGTGGCCACGCTGGTCGACCTGATCGCCACGCCGCGCCGCAACGAGCTCGCGAGCGTCGTGAACGCAGTCCTCGGCCTCGCCGGTATCTGCGCCGTCACCCTCACCGTCCCGGCGGCACTCGTCGCCGCGCTCTTCCCCTACCTGCTCGCGGTGACGTTCGTCGCGCTCATGTGGGGTCTGGCGGCGGGGCTCGTGGCTGCGGGATCCGTTGCCGCCCTCGCGTGGCTCGGGCAGTGGGCAGCGCCGCCGAGTGACCGGCTCGATCCGTTCGCCCTTGTCACCTTCACGGTCGTCGCGGTCGGGGTCGCGCTCGTGGTCGACCGACTCTCCGCCGAACGCAGGAGCCAGGCCGATCACTTCGGCCGTCTCTACGAGGCACTGAGCGAGGTCTCACCGACTCCCGACCTCGAAGCCACGCTCGACTCGATCTCGGCGTCGGTGGACGCGGCGGTGGCCTCGAGCTACAGCGCGATCATGCTCCGCGAAGGCGATCACCTCGTGCTCGCGGCGCCCCGGCTCTCGATGGGCTGGAGCGACGACGACATCGCCCGCTACACGCGCGCCGAGCTGGAATCGCGCAATCGCAGCCCGCTGGCGCTCGCCATGACCGAGGGAGTCTCGGTGGTCGTCGCCGACCTGGAGCGTGAGGATCGTTTCGGGGATTGGGCCCGGCGGTGGCGACAGGTCGCGGGCCGCTACGGGATCCGCTCGCTCGTCGCCGTCCCGCTCCGGCTGGCCGACGAGACGATCGGCGTCCTCCACGTGCTCTACACGCGGCGCAAGGCGATCGACCGCGAGGAGTTGAAGCTGCTCGAGGCCTACGCGGACCAGGCGTCCATGGTCATCGCCCGCGCACAGGCCTACCAGCGCGAGAAGGAACTCGCCGAACGTCTCGAGGAGGCCGATCGGCTGAAGTCCGAGTTCCTCGGGATGGTCAGCCACGAGTTGCGGACTCCGCTGACGGCGGTCAAGGGGTTCGTCGACACCGTGTTGTTGCACTGGGACCGGCTCGGCGAGCAACAACGTCGAGAGCTGCTCGGACGCGCATCAGGCAACGCGGACGAGCTGGCTCGCCTCATCGGCCAACTCCTCGACTTCACCAGGGTCGAGGCGGACCGCGCCGAGGTCGTCCCGCGACTCTGCTCGCTGGCGAGGATCGTCGACGACGTGGTCGCCGACAGCGGACCGGTGCTCGGCGACCACGAGCTGCTGATCGACGTTCCCCGGCGCCTCTCGGTCGTCGCCGACCCGGACGCTGTCTGCCAGGTGCTCCGCAACCTGCTCACGAACGCCGCCAAGTACTCGGAGGCGGGAACCGAGATCGCCGTCCGGGCGGCGCCCCGCGGATTCGAAATCCTCGTCGAGGTCGAGGACCACGGTGAAGGCATCGCGCCCGACGACGTCGAACGAGTCTTCGAGCGCTTCTACCAGGCGTGCTCGCCCGCGCACGGCCGTCGCGGAACCGGGATCGGCCTCGCGATCGTGCGCCGATACGTCGAGCTCCACGGCGGTCGGGTCTGGGTCGACAGCATCCTCGGTGTCGGCTCGACGTTCTCCTTCACCCTGCCCGCCGCGGTGCAGACCGGAGAAGGCGACGACGTGGGGGACGCGCCGAGCGCCGAGGCTGTGTAGGGGAGCGCCCCGGCTCAGGCCTCGCGGCGGCGGACGAGGAAGGTCGCCGACGCTCGGCTCGCCATCCGATCCTCGGCGTCGAAGGTGCTCGCCTCGAGATGCGCCGCCCGTTTGGTGAGCCGCAGGACCTCGCCGCGCACGCGCAGCTCGTCTCCGGCGCGGGCGGGGGCGAAGTTCGACACTTTCATCTCGAGCGTGACCCCGTGCTCACCCCGTTCCAGTGCGGCGAGGAGCGCGAAGTTGCAGGCCGCGTCGAGCACCACCCCGTGCACGCCGGCCTGCACGACCCCGATCGGATTCGTGCAGCGCTCGGTCGGGGTCCAGGCCGCGGTGGCCCATCCCTCGCCGTACCCGTCGAAGGACACGCCGAGGTCCCCGAGGAGCGTCATCCCGCCCTGGCCGAGCTGATCGTCCATGTTCCTGGGCACGGCTGCGGACCCTAGTGCCGAGCGGCGGGCGGGAAGCACCGGAATGTGCCCCGTGTTGACCACGGACGACGTCGACGCCGAGAATTGACCGACCGGTCGAGTGTTCCGGCAGGTCGGTGCCCGCCGCCGGGCCCGGACCGTCGGCGAGGAGGACCCATGCCCACTGCTGTCATCGTCGATGCTGTCCGGACTCCCATCGGGCGGCGCAACGGGACCCTGGCCGGCACCCATCCCGTCGACCTGGCGGCGCTGGTGCTCCGCCAGCTCGTCGAGCGCAACGACGTCGACCCCGCCCTGGTCGAGGACGTGATCATGGGCTGTGTGATGCAGGTCGGCGAGCAGGCGGTGAACATCGGCCGCAACGCGGCCCTCACCGCGGGCTTTCCCGACACCGTCGTCGGGACGTCCGTCGACCGCCAGTGCGGCTCGTCGCAGCAAGCTGCCCATTTCGCGGCGCAGGGTGTCATCGCGGGCGCCTACGACATCGTCATCGCCGCCGGCGTCGAAGTGATGAGCCGGGTCCCCATGGGGGCCTCGGTCATGGGCGAATGGGGCAGCCCGTTCAGCGAGGCCATGACCGCGCGGTACCCGAATCTGGTGCCGCAGGGGATCTCGGCCGAGATGATCGCCGAGAAGTGGGGCCTCGACCGCGAACAGCTCGACGAGCTCTCGCTCGAGTCCCAGCGTCGCGCTGCGCAGGCGACCGACGAGGGGCGCTTCGAGAGCCAGATTCTCGGCGTGCCGGTGACGACCGACGAGGGTGAGTCGACCTTCACGGTGGACGAGACCTTCCGTCGTGACACGTCGCTCGAGAAGCTCGGCCAGCTCAAGCCCTCCTTCAAGCCCGACGGCATCGTCACCGCGGGCAATTCGAGCCAGATCAGCGACGGCGCGTCGGGCCTCCTCGTGATGAGCGAGGAGAAGGCGGACGAGCTCGGACTCCGACCGCTCGCCCGGTTCCACGCGTTCGCCCTCGCGGGCGCCGACCCGGTCCTCATGCTGACGGCACCGATCCCGGCGACCGCCGGGGTGCTGGAGCGCGCGGGCATGAAGCTCGACGAGATGGATCTGGTCGAGATCAACGAGGCCTTCGCCTCCGTCGTCCTGGCCTGGGAGGCGGAGTACGCACCCGACATGAGCAAGGTGAACGTGAACGGCGGGGCCATCGCGCTGGGTCACCCACTCGGCTGCTCCGGCGCTCGCCTCATGACCACCCTGGTCCACGAGCTCGAGCGGACGGGCGGGCGTTGGGGGCTCCAGACCATGTGCGAGGGCGGCGGCATGGCCAACGCCACCGTCATCGAGCGCCTCTCGTAGCCGCCGCGCTCGAGGCGCCGTAGTCGTCCGGCCCTCGCGGGGTCACGTCGCGCCGCGCGCCCGTAGACTCGGCTCGTCATGCTCTGGACGGCGCTGAAGCTGCTGATCGCGCTGGGGGCGGCGCTCGCGATCTACCTGCTGGGGGCGTTCTTCGTGCGCATGTTCCGCGCGTTCGTGCCCCCCGAGGAGGTGGACCCCGACTCCCTCGAGCCCGTGGACTACCGGTACCGCTGCATCGTGTGCGGGGCGGAGGTGCACATGACCGCCGCGCCGGCGGACGAGGTCCCGGAACCGCCCCGCCACTGCCGGGAGGACATGGTGCTGGTCGTGGAGGAGGGCCGCTGGTGAGCTGCGTCCTCCACAGCCTGTGGATAACTCTGTGGGAAATTACATCTCTGCAATTCGCTGCGGTGCCGGGCGACCACGGAGCGTGACAACAAGGCGGACGCTCAGCGGAAACGCGTGGTCATGACGAAACCGGCGGTCACCAGGCCCAACCCGAGGAACAGGTACCGGTTCTCGAACTCGCCCGGCAGCAGGCCCAGGTAGTTGAGCACGATGACGAGCAGGCCCGCGCCCATGAGCGTGAACATCGTGGAGGCCCACCACAGCGGGCTCGGCGGCGCCTTCTTCGGCGGGGGCGGCGTGTACCGCGAACGCTTGCTCTTCGACCGGGGCACGGGGCGAGGCTAGTGCGACGGCACGGCTGGCTCGCGTTCGGCCTCGCGCTCTTCGGATTCCTCGTCGTGGTCGCGCTGCGCGACGCACCCCCTGCCGATCCGACCACGAACGTGCCCGAGCGCGCGCGGCTTGCGTCCCTGATCGAGCGCGAGCAGAGCCGGACGCAGGCACTGCGCGAGCAGACCCGGCAGCTTCAGGACGCGATCGACAACGTGCAACGGCGAACCTCGGGAACCGACGACGTCGCGGGACGGCTCGAGACGGCGCGCGAGCGCGCCGGGCTGGACGGGGTCAGCGGTCCGGGGCTCGTCGTCACGCTCACCGACTCGTCCTTCGAGGAGTCGCCGTCAGGGAACCGCAACGACCTGCTGATCCACTCGGGCGACGTCCACGCAATCGTGAACGGGCTGTGGGAGGCCGGCGCGCAGGCGATCTCGGTCAACGGCGAACGCATCGTGGCCACGAGCGCGCTGCTCTGTGTCGGGAACACCTTGCTGATCAACGGGACCGTGCATTCTCCGCCGTACGAGTTCCTCGCCATCGGCGCGCCGGACGACCTGCGTCGGGATTTCGAGTCCGATCCGCTCGTCGAACGCTTCGCCGACGATGCCGAGGAGTTCGGCCTCGGGTTCGACGTCGAAGAGTCGACCGACCTCGTCGTGCCCGCGTTCGAGGGCTCGAGCAGCCTGCACTACGCCGAAGAGCGCTGAGCCTCGGCTTCCCCCACGAATCGAGCCGGCACGCGCCCGACCTCCGATTAGCGTGGGCACCGTGGGCGCCCGGGTGCTCGTGATCGACAACTACGACTCGTTCGTCTACAACCTCGTCCAGTACCTGGGTGAGCTCGGTGCCGAGCCGCTCGTGTACCGGGACGACTCGATCTCCCTCGACGAGATGCTGGACCTGGTACCCGACCGCGTCTTGATCTCCCCGGGGCCCGGTCGTCCCGCCGACGCGGGCTGTTCCAACGAGGCGATCGCGACCTTCGGCGAGGCCGGGGTGCCCGTCCTCGGCGTGTGTCTGGGCCACCAGTGCGTGGGCGAGGTCTACGGCGCGCACGTGGTGCGCGCCCCCGCGGTGATGCACGGCAAGACGTCCGAGATCACCCATAGCGGCGCGGGGGTGTTCTCGGGGCTCCCGAGCCCGCTGGTCGCGACCCGCTACCACTCCCTGGTCGTCGACCGCGGCAGCGTTCCGGAGGTGCTCGAGATCACCGCCGAGACCGACGGCCTCGTCATGGGCCTCCGACACCGCGAGCTCCCCGTCGAAGGCGTGCAGTTCCACCCCGAGTCGATTCTCACCGAGCACGGCCACCGGCTGCTCGAGAACTTCCTGACCTGAGCCGACCGGGGTAGGGGAGACGGGCGCGGGGTCCGCTGACCTCGGCCAGACCGTCGGTGACGAGCGATCCGAGCGCATCCGCGTCGAGCTCGGAGACCGGTGTCGGTCCCGCTCGCAACGCGGCCAGGACACGGCCGCGGCGTTGACGGAAGGAGCCCTCGAACGGGGCCTGGCGCGTCCGCCCCTCGTCGGGCAGCGGACCGCGAGTGACACACCGGCGGCGCAGCGGACAATCGCCACAGCGCGGCGCACGCGGGCGGCACAGGAGTGCCCCGAGGTCCATCAGCGCCAGCAGCCGGTCGCGTCCGCGCAGCGGACGCCCCAGCCGCAGCGACGTCGCCTCCGCTTCGCTCACCGACAGATGCTCGCCGACGGCTCGTTCGACCGTCCGGCGTACGTTCACGTCGACCGCGGGCACGTCCTCGTCGTCTGCCTGGGCCCGAACGGCACGAGCGGTGTACCGGCCGACTCCGGGAAGCACTTCGAGATCGGCGGGCCAACCGTGCGTGTCGATCGTCGCGGCCGCGTCCCACAACCGGCGGGCGCGACGCGGGTAGCCCAGACGACCCCAGGCGCTGATCACCGCACCGGGCCCCGCGGCGGCCGTGACCGCGGGCGACGGGAACCGGTCGACGAAGTCGGGCCAGGTGTCGACGACGCGGGAGACCTGCGTCTGGTGGAGCATCACCTCGGAGGTGAGGATCGGCCATCGGCTTCGCGTCCGACGCCACGGGAGCTCGTGGCGGCCGTTCAGGCGGTACCAGTCGGCGAGCAGCGAGCGCGCCGGGCTCATGTCACGGGACGGTGGTCGTGGTCGTGGTCGTGGTCGTGGTGGTAGGCGCCTGGCCGACCTGGATCACGACCTCGGTCCCCGCCTGCGCCGAGGTGCCGCCGGTCGGGTTCTGGTTCACGACGAGGCCGTTGTTCTCTGGGGAGCTCTCGACGACGATGACCCTCGGCGTGAAGCCGGCCGCTCGGATCGCGGCTTCGGCGTCGGCTTGCGTCTGGCCGAGGACGGCCGGGACCGCGCCCGTCGGCGGGCCGCTCGAGACGACCACCGTCACCGACGAGCCGCGCTGCGCCAGCGAGCCCGCGGGTGGGTCGGTGCGGATCACGAGGTTGTTGCCGACCGTGTCGTTCGGCTCGCTCGTCGGTTGGACCACGAAACCCTGGCCGCTCAGGATCGCGACCGCGTCGTTCAGGCTCTTGCCCGTCACGTCGGGGATCTCGAGGTCGCCCGCGCCTTTCGACACGATGAGGGCGACGTCCGAGCCCTGCTCGGCGTCGGTCCCGGCGGGGGGCTCGGTGCGGATCACGAGCCCGGCGTCGAAGACGTCGCTCTCCTCTTCGCGTTGCAGCACGTTGAATTTCAGCTCCTCGAGGGCCGACGTGGCCTCCTCGACCGTCTGCCCCGACACGTCCGGGATGTTCACGGTGCCCGCGCCGGTCGAGACGAAGATCGTCACCGTGCTGCCTTCTCGGAGCGAGGCACCCGACTCCGGGTCCTGTTCGAAGACGACGCCCTCCTCGACGAGGAAGAACTCCTGGCGCTGGACGTCGACCTCGAAGCCGAGCCCCTCGAGCTCGGCGATCGCCTCGGTCTCGGTGAGCTCCACCACGTCGGGCACGTCGACGGTCTTGGTGGCGGTCCCGCCGAGGGAGCTGAGGTACCAGATGAGGCCGACAGCTCCGGCCAGCAGCGCCAGGACGAGGAGGAACACCCACCAGCGGCGCCTGCGCTTCCCGGTCGTGGTGGCGGCGGGTGTCGTCGCGTCGCCGGTGACTGCGGTGTTGGCGAGGGTCTGGTCACCTTCGGCCACGGCGACGGCGGCGGTGATGGGCGCGGCCAGCGGAGCCCGTCCGCGGAGGAAGCGGAGCAGGTCCTCACGCAGATCGTGGGCCGACTGGTAGCGCTTCTCGGGGTCCTTGGCGAGACACGCGAGGATGATCGTCTCGAGGTCGGCGGGGAGATCGGGCCGTTGGTCACGCGGGCGGGGCGGCTCCTCCCGGACATGTTGGTACGCGACCGCGACCGGGGTGTCGGCACGGAACGGCGGGACTCCGCAGACCATCTCGTAGAGCACGATGCCGAGCGAGTAGACGTCCGAGCGCCCGTCCACCGCGTAGCCCTGCGCCTGCTCGGGCGAGAAATACGTTGCGGTACCCATCACCGACCCCGTCTGGGTGAGCGCCTCGCTGGTGTCCGCGCGCGCGATCCCGAAGTCCGTGACCTTGGCGACGCCGTCGGCGTTGATGAGCACGTTCCCGGGCTTCACGTCGCGATGGACCACACCCGCGCGGTGCGCGTAGTCGAGCGCCGCCGCGATCTCCGCTGCGATGGTCACGGAACGCTCGGGTGACAGCGTGCCTTCCAGGCGCAACACGTCGCGGAGCGTGTGTCCGGGTACGTACTCCATGACGATGAAGTACGTGCCCCGTTCCTGGCCCCAGTCGTAGATGGCGACGATGTCGGGGTGGTTGAGGCTCGCGGCCGACTGCGCCTCGCGGCGGAACCGTTCGACGAAGGACGGATCGCGCGCGTGCTCGGCCGAGAGGACCTTCACCGCGACGGGCCGGTCGAGGAGCGCGTCGCGTGCCAGGTAGACCTCGGCCATCCCGCCGCGGGCGATCTCGCGCTCGAGCTCGTAGCGATTGGCGAAGGTGGTGACCGGGGCGGCCATCTTGGCGAATCTATCGGCCGGCCGGGAGCGTTCTGCCCCCGGGCGCGTATGTGGTCGGAGTGGTCACAGCAGGCTTCCCAGCACCTGCGCGGCGACGGGGCCGGCTACCGAGCCTCCACTCCCCCCGTTCTCCACGATCACCGCGATTGCGAATCGTGGTGCATCGGCGGGAGCGAATCCGACGAACCAGGCGTGGGGGTCCGGCCCCTGCGAGTTCTCGGCGGTCCCGGTCTTGCCCGCGACCTGCACGTCGGGCAACGCGGCCGCGGTGCCCGTGCCGCGCTCGACGACCTGGACCATCATCGATGCGATCTCGAACGCCGTCTCGACGGGCATGGCGCGCATCCACGGGCCCGGGCGGATCCGTTCGATGACGTTCCCGTCGTCGTCGACGATCTCGCGCGCGACGTGGGGCGTTGGGACCTCGCCCCCGTTCGCGACCGATGCCGCGACCAGGGCCATCTCGAGCGGCGTGGCGGTGACGTCCCCTTGCCCGATCCCCGCGAACGCGAAGAGCGGCTGGTTCTGCTGGAAGGAGCCCGGCTCGGGCCCGATGCTGTCCACCGCGCCCGGCTTGAGATCGAGGTCGGGCGCGTCGTAGATGCCGAAGCTCTCCATGGCGGGCGGGAAGGCATCGCCGAGCTCGAGGCCGAGCCGGCCGAAGGTGGTGTTGCACGAGCGGACGAAGCTCTCGGTGAGGTCTCCGCCGCACGCGGAGCCGCCGAAGTTCTGGAGCGTGTCGTTGGTGAGGGGTAGGTCGATCGTGCTGACCGACGGGAACACCGGTTCGGTCGGCGTGGCGAGGCCGTTGTCGAGCGTCGCCGCCGTGGTCACGACCTTGAAGCTGGAACCCGGCGGGTAGATCTCCCGGTAGGCGCGAGGCAGCGCGGGGTTGTCGGGAAGCGCCTCGAGGAAGTCGAACGCGGCGTCGACCCGCGCGACGTCGTGCCCCGCCAGGGGCTGGGGGTCGTACGTGGGGTTGGAGTACATGGCGACGATCTCGCCGTTCGTGGGGTCGAGGACCACGACCGAGCCGCGCCGCCCGCCGAGCGCGTCACGGGCAGCGCGTTGTGCCGCGGCGTCGATCGACAAGACGACGTTGCCGGTGTTGTCCTTGCCGAGGATGAAGTCGGCGAGGTCCTCCACCCGGAACACCTGGCCGGTGAGCTCGTCCTCGTACTCGGCTTCCACTCCGGTGGCGCCGCGCGTGAACGAGATGTAGCCGCTGATGTGGGCCATCAGGTCGCCGAGCGGGTAGATGCGCTGGTAGTCGAACTGGTCCTCGGACGGCACCGAGCGGGCGACGACCTCTCCGTCGGTGGTGACGATCTCGCCCCGGGGTCGCGAAAAGTCGCGGATCAGGTTGCGGACGTTGCGGGGATCGTCGGCGAGATCGTCGGCGTGGATCACCTGCAGGTAGGTCAGATTCCCGACGAGCGCGAGGAACAGCACGACGACGGCCCAGCCCACGCGGCGGATCGGGCGATTCACGAGACCCTCGCCGAACGGCGCCGCCGGACCTGCTGGTCCACCGTGGTCTCGGCGCTGGCCGCAGTCTCGTCCGAGATCCGGAGCAGCAACGCGACGATGACGAAGTTGGCGACGAGGGAGGAGCCCCCGTAGGACACGAACGGCAACGTGATGCCGGTGAGCGGGATGAGACGCGTCACCCCACCGATGATCACGAACGTCTGCACGCCGATGATCGTCGTGAGGCCGGTCGCGAAGAGCTTCGAGAAGGGCCGCTCCGCCTGCACCGCGATCCGGTAGCCGGAGCCGACGAGGAGCAGGAACCCGATCACGACCGCGGTCGTGCCGAGCAGACCGAGCTCCTCGCCGATGGCGGCGAAGATGAAGTCGGTCTCGACGACGGGGATCCGTTCCGGGTTCCCGAGGCCCAGGCCCTCACCGGCGAATCCGCCGGAGCCGAACGCGAAGATCGACTCCACGAGCTGGCTGTTCCCGGCACCGGCCACGGGCCAGGGGTCCAGCCAGTTCGACACGCGGTCCTGGACGTGGCTGAAAAGCTGGTACGAGGTCAACGCGCCGGCCGCGAACAGGCCCAGGCCGACGACCAGGTAGCCGGCGCGTTCGGTGGCGACGTAGAGCATCGCCACGAAGACCGCGAAGAAGAGCAGGGACGAGCCGAGGTCGGTCTCGAAGATGAGCACGAGGAGCGAGAAGCCCCAGATGAGGAGCAGCGGGCCGAGGTGCTTGGGATCGGGAAACACCAGGCGACCGATGCGCAGCGTCCCCGCGGAGAGCAGCTCCCGCTTCTCCACCAGATAGGCCGCGAAGAAGACGACGAGTAGCACCTTGGCAGCCTCGCCGGGCTGGAACGTGATCGGGCCGACACGGGCCCAGAGGCGCGCGCCGTTGAGCGAGAAACCGATCCCCGGCAGCAACGGCAACAGCAGGAGCCCGATCCCGACGAGGAGGAAGGTGTAGCGGTAGCGCTCGAGCACGCGCACCTGCCGCACCAGCAACAACGTCGCGACGAACGCGGCGACGCCCACCGCCGACCACAGGGACTGTCCCCGGGCTAGGTCACGGTCGAGGCGGGCGATCACGACGAAGCCGATCCCGTTCAGCACGACGACCAACGGCAGCAGCGTGGCGTCGGCGCGCGGAGCGAGGCGTCGGATCGCGATGTGGGCGAGGAAGAACAGCGCGATGAGCCCGACGAGGATCGCGAGCAGGTCGGGCGGAAGGTCCGCGCTCTCGGCCAGGCTGACGAGCACGTAGCCGCCGATCACGATGACGACGGCAATGAGTCCGAGGCCGAGCTCCGTCGCGCGTCGTCGGCGGGCCAGCTCGCTCACGGCTGGCCGCTCCTGGTGGCCGCCGCCGTCGTCGTGGTCGCGGCGGCCTCGGACTCCCGGCGCTGCGCGACGTCGTCGGCGAGCCCGTCGAGAAACGTCTCCGCGTCGGATCGCGAGCTGAACTGGCGTTCGTCCTCGAAGGCGACGCGTTCTTGCGGCGTCAGGTCGGATGCGTTGAGCCCCGTCGTGCTCTCCAGCGTGGGATCCCAACCGAGCAGCCCGCCGGGGACCCCCTGGTAGAGCGCGACCTCGTCGTCACGGAAGGCGACGAAGTAGGTACGGCGGGCGTACCAGCCGACGGCCGCGAACGCGATCGCGAGGATCGCGAGGACGGGGATCACCACGAGCAGACCTCGGAGCCATCGACGGCGCCCTTTCGGGCGCGGCGTCGCCTCCTCCCCCCGGCCGGTGCTCGCTTCCTCGTCGTCCTCGTCCTCCTCCTCGTCGCCGTCGTCGGACTCCGCGGCGGCGGACGCGGGCTCAGAGGGATCTGCGTCCACGACGTCGAGGACCACCGCGGTCACGTTGTCGTCCCCGCCGGCCTCGTTCGCGGCGTCGACGAGGCGTTCGGCCGCACGCGCCGGATGCGACTCGCGCCGCAGGATCGCGGCGATGTCGTCCGGTCGGACCATGTTCGTGAGGCCGTCGGAGCAGAGGAGCACCCGGTCGCCGGTCTCGAGCGCGCGCTCGTACAGGTCGACCTCGAGGTCGGGTTCGATCCCCAAGGCCCGAGTGATGATCGCCCGTTGGGGGTGCACCGCCGCCTGCTCCGGCGTGAGCCGCCCGTCCCGGACGAGCTCCTCCACGAGACTGTGGTCGGCGGTGAGCTGACGGAGCTCTCCGTCTCGGAAGATGTACGCGCGGGAGTCGCCGACGTGGCCCACGACGATCTCCCGGGCGGGCCGGGACACGACGGCCGTGAGCGTGGTCCCCATTCCCGACAGGTCGTCGTCCTGCGCCGCCTTCTCGAGCACGGCGGCGTTCGCCTTACGGATCGCGTCGCCGATGGGCTCCCCGCTCGCGACCGACGCGCGCAATGCCTCCAACGCGGTCGCCGACGCGACCTCGCCGGCTCGGTGGCCGCCCATCCCGTCGGCGACGGCGAAGAGATCGAGGTGGTCGTCGACCAGGAGAGAGTCCTCGTTCTCGTCCCGGACCCGACCGACGTCGGTGGCTGCGCCCGCGACGAACCTCATGGGCCGCTCATCGGCTCAGCTCCACGACCGTCTGCCCGAACTGGATCCGGTCTCCCCGACGGATCCGGGTCGGCGTCGAGATGCGCGTGCCGTTGACGAAGGTGCCGTTGGTGGACCCGAGGTCTTCGACGTAGGTCTCGTCGTTGCTGCGGAACACACGCGCGTGCAGCTGCGACCCGTAGTTGTCGCCGGCGAGCACGATGCCGCACCCGCCGGCGCGACCGACGGTGAGCTCGGCGTCGAGCGCGAACGACTGACCCCGACGCTGGGCGGGCTCGAGAACCTGGAGCGTCTGCTCCCGACCCCGGCTCCGCTCCGGTCGCGTCCGCGCGCGCTTGCTCGCGGGTGAGGCGCTCTCCACCGGGGTCAGCGGCGCGGCGCGGAGCTCGAGCGTGACGACGCGCACCACCCGGATGAGGAACAGGAAGAGCAGGCCCAAGAAGCAGAACTTCAGGATGGTCAGTAGACCCTCGGACACGTCGGACCCCGCTCAGGACGCCTCGAAGCGGAGCGACGTGGAGCCGACACCGATCTCGTCGCCGTCCTGGAGCAGGTGCTCCTTGACGGACACCCCGTTCACGAGCGTCCCGTTCATCGAGCCCACGTCGCGGAGCACGAACCCCTCGGTAGCCGGCTTCACCTCGGCATGGTGCCGCGAGACGCGTGCGTCCTCGATGGGGATGGTCGAGTCCGGAACGCGCCCGATCGTCACCGTCTCGTCGGCCAGCGGGATGCGCCGGCCGTCGGGCAGCACGAGTGAGCCGACCAGCCCCAGTGCTCCCTCCACGATCCGGGCCTCGATCGAGCAGGTTCCGGTGCCGAGCTCGGGGTCCTCGACGAGGCGGACCTCGACGGGGCCGACGAAGCGATAGCCCTCGTCGCGGGCGTGCTCCCGCGCCTGGTCGGCGAGCTCCCGGGCGAGGACGTCGTCGAAGCTCTCGAAGCGGTCGTAGTCGCGGGGCGAGATACCGACCGTGAAGTCGTTGGCCACGACCGTCCCGTGTACGCCGAGGGTGCGCCCGGCGTCGATCTCACGCACCAGCTTGCGGGCGATCTCCACGGGTTGGAGACCGCTCCGGAAGGCCTTGGAGAACGTGCCCTCGACGAGACGCTCCAGCCGGCGTTCGAAGCGCTGGGGTCCCACGCCGCGGAGTGTAGCCAGCACCCCCCGAGGCCCCTGCGGCACGCGCCGGGCGAATTGCGTAGCCTGTCGGTGCCGCAGTCACTGTGACCGGGTCACACGGCTCATGCAGGGGGCGCGGCGCGGGAAGGCTGGGGAGCGGGGGGGCGATGCAGCGGCTCTGGAACGGTCTCGCCGGTGTGGTCGCGAAGCGCTCGAAGCTCGTGCTCGCGCTCGCGCTCCTGGTCACCGTGCTGCTGGCGCTCGGGATCCCTCGGCTCGAGTTCGAGACGAGCCAGGACTCGCTCATCGGCGAGGACGCGCCGGTGGCGGTCGACAACGCGAAGTTCCAGGAAGCGTTCGGCGGTGAGCCGATGCTTGTCCTCTTCTCGGCCAAAGAGGGTTCCGGCAAGGACGTCGTCGACCTGGTGGCGGACCCGGACAACGCGGAGGCACTCGCCGAGTTCGACCAGGAGCTGCGCGACACGGGGAAGTTCCACGCAGTGGTGAGCCCGCTGACGACGATGATCTTCGCCGCCAGCCAGACCGGGCCGGGGACCGCGATCTTCGCGAGCGCGACGGACTACGCCCCGGAGCTCGCGGCCGGCGAGGTCGCCCAGGGCGGCGGGTCCGACACCGACGCCCAGGAGACCGCGACCGCCGTGGCCGACGACCTGAAACAGCTGAACGCGGGGACGGTCACGCGTCTCAGCGCCGCGACGCCGGCGTTGCTGGAAGCAACCCAGCTCCAGAACATCGACGACCCGGTCGAGCACACCCAGAAGGCGATCGAGGTGCTCTCGGACCGCACGCTCTCCGAGGCGCTTCTCTTCGAGAGCGACCCCGACGACCCGTCCCAGGTGCTCACCGACGACGGCGTTCCTGTGGTGCGGCCCATCCTGCGCGTGACCTACCCGAAGATCGACCAGGGCCTCATGGTCGTCGCCACCGAAGGCAACGCCGACATCGCCGATATGGGCGACGCCGCCGACACCGTGGTGGACATCGCGAAGAAGTACGAGAATCGATTCGACGGCTTCGAGCTGACCGTCGGTGGGCCACCCCAGCTCCTCCAGGACATCAACGACTACCTCCAGGAGGGCCTGGCCACCCTCGGAGGGCTGTCCTTCCTCGTCATGGTCGTGGTGCTGTTCTTCGTGTTCCGTGTCCGCTGGCGGCTCCTCTCACTCGTGATCGTGATCATCGGCTCGATCTGGGGCTTCGGGATCATGGGCTTCCTCGGGATCCCGCTCACGCTGATCACGATTGCCGCGCTCCCGATCCTCATCGGGGTCGGCGTCGACTTCTCGATCCAGGCGCACTCGCGCTTCGAGGAAGAGGTCGATCACGACGGGGACGCGTCCGGCGCGATGCACCGGCTCATGCGCAACCTCGCTCCGCCGCTCATGGTCGCAGCCCTCGCGGCCGTCGTCGGCTTCCTCGCGCTGAACATCTCGGAGGTGCCGCTCATCGGCAAGTTCGGCTCCATGCTGGCGATCGGCGTCTTCGCCCTGTTCGTCGCGGGCGTGACCGTCCCCACGTCGATCCTGGTCCTGCGGGAACGGCGCCGGCCGACTCCCCCGGGAGGCGCCCGCGTCCCGCACGGGTTCCTGGAGCGCGTCGTGCGCTGGATGATGTTCGCGGCGCAGCGCTTCGTGCTGCCGATCGCGGTGGTCGGCGTCGTGGTCATCGTGCTCGGCCTCGTCTTCGAGGGCCGGTTCGTCATCCAGACCGATCCCGAGGAGTGGGTCCCCCAGGACAGCAACACGATCAAGAATCTCGAGACGCTCCAGGAGCGGGCGGGCTTCTCGTCGATCCTGGCGCTGCTGATCGAAGCCGACGACGTGACCTCGGACGATGTGTCGTCGTGGGCCCAGCAGTTCACGAACCAGCAGCTCGCCAAGCACGGGCCCGACGGTGACGACACGTTGAAGGACGTCAACAGCATGTACGGGGTCGCGTTCGACATCACCAAGACGCCGCCCGACCAGGCCTCGATGGACCTCCTCCTCGGCAAGGCCTTCGACGACCCGCCCGTTTACAACGTCGCGCCCGCGGACGTCGTGCACTCCACGATCACTCCCGACCGCAAGGAGGCCTCGCTCCAGTTCCCGATCGCCCCGGTCTCGCTCGGTGAGCGCGAGGTCTTGCTCGACGAGATCAAGGCCGATCTCGCACAGGCTCCCGGCACCGTGAACGTGGACGTTCGGATCCAGGGCTTTCCCGAGGTCGGTGGACCTCCCGACGGGACCCAGGTCTCGTCGGCCGGGCTCGCCGCGGTCGGCGTGGAGCTCGTCAAGGCCCTCGAGTCGAACCGCCAGCTCATCACGTTCGCCGGGCTGGGCGCGGTGTCGCTGTGGCTCCTGATCTTCTACCGGCGGATCTGGAAGGTGATCCTGATCCTCATCCCGGTATTGATCGCGGTCGGGCTCTCGTCGGTGGTCACGTTCGCGACCGGGATCACCCTGAGCCCGATGACGACGGTCTCGGCGCCGTTGGTGATCGCGACCTGTACCGAGTTCGTCGTGCTGATCATGGCTCGATACGTGGAGGAACGCGAACGCGGCCTGTCCCCGGAGGAGGCGGTTGACGTCGGTGGCGTGCGGATCGGGCGCGCGTTCGTGGCGTCGGGCCTCACCACCGTCGGAGGCTTCATCGTCCTCGCGGTGTCGCCGTTCCCGCTGGTGTGGCAGTTCGGTGTGCTCGTGGCGCTCAACGTCCTCGTCGCCCTGATCAGCGCGCTGGTCGTGCTCCCGCCGCTACTCATGTGGGCCGACCGCCAACCGCGGCTCAAGTCGTTCGCTCCGGGGCCGAGGCCCGCCGAGATCGGCGCGACTCCTCCGCGGGAGCCGGTCGGCACCCCGGGCGCCTGAGCGGATCCCGGTCGGGTCCGGCCGGGCGGTTGCTACATTGCGAGGCCCGGGCGAGTGGCGGAATTGGCAGACGCGCAGGCTTCAGGTGCCTGTGTCCGC
>CAYRHS010000058.1:0-17590 GCA_964424125.1 uncultured Burkholderiales bacterium
ACGGCGGTCGACCCCGGTCGGGCCGGCGCGCTCAGCGATCGGTACGCCTCCCGAGCAGGGGTCGACAGCGTCGCGACGAATTCGGGCACTGCCAGCGAAACGGACGTCCCCGCCGTTGTTCGCATCCCGATCGAAGGCGGCGACGTCGAACGGGTCGCCTCGGGACTCGGAGTCTCCATCAGCCCCGACGGGCGCCGCCTCGCCACCGTTTCACCGCGAGTCGAAGGCCCGGATCAGAACGGTGACGTCCTCGTGGTGCGTGATCTCGAGAGTGGCGAGGAGCGGGAGCTGGCTCCTCGCGACTCGAGCTCCGCCATCGCGCCGTACGGTTGGGCCGCTGATTCCGAGCATTTCGCGTACGAGCTGCGGTCGATCACCTCGGGCAGCTTCGGCGAGTCGACGGAGCCCGTCGCGGAGAATCCAACGCCGCTCGAGGTCGCCCTGCTGGTCGACGACGTCGTGTCCGGCGACGACGTCCTCGACGGTGATTCGGTTGCGAAGCCGGAATCTGCTTCGGTGCTGCCGATGTGGGGTGCGGGCGGACAGGTCCTGGGTCTGGACCTGCGGGGAGCCGACCTGTCCGAAACGCAAACGACGTTCGCGGTGCTCGACCTGCTCTCGGGCAACAGGGAAGAGCTCGGGACGGTCGATCTCGGCGCTGTCCCGCTCGATGTCGACCGGTCGGGCGACAACGTGCTCTTCACCGGGGTCCGGGGCTCGAGCCTCGAAGACCTGTTCCGCCCCACACAGGGAGGCCGGGAACCCGGCGCGTTCGTCGGCTACCTCGACGACGACGGCGAGGTCCACGAGATCAGCGGCGACGTCGTGACGGCCCGCTGGGTGCCGGGCACCGAACTCGAGCCGGAGCGGCAGCCGCAAGCCGAGGAGGCTGCCCCACCGATGCCGGCCGAGGTCGTCGTGGAGCACACGGACGGGTCGATTGCGGTGCACGACTCGACGTCCGGGGAGGAGGTGCGGACGCTCGTCGAGGACGCCTCGTCGATCACGTCTCCCGCGCTCGCCGTCTCACCCAACGGCCACGACGTGTTCTACGAGGCGATACGGGTGGACGGTCCGCCCGACTCCGGGACGCAGGGACCCTCGGCGGACTCGTCCGTCACCCCAAGCGGCATCGTCCAGTGCGGCGACATCTACCGGATCCCCGCTGCGGCTCCGAGGCACCGGAGCACCTCGCCGGCGGGTCGGGTCCGATCCTGATCAGTCCCGACGGGTCGACGCTCGTCTACACGGGGGCGAGTGAATGCGAGGGCTCGGAGTCCACGGGCAGCCAGGTCGAGATCTTGAACCTCGCCTCGCGCGGGATCGGCGAGTACGCGAGCGAGATCGGCGTTGTCCCGATCGTCGGGGACCCCATCGAGGACGCCGTGCTGCTGTGGACGCCCCCGGGCGAGGCCGGGGTCGGCGCCGACGAGGCCCTGGGGGAGCTGAGGTTGCTCGATCCCGAGACGCTGGAGACCCGGCCGGTCACCCACGAGGAGTACGGACGCGACGCCCCGTACGTGCAACAGACGGGACGGCTTCCCGTGTTCGCGGACGACACACTGATCACGGTCACCGTCGACGAGCGCCGACGTCGGCACCCAGGCGGCCGCGCTACGAGAGCTTCTCTACATGGACAACACGTTCGGCGGTCCGGGTTACCGGTTCGACCGGGTGTTCGTGGTCGACCACCCGGTGAGCGACGCGGCCGATGTCTCCGCGGGCGACGGAACCGAGGGACCGCCGTTCACCGATGACGAGCGGCAGGTGCTCCGGGAGGCGGTCGCCGACCTGGCCGACCTCGAGGGGGTCGGCTCCGAAGACGAGGTCCCGGGCTCGGACACGTCCGCGGGCATCGTTCCGCACTCGACCGTCGTGAGCCTCGGTCCGGTGGAGTTCGCGGGCGAGACCCACGTCGGCATCGGCATGTACTGCGGGAACGTCTGCGGCGACTGGGTGACCTACGTCGTGGCCGAGACGCCTTCGGGCTGGGAGGTCACCGGCGACACGGGGGTGGCGGCGATCTCCTAGCGAGCGTACCCACAGTCCGCGTGGGCCGGTTTCCTCCCTGTCAGCCTTTTGGCCTGGTTGTTGTCAACCGGCGTGGTGGAGCGAGCGTCGGTCGGTGACGATGATCGGTGGTCCAGGAGGCGTTCGTCACGCTCCACGCCAAGCTCGACAAGGTCCGCGACCCCGAGCGGGTCGACGCCTACCTGCGCTCGATCGTCATGAACCTGGCCCGCTCGCGGATGCGACGGCGCCAGGTGGCCCGCAAGCACCCGCCCGAGCCGGTCCCCGACGCGGCGGGGGCGGACGAGGGGTCGTCGTGCGCGAGGACCAACAGCAGGTCCTCGACGCACTGCGGTCCCTTCCCGCCCGCCAACGCGACTGCCTCGTGCTCCGGTACTACGAGGACATGAGCGAGGCGCAGATCGCCGACACGCTCGGCATCTCCAAGGGTTCGGTGAAGACCCACACCAGCCGCGGCATGGCCGCGCTCGGCAAGCTGCTGGAGGCCTCGGCATGAACGAGCGCCATCCCCACGACACGGAAGACCGTCTGCGCGACGCGCTGTCGGCGTTCACCGAGCAGGTCGAGCCGACGGGTGACGCGTGGGCGAAGATCCGCGCCGGGGTCGAGAAGCAGGAGCGCAAGCGGCGGGTCGTGTTCTGGTCGTCGATCGCCGTCGCCGGCGCGGCGGCCGCGATCGCAGCGGCTCTGGGCATCGCGTCCGTGGGAGGCGGGCCCGAGCGGGAGGTCACGCCCGTCGCCCCCGGCGACCTCGAGTCGGGCTTCGTCGGCGTCACCGAGAACGGCGAGATCCACGCCTACACGACCGAAGGCGACGACGTCGGCGTGATCGCCGAGACCGACTGGTCGGCGGGTGCGAGCCCGACCGGCCCCATGGTCACCGTCGCGGCGGACGGCGAGACCGTGTACTTCAGCCGACCCGCGGCGGCGGACGGCTGTGCGCAAGCGGAGGCACTGGGCTCCGAGATCGCCTCGGTCCCGATCGAAGGGGGCGAACCGGAGGTCGTCGTCCCCGTCGGGGTCGCCCCCGCCGTGAGCCCCGACGGGGGCGAGTTCGCCTACCTGACGACGCAGACTGGAGAGCAGTGTGACGACGGTGAACCGCTCGTCCTGATGGTGCGTGACCTCGCAGGCGGGAGCGAGCGCCGCGTGCCGACCGATCTCGGCGAGGGCGACGTCGCCGAGCTGCCGCGACCGATCCCGTCCGAGTACCCGTTGGCCTGGTCCCCGGACGGATCGGAGATCGCACTGAACATGCTCTTCGGCGACCAGGAGGGATCGGGCATCGTCGTCGTCGACGTCGCGACCGGCGCCGCCCGGCAGGTCTACGCATGGGGCGAGGGAGTCGGCGGCCCCGCGGTCGCGTTCGCGGACGAGGACTCCGTGCTCGTCGACGCCTCGACGGGGCGTGGCGGTCCGGGCTCGCCGTCCACCAGGATCTGCCGGTTCCCGACCGAGGTCCAGGGGAGTCCCCCCTCCGGGGACGAGTGCCTCCTGGTCGCGAGCCTCCCGGGCTCGGAGGCCATCGGCGCGATGTCCATGCTGCCCCAGGGGAACGCGGACGAACACGGCACGAGGTGCTCTACGTCGACGCCTCGAGGTTCGACAGCACGAATTCGCTCGGCATGGTCCGAACCGACGCCGAGCTCGTCACCCCCGAGGACAAGCCTGGTGTGCTGTTCACCACGCCGGGACCGGGTCACTTCGACGCCGATCCCGAGGCAGCCGGCGCCTGGCTGTACGTGGGGATGGACGAGCCGCTCGAGCTCCTCGCCGAGGGCGTCGTGAGCGCCGCCTGGCTCCCGGGGACGACATGGACCGACCGCGCTCCACTGGAGCCGTAGTTGCGCTGGTTTGCGCGGGGTGCGAGGGGCGATACGATCCGGGGCGTCAAGCGGAGGAGGGACCGTGAAGAAGCTGCTGCTGCTCGTGCTCGTGATCGCGATCGGCATCGTGATCGCCCAGAAGGTGCGCAGCGCCTGAGCCGAGGCTCAGCGCTGAGCACAACCTGATCGACTCCCAGCGGGGCGTTGCGACCGCGTGACTCGCGCGGTCCCGACGCCCCGCTGCTGTCGTCTACCAGCGCTCGGACGCGTACTCGGTCGCGAACAGCGCGGGCGCGCCCCCCGTGTGCCAGAACACCACCGTGGCGTTAGCGGGTATGCGCCCGTCGCGCACCCGCGAGAACAGGCCGGCCATCGCCTTCCCCGAATACACGGGGTCGAGCACGATTCCCTCGGCGCGGGCGACAAGCCGTAATGCCTCCCGGCACCCGTCGGTGACGATCCCGTAGCCCTCGCCGAAGTGGTCGCGATCGACGATCGCCTCACCGAAGCGTGCACCGTCGGTGCGGAGGCGTTGCACGGCCGCACGCGCCATCTCGGGCACCCGCTCGCCGAGCGCGGGACGCGTGCCGACGTCGACGCCGACGACACGGGTCGACGCACCCGTGGCCGCGAGTCCGGCCAGGAGTCCCGCGTGCGTTCCTCCGCTGCCGTCGGCGACCACGATCCAATCCGGAGGGTCGGTCTGCTCGAGCAGCTCGGCGACGGCTCGTGCGTACGAGAGGACACCAGTGGTGGACGCCCCGCCGACCGGGATGGCGAAGGGAGTGCGGCCGGCGACGCCGAGCTGTCGGGCGAGCTCGATGATCGACACCTCGACCTGGTCGTAGTCGAGCGCTTCGGTGGCGTGGACGTAGGCGCCGAGCAGCTCGTCGAGGACCAGGTTCCCGCTCGGCGCGTCGGGCAGGCCGAGCGGCACGGCCAGGTGGCATTCGAGACCCAGGTACGCGGCCGCGGCCGCGGTCATGCGGGCGTGGTTGGACTGGGGCCCGCCGCCGGTGACGAGCGCGTCGCATCCATGCGCGAGCGCCTCCGCACACAGGAATTCGAGCTTGCGCGCCTTGTTTCCTCCGAGCGCGAGCCCGGTGAGGTCGTCGCGCTTCACGAGCAGGCGCGGGCCGCCGAGCCGCTCGGTCAGGCGCTCCATGGGCTCGAGCGGCGTCGGGAGGTGCGCGAGCGGGACGCGGTCGTTCATCCGCGTCCAATCGCGGTCGCGGCCCGGCGCAGGTCACCGGTCGCCTCCGCCGTATGACGCGCCGCGTCGGTGACGTTCGCGGTGACGACTCTCACGCGTGACCAGACGCTCGCGTCCTCGCCGATCGCGGGTGGTCGGCGCTTTCGTGCTCCCTCACGGTGGCTCCACCACCACCAGGCGGCCACCCCCACGCCCGCGGCGACGACCACCGAGCTCGCGGCGATGGTCGGGCCGCGCGGCGGGACGGGGACCCGGTCGCGCAGGCGCACGGGCCGGTGGAACTCCCTGATGTCCCAGCCGTGCTCGCGCGCGTAGCGCAGGAGCTCCCGGTCGGGGTTCACCGCCGTCGGGTGCCCGACCTCCTCGAGCATTGGGACGTCGGTGATCGAGTCGCTGTACGCGTACGAGGCCGAGAGGTCGATGGCCTCGCGTTCGGCCAGCTCGCGGACGGCCGCGGCCTTGTGCTCGCCGTAGGCGTAGAAGGCGAGCTCACCCGTGTACCGTCCCTCGTCGTCGAGCTCGGCCCGCGTCGCGATGACGTCGTCGACGTCGAGGAACCGTCCGAGCGGATCCGCGATCTCGGCCGGCGCGGACGAGATCAGGACGATGCGCCGGCCGTGGAACCGATGGTGATCGATGAGCTCGAGCGCCTCGTCGTAGATGATCGGCTCGAGCACCTCGTCGAGCGTCTCTTCGACGATCGTCGCGACACGTTCGTGTTCCCAGCCACGCGTGAGCGAGAGCATCGACTCGCGGAGCTTCTCCATCTTGTTCTCGTCCGCGCCGAGGAGCATGAACACGAGTTGGCCGTAGATCCCGTGCAGGATCGTTCGGCGCGAGAGCAGGCCCTCCTTGTAGAAGGGGCGGCCGAACGCCAGCACGGAGCTCTTGGCGATGACGGTCTTGTCGAGATCGAAGAACGCGGCTTCCACGCGAGATTGAGCCTATGACCCCTTGACACCCGCGGTCAGCGTCCGTAGGTTCCCGTCCGCTTCCCTCTCGCTCCCCCGACCGTTCGCGCGCGCCGTCACGGCGTGACGCCGACGTCGGAAGGAGCGTCGTGCTCGTTGCATGCTGGTCGCCGAAAGGCGGCTCGGGAACGTCGGTCGTGGCGGCCGCATGTGCGCTCGTGCTCGCCCGCCAGGGTGGAGCTCGCCTCGCCGACCTCGGCGGCGACCAACCCGCCATTCTCGGCCTCGGACCCGACCCTGCGGTCGGGCTGCTCGACTGGTTGGCCGCGGGTCCCGAGGCGCCGGGTGAGGCGCTGGACCGGCTCGCGGTCGAGGTCGCTCCCGGTCTCGATCTCCTCCCTCGGGGTACGGCGGACGAGGACGCGGGACGACCGTCCCCCGAGACGGGCGCCGCGCTGGGGGTGGCGCTGCGCGACCACTCGACGCCCACGGTCGCCGATCTGGGGTCGTTGCTCTGCAGTGCTCCCGCGGCGGCGGAGGCGTTCCTCGCCGTCGCCGACGTGACCGTGGTCGTCCTCCGCGGGTGCTATCTCGCGCTGCGGGCCGGTGTCGGCGTACCTGCGTTCGGCCGGGCCGACGGGATCGCCTTCGTGAACGAGCCCGAGCGTGCGATCTCGCCCAAGCAGGTGTTGGAGATCGTCGGCCCCCGTCCCCTCGTGAAGGTCCCCGTGCGGGCGAGGATCGCCCGCCTCGTCGACGCGGGGGTGTTCCACCGTCGGCTCCCGGACGACCTGCGCCGCGCCATGACGACGCTGCTCGTGAAGATCGGCGTCCTCGACACGCCGAGGCAGGCCGCGTGACCGCGACGGTCGGTCCGAGCGCTCCTGGAACCGTGACGCCTGCGTTGGAGAGCGTCGGGGGAGCCGATGACGAGGTCAAACGCCTCGTCCACCGCCGCCTGCTCGAGCTCGACCCGGAAGGCGACGCGCTCCTCGACGGCGCCCTCTCGAGTCGGGTCGGTGAGATCCTGCGAGAGGTCGCGCCGCTGCTCCCCGCGGCCCGTTTCGAACGACTGTTGCGCGACCTCGTCGACGAGATCGGCGGCTTCGGGCCGCTCGAGCCGCTGCTCGCCGATCCGTCCGTGTCCGAGGTCATGGTGAACGGCGGAGGCGCGGTCTACGTCGAGCGTGACGGGACGCTGGAGCAGGACGCAGTCGAGGTGGACGCCGCCACCGCGGTGAGGCTCGTCGAACGTGTGGTCGCGCCGCTCGGGCTCCGGCTCGATCGGTCGTCCCCCATGGTCGAAGCTCGCCTCGCGGACGGCTCGCGCCTGCACGCGGTGATCCCCCCGCTCGCTCCCGACGGTCCGTCGGTCACGATTCGGCGCTTCCGTGTCCGGCCCGTCCCGCTCGAGGCCTTCGACCCCGGTCCCGCGGCGGCGTTCCTCCGCTGGTCGGTGCGCGCCGGTTGGAACCTCCTGGTGGCCGGGGGCACCAGCGCGGGGAAGACGACGCTGCTCAACGCGCTCTCGGCGGCGATCGACGGGGCCGAGCGGGTCGTGACGATCGAGGAGACCGCCGAGTTGCGTCTCCAGCTCCCACACGTCGTCCGGCTCGAAGCCCGCCCCGCCAACGCCGAGGGGGTGGGCGCCGTCGACGTGCGTGACCTCGTGCGTACGGCGTTGCGCATGCGGCCCGATCGGGTCGTGGTCGGCGAGGTCCGGGGAGGGGAGGCGCTCGACATGCTCCAGGCGCTCAACACTGGCCACGACGGCTCCATGTCGACGGTGCACGCGAGCGCGCCCGTCGATGCGCTCCGCCGGCTCGAGGTGCTGGCGTCACTGGCCGCGGTGGCGCTGCCGTTGCCTGCGCTCCGGGCGCAGATCCACTCGTCGGTGGATGCCGTGGTGTTCGTGAGCCGGGGACGGGGTGCCCGGCGCATCGAGTCGATCTCCGAGGTGCGAGCTCGGGGCGCGCGGGTGGAGACGGTGCCGCTCTTCGAGCGTGACCGCGAGGGTGTGCTGCGCGAGCGGAACCGACCGAAGCGTCACGCTCGTCGCTCGAGCGTGGATGGATGGGAAGACGCGTGCGAGCGGTGATCGCGGCCGTGGCCGGAGGAGCTTCGACCGTCCTCCTCTTCGGGACCGCCCGCCGGGAAGGGGCGCGCGCCCGGGCGCGGAGGTTGCGGCCGGGTGATGTCTGGCGGCTGCCGCCGGGACTGCGGGCGCGGCTGGCGGCTGCGCTGCGCGAGGCCGACCTGGCGCTGGCGCCCGAGGCCGCGGTCGAGGTCGGTGCTGCTGCTGCAGTGGCCGCGTCGGCGGTGGGCTTCGCGCTCGCACCGCCGCTCGCGTTCCTGGCCGGCCCGGGTGTCGCGGCCGCCGGGCCCGTCGGTCTCTTTCTGGCCCGCCATCGTCGTACGCGGCGCACCGAGGCCGCCCTCCCGGCGGCGCTCGAGCGCGTCGCGGCCGAGCTCCGGGGTGGGGGAACGGTCGCGAGCGCCGTCGACGCGCTCGCGACCGGAGCTGGTCCCCTGGCCGGCGACCTCGCGCGGGTGCGTGCACGAGCATCGCTCGGCGTCGGGCTCGAAGGAGGTCTGCGCGCCTGGCTGCGGGAGACCGATTTGCCCGGGGTGCGCGCGGCGGCGGGCGCGCTGGCCGTCGCCGCGACGGCAGGCGGTCGGGCGGCGGACGCCGTCGAAGGGCTCGCGGCCTCGCAGCGAGATCGGTTGGCGGTGCTTGGCGAAGCCCGATCGCTCGGGACCCAGGCTCGCCTCTCCGCCCTTGTCGTCGGCGCGGCACCGCTCGGCTATCTCCTCCTCTCGGGGGTGCTCGATCGCCGTGCCCTCCTCGTGCTCACGACCACGCCGATCGGCCAGGTGTGTCTCGTCGTCGGGCTGGCGCTCGAGGCTGCCGCCGGGTTGTGGATGCGCCGCATCGTGCGGGTCGAGCCGTGATCCTGGAGGCCGCGCTGCCCTGGGTCCTCGCGGCGGGTTGGGGAGCCATCGTCTCGACGCCGATCGCTGTTGCCACGCGCCGCCGATCTGTACGCGGACGGGCTCGTTGCCTCGGGCCGCGACGTGCACCCTCGGCCGGCGTCGCTCCGGGAGGGTTCCACCGCGCGACGGTCGTCGTGCGCGCGGCTGTGGCGACGCGCACGGGCGCCGTCGGTCGAGTCGCGCGGAGTGTCCGGGACGTCCGAGAACGGCGGCGACGCAACGCCGAGCTGCGACGCGCGGTTCCGGTCGCGGTCGACCTCGTCGGGGTGGGGATCGGCGCCGGCGCCACCCCGTATCTGGCGGTCTGCGTCGCCGCGGAATGGGCCCCGGCCGCGGTCGCCGCACTCCTCGCGCGCGTGGAGCGCTCCTGCCGGATCGGCGCGCCGTTCGCCGACGGGATGGATGAGCTCGGCGCGGAGTACCCGCCGCTGTCGGCACTGGCCGAGATCCTCGTCGCCTCGGACCGGCTCGGCGCACCCGTCGGTCCGGCCCTGGCCCGTCTCGCGGCCGAGGCCCGGACCGACACGCGGCGTCGAGCGGAGGCGCGGGCTCGCGCGCTCCCGGTGCGATTGCTGTTCCCCCTCGTGTTCCTCGTCCTGCCGGCGTTCGGGCTCCTCACCGTGGTCCCCGCGCTGCTCGCCGGCCTCGCCCGCACGTGAGGGCCGCGCTTCCCCGCGCTTCAGTCACCGGATCGGGAGGAAGACCATGTTCCGTAGCGTTCTCGCGACCTTGTACCGCTGGAAGAGCCGAGTGGTCGACGAGATCGGCCAGACGACTGCCGAGTACGCGCTCGTGATCGTGGGCGCGGCCGCGCTCGGCGCGCTGCTGCTCACGTGGGCTACGAAGACCGATGCCATCGGCGACCTGTTCAAGATCGTCCTGGATCAGGTCAAGAAACTGGCCAAGTAGCCGTCGTGCACACCTGTTGGCCTGCCCTGGTCCGTCGCGTCGTTCGCTCGCGCGACGGCCGGGGCCAGGCCACGGTCGAGTTCGCGCTCGTGCTGCCTCTCGTGTTGCTGACCGTGATGGTCGTGCTGCAGGTGGCGCTCGTCGTGCGCGACCAGGTCGCCGTCGTCCACGCGGCGCGCGAAGCAGCGCGGGCGGCCAGCGTCGACCGTGACCCGGACGCGGCCGCGGTCGCGGCCCGGCGCACGCTGGGCGAGGCCGATGTCGAGCTCCGGCGTCCCTCCGAAGTGGGCGAAACGCTCACGGTCGAGGTCCGGTACCGGTCGGTGACGAACGTGCCCCTGGTCGGACCGCTCCTTCCCGACCCCGAGCTGTCCGCGCGCGCGGTGATGCGCGTCGAGCGGTGAGGCGATTCCGCCACCGGGCCAAACCGGTTGACGATCAAGGCAGCGCGCTGATCCTCTCCATGTTCGTCGTCGCGTTCGGCTTGGCGCTCGCGGTCGCGCTGGGCCGCCTCGGCGTCGAGGTCGTGGGTGACGCCCGTGCCGAGCTGGCGGCGGATGCCGCCGCGCTCGCTGCCGCCGACGAGCTCGTACTCGGCGGCGGACCGAACAACGCACGCCTGGCTGCGACCCGTGCTGCCGCTGCGAACGGCGCGGAGCTGGCCGCGTGCGACTGCGACGATTCGCCGGTAACCGTGGTGGTGCACCTCGACGCGGGTCCGGGGACCGTACTCGAGGCGCGTGCTCGCGCCGAGATAGAGGACGAGGCAACCGTCGTGCGCTGAGTGAGGGGCGGATCGCGACTCGCGCCCGGACGGAACGGGCCGTCTCCGACGTCCGGTTGAGCGCACCCTGCCGCTTCGGCTTCAATCTGACGAGGCCACGATCGACGCTACGTTCCGGGGAGGAAGATGGATCTTGGCTTGCACGACCGGGTGGCGCTCGTGTGCGGCGCGAGCGAAGGCATGGGCCGCGGGGCGGCGCTCTCGCTCGCAGCCGAAGGCGCTCGGGTCGTGCTCGTGGCTCGTACCCGGGAGACCCTCGAGAAGACCGCCGCCGAGACCGAAGAGCGCGGCGCCTCCGAGACCGTGCCGCTCGTCGCTGACCTCATCGAGGAGGCATCGGTCCGCGACGTCGTGGCGACCGTGCTCGGTCGCTTCGGGCGCATCGACGTGCTCGCGAACACCGTGGGCCTCTGTGAGCCCGTACACGAAGGCTTCCTTGCCGAGGACGACTCGTACTGGAACCGCGCCTACCAGTCGGTGCTCATGGCCGCCGTGCGGACGTGCCGGGCCACGATCCCGGCCATGCGCGAGCAGGGTGGCGGAAGCATCGTGAACATCTCGGCCATGTCGGCGCGGCACTACCTCCCGATGCTCGCCCACTACTCGTCGCAGAAGGCCGCGCTCGCACACCTGACGAAGAATCTCGCGCGTGAGTTCGCGCGCGACGGCATCCGTGCCAACGCCGTCATGCCGGGCCTCATCGGATCCGAGGGCGTCATGCGACGCCTCGATCAGCGCAAGCACGAACGCGGGTGGGACGAACAGCAGGTCTTCGACGCCGTGAACGACAAGTATCACGGTGTCACGTGGGCCGACCGGCTGGGCACACCCGGGGAGATCGGCGACGTCGTCGCCTTCCTCGCCTCCGACCGTGCGAGCTATGTGAACGGCGCGCTCGTCAACGTGGACGGCGGCTCACACTTCTAGACCGTTGCGTGCTCTCAAGCGGTCTCAGTCGTGGGACGGCGCGCCACGACCTTGAAGCGAGCGTCGGCGAGGGGGTCCTCGTCGACGGTGAGCAGGAACCGGTAATTCCCCGCGGCCTGGAACTCGACGTTGTCGAAGTTCATGACGAACACACCCGGTTGGTCGTCGCCGATCCGAGCGTGAGCCGGGCGACCCGCCGCGAACGATCCCGAGATGGGCCCCTTCGGCAGCAGGCTGTGGTTGTCGGCGTCGACGAGGTCGATCGTCATCGTGTGGTCCCGGTTCGTCTCGTCCCAGGGAACCCGCAGGATCGCGGCCAGCGAGAGATGGGCCCGGCGCGCAGGCAGGTGGTCGAAGCTCAGGACGTCCCAGCCGCCCCCGGTGATGTAGAGCTTGCCCTTCACGGCCTCGGCGTGGTCGGCGATGAGAAAGGTCGTCACGTCCATGACCCCGATCGTACCGACGGGGCGATCAGCCGGCCGCAGCGTCCAGGAATGCGACCGCTCCGGCCTTGTCGAGATGTTCGTTCCAGTTCCCGCACTTGGGCGAGTGCACGCACGACGGGCACCCGTCGGTGCAGGGGCACGCCTGCACGAGCGCCAGGGTCTCGCGCACATGACGTTCAGCCGCCTCGTAGGCGAGCTCGGCGATGCCGGCCCCACCGTCGTAGCCGTCGTAGACGAACACGGCGGGGGTGCTGGTCGCGGGGTGCTCCGCCATCGACACGCCCCCCACGTCCCAGCGGTCGCAGATCGCGAACCGGGGGAGCATGCCGATCAGCGCGTGCTCCGCGGCGTGCACCGTGCCGAGCAGTCGTGCGGGCTCGAGGCCGCCAGCGACGAGGCGCCCGCGCGACATCGTGTACCAGACAGCTCGGGTCGAAAGGCGCGTCGGCGGGAGCTCGAGGGGCTCGATCCCGAGGAGCTCACGTGTCGAAGCCCGTCGGCGCTGGTAGGCGATCGGTGTGTTCGTCACGTCGACCGTCCCGAGGTGCAGATCGGCCGCCCCGACCGGATGTTCACGTTCGAGGTGGCGAACCTCGATCTCCGTCTCGATCCGTGCCTGCGTGTACTCGTCGCACTCGTCGGCCGGTTCCAGCTCGGCAACGTGGTGTTGCAGGTCGAGACGTCGGACCCGGAACTGGCGTCCCTGGTGGAGGTAGATCGCGCCCGGATGCGCGACCCGGAACACGCGTCCGCCGTCGACGGTGCCGACGAGCTCCTCGTCCTGGTCGAAGAGCTCGTATTCCACGGTCCCGCCCGAGCGCAGCCCCACCCGCGCCGCGGGCGCGCTGCCCCCTGCCCAAAACAGGCGTCGTCCCCGGGGGCGGAGCTCGTCGGCCCGGACCAGCTCGAGGACCGCGTCGTCGAGCCCGGGCCCGAAGAAGGATTCGTCGTCCGGTGTCAGCGGGAGCTCGTGTACGGCACAGCGGAGCTGGTCGTGGAGCACGAACGGGTTGTCGGTGTTGACGACCGCGGCCTCGGGCGCACGGGTGAAGAGCTCGTTCGGGTGCCTCACGTACCACTGGTCGAGTTGGTCGTCGCCGGCCACGAGAGTGGCCGCCGCCCGGCGGTGACCGCGTCCCGCGCGTCCGGCCTGCTGCCACAGCGACGCGAGCGTTCCGGGAAAGCCGTTCACGATCACGGCGTCGAGGCCTCCGACGTCGATGCCGAGCTCCAAGGCGGTCGTGGCGGCGATCCCGCGCAAGGCGCCCGAGGTGAGCCGGGCTTCGAGCTCCCGGCGCTCGGCGGGTAGGTACCCGGCCCGGTACGCGGCGACGCACTCCGCGAGGGCGGGCGCGCGCTCCTGGAGACGCTCGCGGGCGAGGCGCGCGACGACCTCGGCACCGCGCCGGCTCCGCGTGAACGCGAGCGTCTGGAAGCCCGCGGCCACGAACTCGGCGAGCAGGTCGGCGGTCTCCCGGTTGGCGGAGACCCTGGCGGTAGCGGTCTCATCGAGAAACGGTCGTTGCCAGCATCCGAAGGCCCGAGCCGATCGGGGTGCGGCATTGTCCGTGACCCCTCGAACCCGTTGCCCGCTCAGCTCCGAGGCGAGCTCGGTCGGGTTGCCGATCGTCGCGCTGGAGAAGCAGAAGGTCGGCGACGATCCGTAGTGATCGCAGAGCCGCCGGAGCCGCCGGAGGACGTGTGCAACGTGACTGCCGAAGATCCCGCGCAACACGTGCAACTCGTCGACGACGACCCACCGCAGCCGGGCGAGAAAGTCGCGCCAGCGCTCGTGGGCGGGGAGGATCCCCACGTGGAGCATGTCGGGGTTCGTGAACACCACGTTGGCGTGCCGTCGCGCCCACGCCCGATCGTCCTCGGGCGTGTCCCCGTCGTACGCGACCGCCCGGAGGCCCGACACGAGCCAGCTCCGAATCGACCGGAGCTGATCGCGGCCCAACGCCTTCGTCGGGAAGAGGAGCAGCGCGGTGTCGCGGCTGCCCGAGAGCACGGACTCGAGGATCGGCACCTGGTAACAGAGCGACTTCCCGGAAGCCGTGCCGGTGGCGACGACCACGTCCTCGCCGTCGCGGAGCAGGTCGATCGCCTCTGCCTGGTGTGCCCAGAGCTGCTCGATCCCCCGGGTCCGCAGCCGCGCCGCCACATCCTCCGACAGCGGTGAAGCCGTTTCCCCGAACCTCGCCGCCCGTGCCGGCAGCTGCTCGACGTGCACCAGCCGATCCTTCGGAAGTGCTTCGAGCAGATCGACCGCGTCCCGAAGCTCAGCCGTCGCGGAGGGTTGTTCGGACATCGCAAGGAGGGTAGGGGCCGGGGTGCCGCCGCCGACGCACTCCCGCAGGGCCGGAGGAGGGGGCGGTGCCCCGCCCCCACTCGGCCGAAGCGTCAGTGGCTCTGGAGCACCGCGTCGTCGGCCATGTCGGCGAAGAGCGAGTCGGCACCGGACGGGTGCACGACCGACGCGCCGCCGACGGTCCCGGCGGTTCCGGGCATGGTGACGTTGCGGACCGCGTCAGCGGGCACGGCGAGGCCCAGCCGCGCCAGGTTGTAGAGCTCGCCGAGGCCGATTCCGTCGAGCTGCGTGTGGCGTCCGAGGATGGCCAGCGCCTTCACCGTTCCGACAGCATCGGTGTGCTGGACCTGGAGCTGGCGCAGCGCCGAGATGATGAGGAGTCCCTGGTTCTCGGTGCGGGTGAAGTCGCCGTCCGTGAACCCTTTCCGGTTGCGTGAGAACGCGAGCGCCTCGGCTCCGTTCAGGTGGTTCGGCCCCGCCGCGAAGTGCGCACCCGAGGCGTCGTCGTCGTGGGGCTCGGGGATGTCCACGTCGACACCGCCGAGCTCGTCGACCATGGCCGTCAGTCCCTCGAAGTCGGTCGAGATGGCGTACTGGATGTGCACGCCCACGAGCTGGCCGACGGTGTCCGCCAACAGGCGTGGACCGCCGAGAGAGAAGGCGTTGTTGATCTTCTGGGTGCCGTGACCGGGAATCGGGACGTAGGTGTCCCGGGGGATGTTCAAGATCGTCGCCTGACCGGCGGCGGGGTTCACGCCGACGAGATGGATGGCATCGCCGAGGCCGCCGCCCGCTCCGGGCCGGGCATCCGAGCCGATCGCGAGCAGGAACACGGGCTCACCGGGGACGGGCGTGTAGTGGGCCTCGGCCACCTTCTCGATCTTCAGGTACGTGGTGCCGGACGCGAAGGGCACGTGGATACCGAGGGACCACAAGGTGACGACGAGGACCAGCGCCGCGACCAGCGTGGCGGGCACCGCGGTCACGATGGTCATCGTCCTGCGCAGCCAACGGCGTTTGTGCACACGGGTGGTGCTCACCGCGACACCTCGGCGCTGTCGTCGGCACTCGGGTCCGCGGGAGTGTCTCGCTCCACGGCCAGGTCGTAGCTGCCGATCTTCCAGTCGAAGCCTTCCGGCACCAGGACGAGCTCACCGAGCCGGGCGATCCGCAGCGGGCCCGCGTCGGTGGCGGTCTCGATGTCGAGGGCGAGCGTCGCCGCGACCAGCACGACGTTGCCCGCTCGATCGGCGAGGCCGTCGAGGTTCACCGTCGCGGTCTTGGCTGCGATGTCCTTCGTGGCCGGTCCGATGCCCTCGTCGACCAGGGACGCCCGGTCGGGGCCCTCGAGCGTGGCTGCCGCGAACGGCGTGAAGAGCTCGGACACCGCGTCGGCGTCCTTGCCCGTGAGCGGGTCGACGGTGGCGCGCTGCACGTAGGTGTCGACGAGCGCGGTGATCTGTTCCACCACCGGGGCCGGCAGCTCGGTCGGGGGACCGGCGCTCTCCACGTTCACGGAGCCGACCGAGAAGCCGACGTCGGCCGTCACGGGCTGGGTCGCTTCCGGCTGGGCCTCGCGTTCGTCGCTCCCGCCACCGCCGCTCGAGCAGCCTGCGACCACGACGACACCCGCGAGGGCCAGCGCCAGCAATCGGCGGCGGAGCCCGGCTCCTCCGAGCCTCATGGTGCCGTCAGAATCGCACTGTTGCTGCTGGGGCGGGTGGATGCTCATGGGGCCCGTGTTGCATTTCGAAATGCCGAAAACTAGATTCTCCGAGTTCGAACCTGTGGATCGCAAGTCGGGAAGCTGTGGAAAACAAGCTCTCGAAACCGGAACGCGAGACGTTGAAATCGATCTACCGGCTCACGATCGGCGGCTCCGAAGCGCACACGGGTGACCTCGCCGACCGGCTCGGTGTGAGCCCGGGCACCGCCTCGGCCACCGTGAAGCGCCTGGCCGAGGCAGGTCTCGTGCACCACGAGCCCTACAAGGGTGTGGAGCTGAGCGACGACGGTCGGCGCGAGGCGATCGCCACCATCCGCCGGCACCGTATCGTCGAGCGGTTCCTCGCCGACATGCTCGGCTACGCGTGGAACGAGGCCGACCGCCTGGCGACCGCGTTCGAGCACGAGCTCCCCCAGGAGGTGGAGGACCGCATCTACGTCGCGCTCGACCGGCCCGCTTCCTGCCCGCACGGCTTCCCGATCCCCGCGCCCGAGGTCGTCGAGCTGCCGGCGATGCCTCCGCTCTACGACCTGGAGCCGGGAGATCGGGCCGTCGTCGCGGTGCCGGGCTCGACCGACCCCGCGGTCGCGGAGTTCCTCGACACGCTCGGGCTGCGGCCCGGGACCGAGGTCGAGGTTCGTGAGAAGCACCCGTTCGACGGTCCGCTCGTGGTGCGGGTCGAAGGGCGGGAGCGCACGCTCGGGCGCACGGTCGCCAACCAGGTGTTCGTCCAGAACCAGACGTCGAGAACGGGAGACTGAACGTGGACGCCGTTCCTTACATCGCCGGTGCTGCCGCGGTCTGCGGTCTGCTCTTGGCCCTCTACTTCTTCAATGTCGTGAAGAAGGCCGATCCGGGCACCGAGCGCATGCAAGAGCTCATGGTCGCGATCCAGGAAGGCGCGCGCGCGTTCCTCCGACGCGAGTACACGTGGGTCGCGGGCTTCGTCGTGATCATGGGAGCCCTCATCTTCGCTTTCCTCGACTACGGGCGTCCGTGGGGTGCGATCGCGTACGTCTCCGGTGCGGTGCTCTCGGGGCTCGCGGGCTTCATCGGCATGACCGTCGCCACGTTGGCGAACGCACGGACGACCAACGCCGCGCGCACCGGTCCACAGAAGGCGCTGCCGCTCGCGTTCCGGGGCGGAGCCGTCATGGGTTTCAGCGTCGCCGGGCTGAGCCTGCTCGGTCTCGCGTTCTCCTATCTCCTTTACGTCAAGTGGTTGGAGGTCGACAACGCGTTCCAGGTCGTCACCGCGTTCGGGCTCGGTGCGAGCTCCATCGCCCTGTTCTCCCGTGTGGGCGGCGGGATCTTCACGAAGGCGGCTGACGTCGGTGCCGACCTCGTCGGCAAGGTCGAGGCCGGTATCCCCGAGGACGATCCTCGCAACCCCGCCACGATCGCCGACAACGTGGGCGACAACGTGGGCGATGTCGCCGGGATGGGCGCGGATCTGTACGAATCCTACTGCGGCTCGATTCTGGCAACGGCGGCGCTGGGCGCGGCGGTCGG
>CAYRHS010000059.1:0-4610 GCA_964424125.1 uncultured Burkholderiales bacterium
GTCCTGGAGGCGGTAGGCGCGAAGCTTGTGACCGAGGCCGATCCCCCGCCCCTCGTGCCCCCGCAGGTAGACGAGGACGCCCTGGCCCTCGGCCGCGATGCGAGCGAGCGCGAGCTCGAGCTGGAAACCGCAGTCGCAGCGCATCGAGCCGAAGACGTCGCCGGTGAGGCACTCGGAGTGGACGCGCACGAGGACCTCGGGTTGTCCGGCCACGTCGCCGCGCACGAACGCCAGGTGCTCTGCACCGTCGAGGAGCGACTCGAACACGTAGGCGGTGAAATCGCCATGGCGGGTGGGGATCCGCGCTTCGGAGACTCGGCGCACGAGCTTCTCGCGCTGGCGCCGGTGGCGGATCAGGTCGGCGATCGACACGAGCACGAGCCCGTGGCGCGACGCGAATCGATCCAGGTCGGGGAGCCGAGCCATGGTGCCGTTGTCGTTCACGATCTCGGCGAGGACACCGGCGGGTGTCAGGCCCGCCAGACGAGCGAGGTCGACCGCGGCCTCGGTGTGGCCGGCGCGCTTCAGCACACCGCCCTCCCGGTATCGCAACGGGAAGATGTGGCCGGGCCGGGCCAGGTCGTCGGCGCCGGTGGCGTGGTCGATCAGCGCGCGGATCGTCGTACAGCGATCGGCAGCCGAGATCCCGGTCGTCGTCCCGCCCTTGGCGTCGACCGAGACGGTGAACGCGGTCCTGTGGCCTTCGGTGTTGTCGGCCACCATCTGGGGAAGCTGGAGCTCGTCGAGTCGGCTCCCCTCGATCGGCGCGCAGATCACGCCGCTCGTGTGACGGACCATGAACCCGAGCGCCTCGGGCGTGACCATCTCGGCCGCCATGATCAGGTCACCCTCGTTCTCACGATCGGCGTCGTCGACCACGACGACCATCTCGCCCCGGGCGACGGCGTCGATCGCTTCCTCGATGGGCCGAAAGGCCATGTCAGATCCTCTCACGCGTCGCGAGTAGTCGTTCCACATACTTTGCGAGCACATCCACTTCCACGTTCACCGCGTCACCCTCCGAGCGCCAGCCGAGCGTGGTCACCGAGGCTGTATGGGGGATGATCGCCACTCCCACGACCACGGGTTCGACGCTCGGAGGTGTCACCGAGGTGAGCGTGAGGCTCACGCCGTCCAGCGCGATCGAGCCCTTCTCGACGGTGTACGCGCCGAGCCGGGCAGGGATCTCGACGCCGAGGCGCAGTGACTCGTCGGCCTCGAGCACGCGCCGCGTGACCCGGCCCACCCCGTCGACATGCCCCTGCACGACGTGGCCGTCCAGCGACGAACCCGCTTGCGCGGGACGTTCGAGGTTCACGCGATCACCCACCGCGAGCTCGCCCAGCGTCGTGCGGGCGAGCGTCTCGGGAACCGCGTGCGCCTCCCACCAGCCGTCATCCACGCCAGTGGCGGAGAGGCAACAACCGTTCACCGCCACCGATGCCCCGGGACCGAGCGTCGACGCAGTCTCCGGAGCCTCGAAGCGGAGTCGGGCGCCCTCGTCGCGGTGGTCCAGCGCGACGAGGGTCCCGAGCTCTTCGATGATTCCCGTGAACATCACGAAGCCCGTTCGAACTCGATCCGCACGTCGTCGCCGAGGCCCTGCGCCGCCCCGACCCGCCAGTCACGGTCGACGTCGAGCGCGCGCGGCGGGAACGCCGGTGGCGCGTCGGTTCCCAGGAAGCGGGGCGCGAGGTAGACGACCAGCCGATCAACCAGAGTCGCTCCGAGCAGCGACTCGAGCAGGGTCGGTCCGCCCTCGACGAGCAGCTGGACAACGCCTTCACCACCGAGTCGCTCGAGCGCGGCACGGAGGTCGACGCCGGCGCCGCTCGACGGGACGACCGCGACCTTCGCGCCCGCGGCACGCCACGCGTCGAGCGCGCCCGGCGCCGCGTCCTCCGTCGTGATCACGAGAGTCGGCGCCTCCTCGACTTCGAAGAGGTCGCCGTCTGCGGGGACGCGCCCGCGTGCGTCGACGAGCACCCGGACGGGCGGCGGCTCCGGCGCGGGCGCGTCTCGGACCGTCAGGCGCGGGCGGTCCGCCAACGCCGTCCCGGCACCCACCATCACGGCCTGCGAGGCCGCCCGCAACCGGTGCCCGTCGGCCCGGGCCATGGGCCCGCTGACCCACGTCGGCGACCCGGCACCCGGAGCGATCCGACCATCGAGGCTCGCGGCGATCTTGGCCACGACGAAGGGCCGCCCGGTACGGCGATGGTGGAGGTATGGGGCCAGCGATCGCTCGATCGGTCCCACGAGCGTATGCGGCGCGCGGACCACGTCGACGCCTGCGCCGGCGAGCTCGTCGAGTCCCCGTCCGGCGACGAGGGGGTCGGGGTCGGAGAGCCCGACGACGACACGCGCCACGCCCGCCTCCACGAGCGCGCCCACGCACGGCGGTGTGCGCCCCGTGTGCGCACAGGGTTCGAGCGTGACCACCGCGGTCGCCCCGCGGGCCTGGTCTCCCGCTGCTCGTAGGGCTTCGACCTCGGCGTGGGCCTCCCCCGGCCGGCCGGTGACTCCCTCGGCCACCACCGAGTCGTCACGGAGGAGCACACAGCCCACCCAGGGGTTCGGCGGCGCCAGCAGGCGGGCGGTCTCGCCAAGCTCCGTGGCTCGCTCCAGCGCCCGGGCCTCGGACTGGCTGACCTCGCCGACGCTGGTCTCACCCCTCACGGCACCTCCCGCGCCCAAAATTGTAACACGTTCTAATTCTGCGCGGGCGGGGGTCCCAGGTCCTCAATGGGGTTGCTCGCCCCGCAGGAGCGCGAGGGCGTGCGGGAGCGCCGGGAGCACCTCCTCGAGACACTCGACCGCGCCCGACGCCGATCCCGGCAGGTTGCAGACAAGACACGCCCCCACGGCGCCGCAGACGCCGCGGCTCAGCATGCCGTAGGGCCCGTCGCGGTTGCTCGCGGCGCGCATGGCCTCGGCCAGTCCGGGCGCCTCCCGCTCGAGGACGGACCGGGTGGCCTCGGGTGTCAGGTCCCGGGGACCGAAGCCGGTTCCCCCGGTCGTGAGCACCAGGCCGGCGAAGCTGTCGGTCATCCCACGCAACGCTCCCGCGACCGGATCGACGCCGTCGGCGACGACCCTCCGCTCGACGACGCGCAGGTCGGCCGCCGCGAGCCGGGCCTCCAGCGCGTCGCCCGACCGATCCTCCCGGGTGCCGGCGACGACACCGTCCGAGACGGTCAGGACCTTGGCCGGGACGTCCGCCACGTCAGGCCCGACGGCGGTCGATCTCGTACGCGGAGCCTTCGTGCCGCTTGGCATGGGACTTCATCTCGGTGGCGACGGCCGACGCCTCCCATTGCGTCCCGAGCGTGCGCCGTTCGTTCGTGACGATGCCGATCGCGATCCCGATCACCGGATGAGCGATCGCCTGTCCGTGCCGATTGTCCACCTCGACGTGGCCGAGCGCCGCGTCCTTCGGGTCGTAGAGCTTCCGGATACCGGCGTCGAACCGTTCGATGACGTCGCGCGCCACCGCCTCTGCCTGTTCCGGCCGGGTGATGACGACGAAGTCGTCACCCCCGACATGGCCCGCGAACTCCAAACCGCTCGGATGCGCCGCGAGCGCCTCGGTGATGACGCGCGCCGTGAACTTGATCACCTCATCGCCGCGAAGGAAGCCGTAGTGGTCGTTGTACGACTTGAAGTCGTTCAGGTCCGCGTAGAGTACGGCGAACTTCTGCTCCGGCTGTTTGACGAGGTCCTCCAGCTCGGCCGCGATCCGGAAGTTCCCGGGGAGACGAGTCAGCGGTGAGAGGTCGCGCATCTGGGTGGATCGGCGCAACACGCCCGAGACCCGAGCGACGAGCTCCTGGGGCTCGAACGGCTTCACCACGTAGTCGTCGGCGCCTGCACCGAAGCCCGCGACCTTGTCCGCGGCCTGGCTCTTGGCAGTGAGCAGGACGACGGGAACATTGGCGGTTCTCGGATCGGCGCGCAGCGCCTGACAGACCTCGAGGCCGTCCTTGCCCGGCATGACGACGTCGAGCACGACAAGATCCGGTTTGAGCTTGAACGCCTCCTCGAGCGCCTCGTCGCCGTCGGCCGCGAGGTGGACCTCGTAGCCCTCGAGCGAGAGGTTGATCTCGACCGCGCGGGCGACGTCCGGATCGTCATCGGCGATCAGGACGACTTCGGCCACGCGTCCTCCCTGAGGCGGCGGGTGGCCTCGGCCGGGTCGTCGGCACCGAAGATCGCGCTCCCCGCGACCAGCACGTCGATCCCGGCTGCCGCCGCCTGGGGTGCGGTTCTGTCGTGGATGCCTCCGTCGATCGCGAGCTCGACCGGCAGGTCGCCCTCGTCGACGAGCTTGCGAGCCGACCGGACCTTGTCGAGCACCTCGGGGATGAAGGCCTGGCCGCCGAACCCCGGATGCACGCTCATGAACAGCAAGACGTCGATCTCCTCCAGGTACGGGAGGACATCGTCCAGCGGGGTCTCCGGGTTGAGGGTGAGTCCGACCCGTAGCCCGAGATCGCGCATCTCGGAGAAGGCCGGACGAGGGTCGCCCAGCTCGATGTGGATGTCACATCCGTCGGCGCCCGCGTCGGCGAAGTCGCCGAGGAGGTCGCGGGGGTTGTCGACCATGAGGT
>CAYRHS010000059.1:4620-17454 GCA_964424125.1 uncultured Burkholderiales bacterium
AGTTGAGGAAGAGGTCGGTGTGGCGGCGCAGCGCTTTCACGACCGGTGGGCCGATCGTGAGGTTGGGCACGAAATGCCCGTCCATCACGTCGACGTGGAGCAGGTCGGCGTAGGGCGCGACCTTGGCGACGTCGTCGGCCAGGGCGGCGAAGTCGGCCGAGAGGATCGAGGGAGCGACCTTCACGGGGCCAGCGTACCTGCCGTTCACGACGCCTCTCGTCGGTAGCGCGCCACGAACATCCCGTCGGTGTCACGGGCCGTGGGCACGAGGAGCGCCCCGCGACCGTGGGGCCGCCACGGGAACGGCGGCGGGTCGACGGCCACGAGATCGGGGCGGGCGCGCTGTAGCCAGGCGTCGACCTCCACGGTCTCGGCCGCTGTCAGGGTGCACACCGCGTAGACGAGCACGCCCCCCTCGCGGACCGCGTCGGCGGCTTCGTCGAGCATCGCCTGCTGGAGCGCAACGAGACGGGGAACGTCGTCTCGGCCGGTGTGCCACCGGGCGTCGGCGCGTCGGCGGAGGACGCCGAGCCCCGAACACGGTGCGTCCACAAGGACGTGGTCCAAGGACCCCGGTCGAACGGGACACGCGCGCCCGTCGGCCACGACGGCTGGGACGTCCGCCAACTCGAGGCGCCGGGCTGCGGCCCGCACGAGGCTCAGCCGCCCGGGTGCGAGATCGGCGGCGACGACCGCACCTCGGTCGTCGAGGCGTTCCGCGATCGCGGTGGCCTTCCCTCCCGGCGCCGCCGCGACGTCCAGCACGCGCGCCGCGCCCGTCGCCCCCACGAGGTCGGCCACCGCCTGGCTGGCCTCGTCCTGCGGCGTCGCTCGGCCTTCGGACACTGCGGCGAGCGCGGCCGGGTCACCGATGCCCCGGACGCGCAGGGACCGCTCCATTAACGCACCCGGCTCCACGTGCGCGCCGAGGGCCTCCAGCTCGGCGCGCAGTCCGGCCGTATCCGTGCGGGGATTCGGCCGCAGGGTCACCCACGGCGGCGTGTTGTCGAGCGCGAGCAGCGCGTCGGCCGCCTCGGCGCCGAGCTCTTCGCGGAACGTGGCGACGATCCAGTCGGGGTGCGACGTCCGGATCCCGACCGAGGTCGCGTCGTCACCCGTCGGAAGCGGCCATTCCGTACCGAGCGCGGCCAGTCGGCGGAGCACGGCGTTCACGTAGCCGCGAGCTCGACTCGAGCGACGCGGCAGTGCCGCGACGGTCGCACCGACCGCGGCGTGTGCGGCGACCCCGACGCGGAGCTGGTAGGCCCCCAGACGCAGCGCCGCCCGCACGGGTGGATCGAGACGGTCCAGGGGCCGGGTGCTCAGTTCCGCGAGCCGGTGGTCGAGCAGCCGCCGCCAACGCAACGTGCCCGCGACCAGCTCGGTCACGAACGCCCGGTCCCGCGGGGCGAGGTCGCTCGCGCGAAGCATGCGAGGCGTGACGACGTGCGCCCAACCTCCGTCCTCCACCGCGAGCAACGCGCGCAGCGCGACGGCGCGCGACGTCGGTCCTGCCGCGCTCAAGAGCCGTCGAGCCGCAGCGACGGACGGTCGTGCCCGGCGAGCCACGCCCGCCCCGACATCACGCGTTTGCCGGCGGGCTGCACCTCCACGAGCGAGAGGGTCCCCTCCCCCGTCTGGACCCGGGCGCCGCTTCCCACCGTCCCCGGGGGCCGATCCCGGGTCGGTCGGTCCGAACCGGGCTCGAGGCGCGCCCGCCACACCTTCAGGCGTTGACCCGCGTGCTCGGTCCAGGCTCCCGGCCGTGGGTTGCCGGCCCGGATCAAGCGATGCAGGGCTCGCGCGGGCTCGGCCCACCGGAGACGGAACTCCTCGGTCGTGATCTTGTCCGCGTAGGTCGCTTCGCCCGTCTGGGGCGTCGGCTCGCGGTCGAGGACGTGGGGGAGCTCTGCGACGAGCAGCGAGCACGAGAGCTCGGTCAGGCGATCGATCACCTCCCCCGCCGTCTCGTCCGCGCCGATGGGTGTCCGACGCATCGCGTGGACGGGTCCGTCGTCGAGCCCTTCACCGATGCGCATGAGCGACACGCCCGTCTCCTCGTCGCCGGCGAGGATGGCCCGCTCGACCGGCGCCGCCCCCCGCCAGCGCGGGAGGAGCGAGAAGTGCACGTTGACGAAGCCGCCCGGAAGCGCGTCGAGGAACGCCGGGGGGAGCAGCTTGCCGTAGGCCACGACGACGCCCAGCACCGCCCCGGTCGCTCGGACGTCGTCGACCACCACCCGCGCCTTGTCGGGCGTCACGACCGGCAACCCGAGCGCGTCGGCCGCGCTCCGCACCGGCGTGGGCTCGGGATCACCTCGCCGACGGCGGCGCTTGTCGGGCTGGGTGACGACGAGTGCGACCTCGTGGCCGGCGTCGACCAGCGCGCGCAGCGGGGGAACGGCGACGACGGGTGATCCGCAGTAGACGAGCCGCACGCGGCCCTCTCGCCTAGAGCGCGCTGTGCGCGCGGTCCGCGACGCCCATCCCGGGCGCGATCGTCTGCTCCCGCAGGGCACGTAGGGCCTCCTTGCGGCGATCGCGATCGAGACGATCGAGGATGAGCACTCCGTCGAGGTGGTCGATCTCGTGCAGGAACACCCGGCCGAGGAGCTCGTCGCCCTCGACGAGGATCTCCTCTCCGTCGAGATCGATCCCGCGCAGGGTGACCACCTTGGGCCGTTCGAGCTCGAAGTAGAGACCGGGCACCGACAGGCAGCCCTCCTCGAACGTCCACGTGCCACTCGTGTCGACGATCTCGGGGTTCACGACCGTGTGCGAGCCCTCCCCCACGTCGTAGACGAAGAGGCGGCGCTGGACGCCCACCTGCGGAGCGGCCAGTCCGGTGCCTGGAGCCGCGTACATCGTGTCGACCATCGCGTGCGACAGCCGCACGAGCGACTCGTCGATCTCCTCGACCTCGGCGGAGCGCTGTTTGAGGACCGGGTCCCCGAAGACGCGGATGTCCTGGGTGCTCACATCGAAGAGGGTACCCGCCGGTCAGGCCCGCACCGGATCGACGTCGATGCGGACACCACGATCGGCGGTGTTGCTCGCGGCGCGCGCCTCGGCCAGCGCGCCCAGCAACACGGCGGGATCGTCGGCTCGTACCAGGCTCCGCTCCCGTTCGCCGGGTCCCGTCGTCGGCCCGGAGATCTCCACACCCGTCCGGGCGCTCAGAACCGAGCGCGCGACGACCATCGCTGCCGGCGAGCCGCTCACTTCGGCCAGGGCGCCGAACGGCGGGAGGTGCAGGCTTCGCCGCCTCGCGGCCTCCACCCGGGCCGCACGTTCCGGATCGGCGTGACGGGCCGCCTCGATCACCTCGTGCCCCGGGACTCGCGTCTGGATCAGGAGTCGGCCTCGCCCGCGCAGCCCCACGGCGCGAGCCGCGCGCACGAGGAGCCAGTACGCCTGCGCCGCCGCCCGGAACCGGGGCGCGAGGAGCTCGGCATCGAAGTCGAGGAACGCCACCAACCCCGGGGGTGAGCCGCCTCGGTGCAGCAACGCTTCGGTCCCGACGATCACCGGCACGTCGGGAGCCGTCTCGGTCGCGTGATCGACGAGCCCGACGCGCGTCCGGGGCAGCAGGGCGTCGAGCTCCTCGGCGACACGGGTCACGCCGGGTCGGAGCCGGCGCAAGGCCGTGGAGCCGCAGCGCTCGCACACGACCGGGCGGGTGGCGCCGCACCGCGGGCAGGCGAGCTCCCCCTCGGTTTCTTGCACGGCGGCTCCGCAGGTCTCGCAGCGGGCCAGCTCGCCACAGCTCCGACAGGAAAGGAGGCGGGCTCGCCCACGCCGGTTCAGGACGCACCACACCCCACCACCGGACTGCACGACCGCGTGCAGCGCGTCGACGAGCGCGGGCGAGAACAGACCCGCGCCCGGCGGCTCCTCCCGACGGTCCACCACCTCGACCGGCGGCCAACCCCGCCGTTCGACCGCCCGCTCGGGAACGAGCAGCGTGCCGGCCTCCAGGGCCTCGACCGACGGCACGGATGACACGAGCACCGCCCGCGCGCCGGTCCGGCGCGCTCGTTCGAGGACGACGTCGCGGGCGTGCCAGGTCGGCGCGCGCTCGGCCACGAGCGCCTCGTCGTCCTCGTCGAGCACGATCGCGGCACCGAGCTCGGGCACCGGTGCCCACGCGGCCACCCGGCCGCCGACGACGACGGCCCCCGGACGGCGGGCGTCGTCCCACGCGGCCGTGCGTGCTGCCGCGTCGAGCTCACCGCTCAGGGCGGCGACGGGTGCGCCCGTGGCTCGCAGCGACGTCGTCAGTGGCTCGACCCGCCCGGGTGCGATCACGAGGGTGGAGCCCCGCTCGGCGAGCAGGCCCGCCACCAAGCGTCGCCGGTCGAGGGCCGGCGGCCAGCGCACGACGGCGACTTCGTGTCCCCTCGCCTGCTCCGCGAGCGCGTCCGCGGCCCGAGCGTCCGCGTCGGCCGGAACCGCGAGTCGCGCCCGCCCCGCCGGAACGTGGGTCCCGACCCACGAGCGAACGCGATTGGGCGGCGAGGCCGCGCGCAGGAAGGCGACCCGAGGTCCCGCCCAGCGCCGGGCAGCCCACGTGGTAAGCGCGACGACCTCGGGTGGCGGGCCCGCCGAGGAGACGCGGTCGATCGGCAACAGGCGCGTGCCGGCGACGGGCGCCACGTCGTCGTCGACCACCCAGCCCCGGACCCGGCGCCCTGCCAGGCGCACGCGCACGATGGTCCCCACCGCGACCCGGTCAGCCAGCTCGTCGGGAACGACGTAGTCGAAGGCCCGATCGACAGCGGGGACGTCGGGCACGACCCGACAGACCCGTGATGCGTTCATGACGCGTCACATACGACGCTCATGAACGCATCGACGGCTCAGGCGAGGGCGCGGCGCAGCTCGTCGGCGTGGTCGTCGACCTGCTCCCAGGTGAACTCCTTGTCGGGGCGCCCGAAGTGTCCGTACGCCGCGGTCCGCTGGAAGATCGGCCGTCTGAGGTCGAGCCGGTCGATGATCGCGGCCGGCCGCAGGTCGAAGATCTCGGGGATCACCTCGGCCATGCGCTCCGGATCGACCTCCGAGGTACCGAACGTCTCCACCATGACCGAAACGGGGCGAGCCCGGCCGATCGCGTACGCGACCTGGATCTCGGCCCGACGAGCGAGGCCCGCGGCGACGACCGCCTTCGCCACTTGGCGCACCGCGTAGGCCGCCGACCGGTCCACCTTCGTCGGGTCCTTGCCGCTGAACGCGCCGCCCCCGTGGCGGGCCGTGCCCCCGTAGGTGTCGACGATGATCTTCCGACCGGTCAACCCGCAATCGGCGTGTGGGCCCCCGAGCTCGAACGCGCCCGTGGGGTTGCAGATGAACTCGAAGTCCGAGCTGTCGAGCTGCGGCGGCAGCAGCGGGCGCACGACGTGGTCGAGCAGGTCGGGCTGGAGCAGCGTGTCGTAGTCGATGCCGGGATCGTGCTGGGTCGAGATCAGCACGGTGCCGAGCTGCCGTGGGCGGCCGTCCTCGTAGCGCACCGAGACCTGGGTCTTCCCGTCGGGACGCAGGTACGGGAGGATGCCCGCCTTGCGTACCTCCGAGAGGCGGTGCGCCATGCGGTGCGCGAGCCAGATCGGCATCGGCATGAGGTCGTCGGTCTCGTCGCAGGCGTAGCCGAACATCATCCCCTGGTCGCCGGCACCGGTCTCCGCGTAGAGGTCGGTGTCACCGCCCCGTTGCTCGACGGCCTTGTCCACGCCCTGCGCGATGTCGGGCGACTGTTCGTCGATGGAGGTGATGACGCCGCAGGTGTTCCCATCGATGCCGTACTCGTCGTTGTCGTAGCCGATGCCCTTCACCGTGTCGCGAACGATGCGCGGGATATCGACGTACGCGTTGGTGCTGATCTCGCCCGCGACGATCACCAGCCCGGTGGTGCAGAGCGTCTCGCACGCCACGCGGCTCATCGGGTCCTCGCCGATGAGCGCGTCGAGTACGCCGTCGCTGATCTGGTCGCACATCTTGTCGGGATGACCCTCGGTCACCGACTCGGACGTGAACACGAACTCCTGACTCACGGAGCTTCCCCTTCGTCGGGTGCAATCGTCCTGCTCGTAGCAGGAGGGTTACGAGGCCGCCCCTCACCGGGCGGCCGTCCACCGCGTCCGGCACTGAGGCCGGCGGCGACACGATCGAGGATCAGGCCTGCCAGGGCGGTCTTCGACCGCAGGGGCAGATCCTCCGACCGGCCCGCCGAGTCAAGCAGAATCGCACGGTTCGTGTCGACTTCGAAGCCGGCGTCGGCGGCGCTGACGTCATTCGCGACCATGAGGTCGACGCCCTTGGCCCGCAGCTTGGCGGCCGCGTGCTCGGCAACTCGCTCGGTCTCGGCGGCGAAGCCCACGAGGAACTGCCCGGTCCGGCGCTCGGAGAGCGAAGCGAGGATGTCGGGCGTCGGCTCGAGCACGACGTCGGGGACGCCCGCTTCCTTCTTCAGCTTCTCGTCGGCGGCGACCTTGGGGCGGAAGTCGGCCACGGCTGCGGCCATCACGACCGCGTCCACGTCGTTGAAGCGTTCGAGAACGGCCGCGGCCATCTCCTCCGCCGTCTCCACGCGGACGGCCTCGACCCCGGGCGCGACGGCGAGGTCCGAGGTCGTGACCAGGACCGTGGCTGCGCCTCGTGCGCGCGCCGCGCCGGCAACCGCGTGGCCCATGCGCCCCGAGGAGCGGTTCCCGAGGAAGCGGACGGGGTCGAGGGGCTCGCGCGTCCCGCCCGCCGTCACGAGCACGCGTCGCCCGGCCAGGTCGCCCGATCCCGCCAGCACCTCCCCGACGGCGGCCAGGATGGCGGCCGGGTCGGCGAGCCTCCCGGGCCCCTCCTCGCCGCCCGCCAGACGCCCCACGGCCGGCTCGACGACGGTCACGCCGCGTCGGCGCAGGGTGGCGACGTTCTCCTGTACCGCCGGGTGTTCCCACATCTCCGTGTGCATCGCAGGGGCAACGACGACCGGCGCCCGGGTGGCGAGCAAGGTGGCGGTCAGGAGGTCGTCGGAGATGCCGAAGGCGTACTTGCCCAGCAGCTTCGCGGTCGCGGGCGCGACCACCACGACGTCGGCGCGCCGGCCGAGTCGGGTGTGTGGGATCGGGTTGTCCGCACCGAAGAGCAGCGTTCGCGCGGGCTCGGAAGCGAGTGCGCTGAAGGTGACCTCACCGACGAAGCGCAAGGAATCACGGGTGAGCACGGGCAGCACCGTGGCGCCGCCATCCACCATGCGGCGCGTGAGCTCGACTGCCTTGTAGGCCGCGATCCCTCCGGAGACGCCGAGGACGACGGTGCGGCCCGCGAGCGCCGCCTCCGTGTCGCCCGACATCGCCCGAGTCTCGTCCGGCGGGGCCGGCTCAGCCAGCCTCGTCGCTCGGCGTCTCGCTCTCGCCCTCGTCGCCCGCGCTGTCGTCCTCGCCGATCGTGGCGAGCGCGGCCTCGGCTGCCTCTGCGGCGTCGAGCGGCTCGGCCTCCTCGTCGGTGATCTCCCGAGGCACGATCTTCTCGGCCTCGATCTCCTCCAGCGCGATCGACAGGGGCTTGCGCGAGACGGAGGTCACCTGCGGGGGGACGATCCGACCGAGGCCTTCGCCGAGCTGGTTGTAGTAGTCGTTGATCTCGCGGGCACGCCGGGCGGCCAGCGTGACCAGGGTGAACTTGCAGTCGACGTGATCGAGGAGGTCCTCGATGCGGGGTTCCATCAGCGAGGCGCGGCGGTCGGTCATCGAGATCCCTCATCCCCTGGGCGGGGTTCGCTCGAACGGGCGGGCGGCGGGTCGGAATGCTCCGCCCGGCGCCGTTCCAGGATACCCGCGATCTCCCGGACGGCCCGATCCACGTCGTCGTTGACGACCACGGCGTCGAAGGCGGCGGCGGCGGCCTCCTCCCGGGCGGCGGCCGCGAGACGGCGCTCGATCGATGCCGCGTCGTCCGCTCCCCGGCGTTCGAGGCGCTCCCGCTGCTCGGCGGGCGAGGGTGCCCGGAGGAACACGACGAGGGCGTCGGGAAACGACGCCCGGACCGCCCGCGCCCCCTGGACGTCCACCTCGACCAACACGTCCCGGCCGGCGGCCAGGCGCTGCTCGACGGGCGAGCGAGGCGTGCCCTTGAGATCGCCGTAGACCTCGAACCACTCGAGGAAGTCGCCGGCCTCCCGGCGGCGCTCGAACTCGGACCGAGAGAGGAACTCGTAGTCCCGGCCGTCGGCCTCACCGGGCCGGGGCGCCCGGGTCGTCGCCGACACCGAGAACCACAGCTCCGGTTCTCGCTCCAGCAGGCGCCGGACGACGGTCCCCTTGCCGACACCCGACGGGCCGGTGATGACGAGGAGGACGCCCAGCGACCGGCTCCCGCGACCGGTCAGCGGGAGTCGAAGCGGCCGAGCAACGCGGTGCGCTGTTTCGCACCGACGCCGCGGAGCCGACGGCTCTCGCTGATGTCGAGGTCCTCCAGGATGCGCCGGGCGCGGACCTTGCCAACACCCGGCATCGCCTCGAGCGCGGCGACGACCTTCAACTTGGCGATCATCTCGTCGCGGTCGCCGAGCGCGAAGAGCTCGCGCATCGACAACGAGCCGGCCTTGAGCTTCTCCTTGACGTCGGCGCGCGCCCTTCGCGCCTCGCCGGCCTTCTTGAGCGCGGCTTGACGCTCTTCGGGAGAGAGCGACGGAGGAAGCGGCATTCGATCTGACCTCCGGCTGTGCCCTCGGTGATCCGGCCCCCCGGCGGCACCGTCACGACGCCGCCAGTATAGGGATGCGGCGTGTCCTCGCAACTGGCCGGAGCCAAACCCGTCACGAGGGCGCCGCGAGCGCCGAGGCGACGGCTCGCGCCACCGCCTCGGCCGCATCGCCCGGATCATCGGCCGCGGTCACCGTTCGGCCCACGACGAGCAGGTCGGCACCGGCGCGAATCGCCGCGCCCGGGTCGCCGGTGCGCGCCTGGTCGTCGGCCGAGCTTCCCGTCAGCCGGATCCCCGGCGTCACGACGAAGAGATCCGCGCGAACGCGCTTCACCTCCGGCGCCTCCGCGACGGAGCACACGATGCCGTTGCAGCCACCGTTCATCGCGACCGCGAGCCGCGACGCGAACGCGTCGGCGTCGGGCTCGCTCGTGAGCACCGTCACCCCCAACGCGGTCGGAGCCGCGTGTCCTGCGTCGCTCGCGCCATGGCGCAGTCCTTCCACGCCCGCGCGCAACATGTCGACGCCTCCCGACGCGTGCATGGTCACGAAGGCGACGCCCGCACGTCCGAGCACCCGGGCGGCGCGTCCCACCTGGTTCGGGATGTCGTGCAGCTTCAGGTCGCAGAAGACCCGGAATCCCAACTTTTGCAGGGGCTCCAGGACCGTGGGACCCCCGGCGGCCCAGAGCTCGAGGCCGACCTTGGCCACGCCGAAGTGCGCTCGATGCCGGCGCGCGAGCTCGATCGCGGCAGCTGGCTCGGCGACGTCGAGCGCGACCGCGAGACGGGCACGGACGTCCTCGGACGTCACGCGGGCTCCCGGAGCGCGCCCACGAGCTCTGCCACCGCGTGCACGCCTCGACGTGCGCACCAGTCCTCGAGCTCGTCGATGATTCGCGTCGTGGCACGCGGGTCGTGGAACGTCGCGGTGCCGACGCCCACCGCCGACGCTCCCGCGAGGAGCATCTCGACCGCGTCGACACCGCTTTCGACACCCCCGGTCCCGATGATGGCTGTTCCCGGCAGCGCGCGGCTGACGTCCCAGACGGTGCGCAACGCGATCGGCTTGATCGCGGGTCCGGAGAGCCCGCCGCCCCCGATCCCGAGCCGCGGTCGCCGCGTCTCGGTGTCGATCGCGAGGCCGCGCACCGTGTTCACCAGCGTCAGGCCCGCCGCACCGGCCTCCAGCGCTGCGCCAGCGATGTCGACGAGCTCGGGGGTGTTCGGCGAGAGCTTGGTGAAGACCGGAAGCGGGTCGATCTCGGCGACTACGGCGCTCGTCGCAGCCGCGGTCGCGCCCGCGGAGTGCGCGAACATGTGCTCCTGGTCATCGAGGTTCGGACAGGAGACATTCACCTCGAGCGCGACGAGCTCGTCGCGGACACCCGCCAGCGCCGCCGCCGCGGCAGCGAAATCGTCGACGTGATGGCCCCAAACCGACGCGATGACCCGCGCGCCGCGCGCCCGCAACGTCGGTAGCTCACGGTCGCGCCACACGGCGACACCGGGGTTCTGGAGCCCGACCGCGTTGAGCATGCCGGCGGGTGTCGGGCACACCCGCAGCGGTGGATTACCGGCCCACGGCTCGGGCGAGAGCGACTTCACGGTCACCGCCCCGAGGGCGGCCGGGTCGGTGAGCTCGGCTAGCTCGTCGCCGTGCCCGAAGGTCCCGGAGGCGGCCACGACCGGGTTCGGCAGGACGATCGGACCCAGCCGGCTGGCCATCCGGACGCTCCGGCGTCGGGAACGGGGAAGCGTTCCCCGGTGGCGGCGCCGAAACCCTCTTCGGGGGCTCCGGTGGCTCTGAGGGCTCATACGTCGAGGCGGAGCTGGGCGTCCCGGTGGTGCTCCTGGAGCGACCGGACCGTCGGCTCGGCTCCAGCCGCGTCCGCGATCCCCGCGGCGGCGGCCACCGCGGCGGCCACCGTGGTCAGGCAGGGCACCCCGTGGGCGAGCGCCGCCTGGCGGATGTGGGAACCGTCGGCTCGGGGGCCCCGCCCCCGGGGGGTGTTCACCACGAGATCGACCTTCCCCGACGAGATCAGCTCGACCGCGTCGACCCCCGTCTCCTCCCCCACCTTGGCGACGACGACCTCGACCGGCAGGCCGTCGGCTTCGAGGGCCCGCGCCGTCCCCTCGGTGGCCGCCAGACCGAGACCCTCCTCGGCGAACCGCCGGGCGGCCAGCAGCCCCCCGTGCTTGTCCCGGTCGGCCAGCGAGAGGAACACGGTGCCCCCGGTCGGCAGCGCCGCGCCGGCGCCGGCCTGGCTCTTGGCGAACGCGAGGCCGAACGAGGTGTCGATGCCCATGACCTCGCCCGTCGAGCGCATCTCGGGCCCGAGGACGGAGTCGACGTCGGGGAAGCGACTGAACGGCAGGACCGCCTCCTTGACCGCGACGTGTCCTCCGACGGCGGGCGGGCGGAGCAGTCCCTCCTCACGGAGCTCCGCCACGGTGGCCCCGAGCATGATCCGGGCGGCCGCCTTGGCGAGCGGCACGCCGGTGGCCTTGCTCACGAACGGGACCGTGCGGCTCGCGCGCGGATTGGCCTCGATGACGAAGACCTCACCACCCTTCACCGCGTACTGCACGTTGCAGAGGCCGACGACCTCGAGGGCGTCCGCGAGCGACCGGGTGTGGGCCTCGATCGCGTCGACGACCTCGGCCGCCAGGGTCGGGGGTGGGGTCACGCACGCCGAGTCGCCCGAATGCACCCCCGCCTCCTCGATGTGCTCCATGATCCCGCCGATCAGCACCTCACCGGTGCGGTCGCGCAGCGCGTCCACGTCGACCTCGGTGGCATCCTCGAGGAACCGGTCGATCAGGGCGGGACGCTCACGGGACAGCCCGCCCTCGCGCCCGAGGCTCCCGGCCCCACCGAGTTCGGCCATCGCTCGGCGCAGGCCGTCCTCGTCGTAGACGATCTCCATCGCCCGGCCGCCGAGCACGTACGAGGGTCGCACCAGGACGGGGTAGCCCGTCTCGGCGGCCACCCTGGCCGCGTCGTCGGCCGAGCTCACGGTACCGCCGCGGGGCTGGGGGATGCCGAGGGTGGTGCAGAGCGCGTTGAACCGCTCCCGGTCCTCGGCGAGGTCGATGGAGTCGGGGCTGGTGCCGAGCACCCTCAGCCCGGCCGCCTCCAATCCGTGGGCGAGCTTGAGCGGCGTCTGACCGCCGAGCCCGACGATCACGCCGTGGGGCTCGAGCACGTCGCAGACGTTGGCCACGTCCTCGTCGGTGAGGGGCTCGAAGAAGAGGCGGTCGCTGGTGTCGTAGTCGGTCGAGACCGTCTCGGGGTTGCAGTTGACCATCACGGTCTCGTAACCCGCGTCCGAGAGCGCGAAAGCGGCGTGCACACAGCAGTAGTCGAACTCGACTCCCTGCCCGATCCGGTTGGGCCCGCTCCCCAGGATCACGACGACCGGGCGCGCCGCCGGCGCGACCTCGTCGGTGTCCTCGTAGGTGCTGTAGTGATACGGGGTGCGCGCTTCGAACTCGGCGGCGCACGTGTCCACGGTCTTGAACGTGGCGCGCACGCCGGCATCGATCCGCCGCTGCCGCACGGCACTCGCGCTGGTCCCCCACAGGTACGCGAGCTGCTCGTCGGAGAATCCGAGACGCTTCGCGCGGCGCCACTCGTGTCGGCCGAGATCCGGATCCGTGGCCTCCAGCCGCTCGCGCTCGTCGGCGACGAGGCCGATCTGGTCGAGGAACCACCGGTCGATCCCGGTCGCGCGGTGGATTCGTTCGGGGTCGACGCCCCGGCGCAGCGCCGCCTCGACCTGGAAGAGGCGCTCGGGCGTGGGGGTGGCCGCGAGGCGGACGAGCTCGTCGTCGGAGTGCTCGGCGAGCGCCACCTCTCCCGGATCGGCGTTCAGGCCCGCGCGACCGATCTCGAGGGAGCGGAACCCCTTCTGGAGCGACTCGGGGAAGGTCCGTCCGATCGCCATGACCTCGCCGACGCTCTGCATCATCGTCCCGAGCACGGGCGCCGCGCCCGGCAGCTTCTCGAAGGCCCAGCGCGGGATCTTCGTCACGACGTAATCGATGCTCGGCTCAAAGGCGGCGACGGGGTTGCGGGTGATGTCGTTGGGAATCTCGTCCAGCGTATAGCCCACCGCCAGCAGGGCCGCC
>CAYRHS010000060.1:0-17218 GCA_964424125.1 uncultured Burkholderiales bacterium
GTTTCCCGGGCTTATTCCCCACTTGAGGGCAGATTGCCTACGTGTTACGCACCCGTCCGCCACGCTAATAGGAAGGCCGAAGCCCTCCGTTCGCGTTCGACTTGCATGTGTTAAGCGCGCCGCCAGCGTTCGTCCTGAGCCAGGATCAAACTCTCCGTCGAGATCTCGGCCTGCGTGCGGAGACGCCGACCGTCGATCGAAGAGCTGCCGAGCCGGGCCAAGGACCCGGACCGGCGCTCACCATCCTCCGGTCGAGACCGGAGGATGGATGGAATTGCTCGGTGCGCGCCCCACGCGTCACGAGGACACGTCCGGGCACGCCCGCACTGGCTTTTGGCATTGCTGTTCCGTTTTCAAGGAGCCGACGCCCGGCGCGGCCACCGTCGGTCGATGGCTCGTGGAACCGGGCGGACACCCGCACGACTCGGCGGCCACGAGCGTCGCTCGCGGGCCCGGGTCGTCGCATCCGTGTCCGAGGTTTCAACCCGCCGAAGGTGCGCGCGGCGCCTTCGGGTGGACCCATCATGATATCGGGGCCGGACGCCCCGGTCAACGTGGGGACGGGAGGATCCCCCGAGTTCTCCGGGGATCCTCGCTCGCCTCCAGGCTAGCCCACCCGGATCCGGGCCCAGCGTCGCCGGCCCACCTGGAGGGTGCGGCCGTCGAGCTCGGTCGTCGGCAGCTCGAGGTCCGGGTCCTCGACCCGCCGCCCGTCCAGGCGGACCGCGCCCTGCTCGATCATCCGCCGGCCCTCTTTGTTCGAAGGCACCAGCCCCAGGGCCGACAGGAGATGGGCCAGGCGGATCGGGTCCGGACCGCGCTCCAACACGTGCTCGGGAACCTCGGTGGGCGCGGCGTGCTCCCGGAACACCCGGTCGAACTCGGCCTCGGCCTGCTCCCCCGCCCCGTCGCCGTGGTAGAGGTCGACGATCCGGCGGGCCAGGCGCCGCTTGGCGTCGACCGCGGACAGCTGGCCGGCCTCGAGGTCCGCGGCCAGCGCCTCGACCGTGTCGGGGGTCCAACGGGTCGTGAGCGTGGCGTAGCGGACGATGAGGCCGTCGGGGATGCTCATGAGCTTGCCGAACTGCTCCTCGGCCGGCTCGGCCACCCCGACGAAGTTGTCGTAGGACTTCGACATCTTGCGGACCCCGTCGGTCCCCTCGAGCAGTGGGGTCGTGAGCACGACCTGGGGCGGCTGCCCGGCACGCTCCTGGAGCTGGCGACCCATCAGGTTGTTGAAGAGCTGGTCGCTGCCCCCGAGCTCGACGTCGGCCTCGACCGCGACCGAGTCGCGCCCCTGCAGGAGCGGGTACCAGAGCTCGCGCAGCGAGATCGGCGTCCCCTCCCGGTAGCGGGCGGCGAAGTCCTTGCGCTCCAGGAGCTGGGCGACGGTGACCTCCCCCGCCAGCGCCAACAGCTCGTCGGCTCGAAGCACCTCGAGCCACTCGCTGTTGCGCCGTACCTCGAGACGCTCGGGTGCTGGGTCGAGGATGCGGCGCGCCTGCTCCAGGTACGTGCGGGCGTGGGCCTCGATCTCCTCGGGCCGCAGCGTCGGCCGGGTCTTGGTCCGGCCGGTCGGGTCACCGATGCGAGCGGTGAAGTCGCCGATGATCAGCACCGCGACGTGGCCCAGATCCTGGAACTGACGCAGCTTCTGGAGGACGACGGCGAACCCGAGGTGGAGGTCGGACGCGGTGGGGTCGATGCCCAGCTTCACCCGCAGGGGACGATCCCGGCCGAGACGCTCTCGGAGCTCGCGCTCGGTGACGACGTCGACCGTTCCCGCCGTGAGCACCCGCAGCGCTTCGTCGGCGCCGGTCGTCCCGGCCGGCGGACCCATGAGCGCAAGCTACCAAGGCCTCTCGCTCCTCCCCGGCACCCGTCCTCCGGAGGACGGCGCCCCCCGTCCCGGGCCGGAAGGGGGCCCCTGCTCCCGTTCCTGGGGCTGATGAGGGACAATGTGACTGATGGGGCTGTCGTGGCCAGTGAGAGCAATGTGGAACGGGTTCCAGCGGCGCGCGCGCCGGGCGCTTCCCGTCGCGCTCGCCGTCGCCGTGGTAGCCAGCGCGTGCTCGTACACCACCGACCTCGCCGAGCCCGAGCGGGAGTCGGCCTCCTCGGTCGTGCTCGACCGGGACGGCAACGTCCTCGCCACGATCCACGCCGGGGAGGACCGAGAACCCGTCGCGATGGAGCAGATCGCCCCGACCCTGCCGGACGCGGTCGTTGCGATCGAGGACGAGCGCTTCTACGAGCATCCCGGTGTCGATGCCAAGGCCGTGATCCGAGCCTTCGTGCACAACGCGGAGGCGGGTACCGTCGAAGAGGGCGCCTCGACCATCACCGAGCAGTACGTGCGTACCGCGTTGCTCGAGCCCGACCGCACGGTCGAACGCAAGCTCCGGGAGGCCGTCCTCGCGTGGGAGCTCGAGCGACGTCTCGACAAGGGCGAGATCCTCGAGCGCTACCTCAACGCGGTGTACTTCGGGCGGGGAGCCTACGGTGCGGAAGCGGCCGCCCGCCGGTACTTCGGGAAGCACGCGGCCGAGCTCGGACTCGCCGAGAGCGCGCTGCTGGCCGGTCTGGTCCAAGCGCCGGAGGAGCGCAGTCCCGACGTGGATCCGGACGCGGCGCGAGAACGTCGCGACCTCGTCCTCGACAGGATGGCCGAGCAGGGCTACGTCTCCGAAGCCGATGCGGCCGCCGCCCGGGCCGCGCCGCTGGGTGTCATCGACCCGCCCGAGGAGGAGACCTACCCCGCGGGCCACTTCGTCGAACGCGTCAAGGACCTGGTGCTCGCCGATCCCGCCTTTGGCGAGACGCCCGAGCAACGCCGCAACCTGCTCTACACCGGCGGTCTGACGATCGAGACCACCCTCGACCCGCACCTCCAGCAGCTCGCCGAGGACGCCGTCGACAAGGTCCTGAGCGAACCGGAATCCGACCCGGCCGCAGCCCTCGTGTCGATCGACCCCGACACGGGCGAGGTCCTCGCCTACGTGGGCGGGCGGGACTTCTTCGGCGCGGCGCCGGACGCCCAGTTCGACCTGGCGGGCCAGGGACTCCGCCAGACCGGATCGGCGTTCAAGCCCTTCGCGCTCACCGCCGCGCTCGAGGCCGGCTTCACCACCGAGCGCACCTACGACGCCCCGCCCACCATCACGATCCCGCTCCCCGCACCCCAGGAACCGTGGCGGGTCGACAACTACGCGAACCAGGGCTTCGGGAGGCTCGACCTCGTCGACGCGACCGTCCTGTCCGTCAACACGGTCTACGCGCAGCTGGTCGACGAGATCGGCCCCGAGGCGGTGGTCGACGCCGCCCGGCGGCTCGGCGTGAGATCGGAGCTCGACGCCGTGCCCTCGGCCGCGCTCGGCACCAACGCGGTGACCGTGCTCGACATGGCTTCGGCCTACGGAACGCTCGCCGCCGGCGGTGAACGCTCCGGACCGATCCTGGTCAGCCGGGTCACCGACGGCGACGGGAAGGTGCTATACGAAGCCGACCGGTCCGCGGACCGCGTCGTCGACGAGGACGTAGCCGCTCGGGTCACCGACGTCCTGCGTCAGGTCCCCGAACGAGGCACGGGCATCAACGCGCGCATCGGGCGTCCGATCGCGGGCAAGACGGGAACGACGGAGAACAACGGCGACGCGTGGTTCGTCGGCTACACGCGGGAGCTCGCGACCGCAGTGTGGGTGGGCTTCGCCGACGAGCCTCGCCCGATGGTGCCCCCGACCACGCGCATCACGGTCACGGGCGGCGAGTGGCCGGCCGAGATCTGGCAGCTCTACCAGGGCGCGGCTCTCGCCGACGTCCCGATCAGTCCGCTCACGGCCGCCCCCGCGCCCGGGACCGGTGACACCCCGCTCCCCCCGGTCGAGGGCATGCGCGGGTCGGAGGCGGCCACCCTGCTCGACGACGCGGGCTTCACAGTCCGCACCGAGGAGCGTCCCGACCCCCAGTACCCGCCGGGCACCGTGCTCGAACAGCGCCCCCCGGCGCGCACCCCCCTCTCCCCCGGGTCCGAGGTCATGCTCGTCCTGGCCGGCGCCGCCCGGGAGGTGACGGTGCCCCGCGTGCTCGGGATGCGCACGGAGGAGGCGGCATTCTGGCTCGATGCCGTAGGCCTCGCGGCCGAGGTCACCGTCGAGGCCGAGCCGCCGCCCGGCGACCCGGCACGCGCCGGGCGGGTGTGGAAGCAGGCCCCGAGCGGCGATTCCGAGGTACCCCAGGGCTCCACGGTGGCCCTTCGGGTCAATCCCGGCTGAGCGTCCGCTTGGCACCCGGCGGGCCGGAAGGGCATCATCGCCGCCATGGAATCGTCTCCAGGAGCGTCCGTGATGTCCGATGCAACCGCCGAGCTCCGAGACCGCAGGGTGGGCTCCCTGATCCGACGTCCTCCCGTCTACGTCCGACCTGATGCGTCGTTGCGGACGGTGGCCGAGGTCCTCGACGAGGAGCAGATCGGCGCGGTGCTGGTCCGCGACCCCGAGATCGGTCTGGAGGGCATCGTGTCCGAGCGAGACCTCGTCCGCAGCCTGGCCGACGGTGGCGACCCGGACCAGGAGCGGGCCCGCGACGTCATGACCCAGGAGCTGGAGACCATCTCCTGCGAGGCCACGCTCCCCGAGCTCGCCGGGGCGATGGTCTCCGACGACATCCGCCATCTCCCCGTCGAGCGGGAAGGGGAGATCGTGGGCGTCGTGTCCAGCCGCGAGCTCGCCCGGGTCCTCGCCGGCGACCTCCCCGACTGATCGGGCACCTCCCGCTGCGGGCGGCGCCGGCTCACCGGCTGACGTTCGGATCGCCCTCGACGTAGAAGCGCCAGGGGTGCTCGGCCCCTCGCCGGAGGCCGATCCGGCGGGAGACGCCGGGACGAGCCGGGGGCGCCACGTCGTCGTCCAGCAACCGTACGGGCCCAGCGAGCAGATCGGCGCCGTCGAGCGTGCCCGTGATCGCGAGCGCCTCGGCGAGCCGAGCCGGTCCCGAGCACAGCTCACGATCGGACCGGGCGGCACGGCGGCGGGCCCGCAACGTCTCGAGCCCCGACACGGGAGCGGCACCGCGCAGGAGCACCGCGTGTCCGACACCGGGCTGCTCGCACACGACGTTGGCGCACCAGTGCATCCCGTAGATGAAGTACACGTACAGGCGTCCCGGTGGGCCGAACATCGAGCGGTTCCTGGGCGTCTCTCCTCGGTAGGAGTGCGCCCCCGGGTCGTGCCTGCCCCGATAGGCCTCGACCTCGACCAGCCGGGCGCGCACGGTTCGGCCGCCCACGCGTGACTCGATCACCTTGTTCAACAGCTCGGGCGCGACGTCCAGCGGATCGCGCTCGTAGAACGACCGCGGGAGATGCCGCCCGCGGCGGGTCACCGAAACGCCGATCACGCCTCGGACGGCTCCGTGAGCCACGCCTGCTGGGCGGCCAGGCGCTCGCGCGCACGCGCGAGCTGCACCGCCACGGGCTCGGGTCCCGCGCCGCCGGGTGTCGTGCGGCGACGGACTCCCCGACCCGGCTCCAGCAGCGCGGCCGCGTCGGCGCCCAGGTGCTCGTCGGCGAGCACCAGCTCGCGCAGCGGCGTCCCCTCGGCCCTCGCACGCGAGACGAGCCCGCCGACGAGGGCGTGGGCAGCGCGAAACGGCATCCCGCCGGCGACCAGATGCTCGGCGAGGTCGGTGGCAGCCGCGGCCTCGCTGTCGGCGGCCGTGGCCATGGCAATGGTGTCGAACGCCGCCGTCGCCATGAGCCCGCCGAGCGCGCCGAGCGTGAGCGCGCAGGCGTCCAGGCTGTCGAAGAGCGGCTCCTTGTCCTCCTGGAGGTCCCGGTTGTACGCGAGTGGGAGCCCCTTCAGCACAGCCAGGAAGCCGGTGAGGTTGCCGATGAGCCGGCCCGCCTTGGCCCGGGCGAGCTCGGCGACGTCGGGGTTCTTCTTCTGGGGCAGCATCGACGACCCGGTCGCGTAGTCGTCGGCGGGCTCGAGGAAGCCGAACTCGTCGCTCGCCCAGAGCACGATCTCCTCGCCGAGCCGCGAGCAGTGCACCTGGGTCAGCGCGAGGACGAAGAGTGCCTCGGCGACGAAGTCTCGATCCGAGACCGCGTCGAGCGAGTTCTCGGCCGCGCGCGCGAACCCGAGAGCGCGCGCCGTCGCATCGGGGTCGAGCGCGAGGCTCGATCCCGCGAGCGCTCCCGCGCCGAGTGGCGAAACGTCGGCACGTCCGAGCGCGTCCTTCCAGCGATCGACGTCTCGCGCGAACGCCCAGAAGTGCGCGAGGAGATGATGGGTCAGGAGGACCGGCTGGGCGCGTTGCAGGTGCGTGTAGCCCGGGAGGTACGCGTCACCGACCTCCTCTGCCCGTTCGACGAGCACCTCCTGGAGGGCGTGGATCCGGCCGGCGACGCGACGGCCCTCACGGCGCAGGTGGAGACGCAGGTCGGTCGCGACCTGGTCGTTGCGGCTTCGACCCGTGTGGAGCTTCGCGCCTGCGTCGCCGGCGAGCTCGGTGACGCGCCGCTCGACCACGGTGTGGATGTCCTCGTCGGTCGGGGCGAACGAAAGCTCCCCGGCGGACAGCTCCGCCTCGACGCGGTCGAGCGCGGCGAGGACCGCGTCGCGTTCCTCCGCATCCAGCAGGCCGACGTCGCCCAGCATCGTCACGTGGGCGCGCGAGCCCTGGAGGTCGTCGGCGGCGAGGCGCACGTCGAAGGGCAGACTGACCGTGAACTCGAGCAGCTCGTCGGCCGGTCGATCGGCGAGGCGGCCGTGCCAGAGCGGACGGGCGTCCCCCGCGGCGCTCACGACGCGGCGCCCGGGCCCTGGCGACGGGACCAGGTCTCGAGGGACAGGCCCCACAGCCGGATGAACCCCGCCGCGTCCTCGTGCCGGAAGGCGTCGTCGGCCTCATAGGTGGCGAGGGCGTGGTCGTAGAGCCCCGCGGGCGCGCGCCGGCCGGCGACAGAGCAGCATCCCGGCTCGAGGCGGAGGCGCACCTCCCCCGTAACGGAGCGCTGCGAGGAGCCGACGAACGCGTCGAGCGCGTCCCGCAACGGCGAGTACCAGTGCCCGTCGTAGACCAGGTCGGCCCACCGGGGCTCGAGTCGGGCCTTCTCGCGCATCAGGTCCCGCTCGAGGGTCACAGTCTCGAGGTCGGCGTGGGCGAGGATCAACGCGAGCATCCCCGGGCACTCGTAGACCTCGCGGCTCTTGATCCCCACCCGCCGGTTCTCGACCATGTCCAGCCGACCGAAGCCGTAGGCTCCCACGGCGGCGTCGAGTGCCGGCAACAGCTCGTGCAGCTCCCGGCGCTGGCCGTCGAGCGTCGTGGGGACGCCCTCCTCGAAGCCCACGACGAGCTCCCGGGCGTCGCGCGGCGCGTCGCTCACCGCCGCCGTCAACGTGTACACGTCGGCCGGCGCCTCCGCCCACGGGTCCTCGAGCTCCCCGCACTCGATCGCGCGACCCGCGAGGTTGGCGTCGATGGAGTACGGCTTGTCCTTCGTGGCCGTGATCGGGATCTCGAAGCGTGCCGCGTAGTCGATGGCGTCCTCGCGCGTCAGTCCCCATACGCGCGCGGGGGCCAGCACGGCCAGGTCGGGCGCAAGCGTCCGCAGCGCGATCTCGAAGCGGACCTGGTCGTTGCCCTTGCCCGTGCACCCGTGCGCGACGGCATCGGCGCCGTGCTCGCGCGCGGCCGCCACCAGGTGCCGGGTGATCAGCGGACGGGAGAGGGCGGAGACGAGCGGGTACTGGCCTTCGTAGCGGGCGTTGGCGCCGATGGCGGGAGCGACGAAGTCACGGGCGAACTCCGCGCGAGCGTCGACCACGACCGACGCGACCGCCCCCGCCGTCAGCGCGCGTTTCCGCACGGCCTCGAGGTTCTCTCCGCCCTGGCCGACGTCGACGGCCACCGCGACGACCTCCGCATCCCACTCCTCGCGGATCCAGCGCACCGCCACCGAGGTGTCGAGCCCACCTGAATACGCGAGCACGACCCGTTCGACGTCGGCGCTCTCACTCACCATCACGCGCTTCCTCCCTGGTCGACCATCGTCCGCTCACAGGCCCGCGAGTCGCGCGAGGTGAGCTGCCACAGCTGAGCCGTCCGCCGTCTCGTCGCAGACGACGAGGATCGTGTCGTCGCCGGCAACGGAGCCGAGCACGTCGGGAAACGCGCTGCGGTCGAGCGCCGAGGCCACGACGTGGGCCTGGCCGGGCCCGGTCCGGAGCACGACGAGATTCCCGCTGTGCCCCACCTCGACGACGAACTCGCCCATGACCCGGCGGAGGTGCTCGTCGGGTGGCGCGGGTTCCTTGCCGTATTCCGGGATCGCGTACGCCATCGTTCCGCCCGGGAGCCGCACCTTCATCGCGCCGAGGTCCTCGAGATCACGACTCACCGTCGCCTGGGTGGCGACGACCCCGTCGGCGGCGAGGAGCTCCACGAGCTGGTGCTGGCTCGAGATCGGCTGCTCCTCGAGCAGGCGGGCGATCCGGTGTTGGCGCTGGGGCTTGCCGAGCGTGGCCATTCATCCCTCCAGGAGCACCGCGAGCACCGCCCGCATCGCGTGCAGGCGGTTCGCGGCCTGAGGCCAGACCAGGGAGCGAGGCCCGTCGAGGACCGCGGCGGTGACCTCCTCGCCACGGTGGGCCGGCAGGCAGTGCAACAGCACCGCACCGGGCGACGCCGCGTCGAGCAGGTCATCGTCGACCCGGTAGCCACGGAACGCGTGGCGACGCACGTCGGCCTCGACCTCCTGTCCCATCGAGGCCCACACATCGGTGTAGACGGCGTCCGCACCCGCCACCGCGTCGTAGGGATCGGTGACGAGGTGCACGTTTCCCCCGAGGTTGCGAGCCCGCTCGACCACATCGAGGTCGAGCTCGTAGCCGGGCGGCGACGACACCGTGAACTCGAGGCCGCTCAGCGCGGCGGCAAACGCCAACGACGCGGCCACGTTGTTCCCGTCTCCCACGAAGGCGAGCCGGCGCCCTTCGAGGGTGCCGATGTGCTCGCGCAGCGTCAGGAGATCGGCGAGCGCCTGCGTCGGGTGAGCCCGATCGGAGAGCAGATTGACGACGGGCACGTCCACGGATGCTTCCATGACCTCGAGCACGTGGTGATCGAACACGCGCGCGCCGATCACGTCGCAGTACGACGCGAGGGTGCGGGCGACGTCGGCTGCGGACTCCCGCTGCCCGAGGCCGACTTCCTCGCCCCGGAGCACGATCGGGTGCCCACGCAGGGTCACGACAGCCATCTCGAAGGCGGTGCGCGTCCTGGCGGAAGGTTTCTCGAACAGGGCGACGGCGCCCCGCCCGGCCAGTCGCGCGGGCACGGCGTCCGCCGCGACCTTCCAGTCCCGGGCGCGCTTCAGCACCTCGTCGAGCTGGCTGGGTGTGAGGTCGTCGACCTCCAGCAGTCGGGGCTTCATCCGGCCTCCTGGTGAGTAGCAGCGTCGGTGAGCACGGCGCCGAGGGTCGCCACGGCGCCGTCGATCTCGTCGTCGGACACGAGCAGCGGGGGCGCGAGACGCAGCGCCGTGCGCGTGACCGCGTTGAGCACGAGCCCACGGTCGAGACAGCGGCGGGCCGTCGCCACCGCATCGAGGCCCGGCTCCAGCTCGGCCGCGAGGAGGAGCCCGAGGCCGCGGACCTCGGTCACGCCCGGGAGCGCGGCCAGGCCGTCCGCGAGGCGGGAGCCGGCCCGTTCCGCCCGCTCGGGAGCCCGCTCCCGCTCCATCACCTCCAGCACCGTCAGTGCCGCCCGGGCCGCGAGCGGCTGGCCGCCGAACGTCGTGGCGTGGTCGCCGGGGCGGAACTCGGCCGCCATCGACTCCCGGGCCCAGCAGGCACCGATCGGCACGCCGTTGCCGAGCGCCTTCGCCATCGTGACGACGTCGGGCGCGGCCCCCGTGTGCTCGAAGGCGAACCACCGGCCCGTGCGTCCCAGACCGGTCTGCACCTCGTCGACGACCAGGGCCGCCTCCCGCTCGTCGCACAGCTCACGGACCGCCTCGAGGTATCCCTGCGGTGCCACGTTCACGCCGCCTTCGCCCTGCACGACCTCGAGCAGCACCGCACACACGCGTTCGTCCATCGCGGCGCGGAGCCCGCCGAGGTCGCCGAAGGCGACGTGCCGGAAACCTTCGGGCATCGGGGCGAACGTCTCGTGCTTCTCGGGTTGGCCGGTGGCTGCGAGCGTGGTGAGTGTGCGGCCGTGGAAGGAGCGCAGGGCCGAGACAACATGAAAGCGCTCGGGCCCACCGTGCCGCTGCCCGGCGCGCCGCACGAGCTTGATCGCGCACTCGTTGGCCTCGGCACCCGAGTTCGCGAAGAAGCAGCGGCCGCGCGCCCCGACGGCGGCGGTGAGCAGCGCGTCGAGACGCGCACCGAGCCGTGGTTGGACGTCGTTGTAGTAGAGGTTCGAGACGTGGAGCAGTCGTCGCGCTTGATCGGCGAGCGCGTCGGCTACGGCCGGATGCGCGTGACCGAGCGACGTGACCGCCAGCCCGCTCAGGAAGTCCAGGTACTCACGCCCCTCCGCGTCCCACAGGCGCGTGCCCTCACCGCGCACGAACGCGACCGGAAGGCGCGGGTAGGTCGCCATGACGTGCGCACGGTCGAGCGCAGCGATCTCGTCGAAGCCGAGCGTGGTGGCGCTCACGGCGTCACCATGGTCCCGATGCCCTCACGGGTGAAGAACTCGAGCAGCAAGGCGTGCGGGATCCGCCCGTCGAGCACGTGGGCACGTGCCACGCCGTGACGAACCGCCGACAGACAGGACTCGACCTTGGGCACCATGCCCTCACCCAACGCTCCCGACCGCTCGAGCTCCTCCAGGCCCGCGGCGTCGATCGCGGACACGAGCGTGGCCTCGTCTCCCAAGTCACGGAACAGGCCCGGCACGTTCGTCAGGTACACGAGCTTTTCCGCGCGCAGCGCCTCGGCGATCGCGCCCGCGACCGCGTCCGCGTTGATGTTGTAGTGCTGCCCGGCGGTGTCCACGCCGATCGTGGCCACCACCGGGATGAGGTCGTCGCGGAAGAGGTTCCAGAGGATCTCGGGCTCGATGTGGTCGACGTCGCCGACGAAGCCGAGCCGTTCGTCCCGTGGCCGGGCGCCGATGAGCCCCGCGTCCTCGCCTGAGAGCCCCACCGCGTACCGGCCGTGGCGGTTGATCGAAGCCACGATCTGGCGGTTCACCTCGCCCACGAGAGCCAGGCGCACGATGTCGACGGTCTCTTCATCGGTGACCCGCAGCCCCTCCACGAACTCGGGCTCCTTGCCGAGGCGGCGCATCAGTGCGCTGATCTGCGGTCCCCCGCCGTGCACGACGACGGGGTGGATCCCGACGAGACGCATCAGCACGACGTCCGTCGCGAACAAGTCGGCGAGCGCCGGGTCCTCCATGGCGTTCCCGCCGTACTTCACGACGACGACCTTGCCGCCGAACTCGCGGATGTACGGCAGCGCCTCGGCGAGGATCGCGGCCTTGGAGCCGGCGGCCTCCAGGAGCGCGGCGCGTTCGTCCACGGCGCTCACGAGGTCCCCATGTTCTCGTCCACGTAGGCGTGGGTCAGGTCGGTCGTGAGCATCGTCGCCGACCCCGACCCCTCCCGGAACGCGCAGACGAGGTCGATCTCGCGCGCCTTCATCGTGGCGTCCAGCGCGTCGTCGTCGTGCGCGGCGGCGACACCGTCGCGGCAGACCGTGACGTCGCCGTAGCTGATGTCGACACCCTCGGGATCGAGCTCCACCCCGCTCGCCCCCAACTCGGAGAGCACCCTCCCCCAGTACGGGTCCTCGCCGTACCAAGAGCACTTCACGAGCTGGCTCTCCGCGACGGCGCGGGCAGCCCGCCGCGCTTCGTCGTCACTGCGGGCGCCGGTGACGTGCACGCGCACGAGCTTGGTCGCGCCTTCGGCGTCAGCGGCCATCTGTTCCGCCAGCGAGCCGCACACCTGACGCAGCGCGCCCCGGAGTGCCTCGGCGGCGGCCGACCCGGGGGCAACCTCCTCGCCCCCGGCGGCACCGTTGGCGAAGACGATCACCGTGTCGTTGGTGCTACGAGCTCCGTCGATCGTGAGAGTGTCGAACGACTCGCGTACCGCGAGGAGGAGCGCCTCGTGGAGCACGGGAGCAGCGACGGCTGCGTCGGCGGTGAGCACGGCGAGCATCGTGGCGTGGCTCGGAGCGAGCATCGCCGCTCCCTTCGCCATCCCGCCCACGGTGGTTGTCCGGCCCCCGTGGTCGAAGGTCGCGACCGCCTCCTTGCGGACGGTGTCGGTGGTGAGGATCGCGTCGGCGGCCCGGTCGGCGGCCTCGGGCGTCGCCTCCAACGCGCGCACGGCGCTCGGGACCGCCTCCGTGATCCGCTCGGCGGGTAGCGGGACACCGATCAAGCCGGTGGAGCACACCAGGACGTCGGTGTCTCGGACGCCGAGCGCCGACGCGGTTGCGCGGCACGTGGCGCGCGCCGCGACCCGTCCCGCCTCGCCGGTGGCGGCGTTGGCGTTCCCGGAGTTGAGCACGACCGCCGCAGCTTCTCCGTCGGCGACGTGCTGGCGGGTCACCTGGACCGGCGCGGCCGCGACCCGGTTCGTCGTCGTGACGGCGGCCGCGCCCGCCGGCCGGCGATCCGTGGTCGCGACCAGCGCGAGGTCGAGCGCGCCGCCGGGCTTGACGCCACACGCCGTTCCCGCCGCCTCGAACCCCCCTGCGGCCGTGACGCTCACGGGCTCACCCCGAGCGCGCTGAGACCGGTGGTCTCGGGCAGGCCGAGCAGCAGGTTGGCGCACTGGAGGGCCTGGCCGGCCGCACCCTTGACGAGGTTGTCCTCGGCCGCGATCGCCAGCACCGTGTCGGTCCGGCCGTCGTAGCGCACGGTGACGTGCAGCGCGTTCGACCCGAGCGTCGCCTTCGTCCCCGGCGGCTCGTCGGTCACCAGCACGAAGGGCTCCCCCGCATAGTGGTCCCGGAAATCGGCAAGCAGCGACTCGGTGGAACGGGCGTCACCCGTGCTGGCCGGACGCGCGTAGCAAGTGGCGAGCAGGCCGCGCGTCGTGGGTACGAGGTGGGGCGTGAACAGCAAGGAGACATCACGGCCGGCGACGCGTCCCAGCGCAGCCTCCATCTCGCCCGTGTGGCGGTGATCGCACAGGCCGTAGGCACGCACGTCTCCGTCGGCCTCGGAGAAGAGGCTCGGCATCGACAGTCCCCTCCCCCGGCCGGAGACCCCCGAGGCCGCGTCGACGACGATGCCCGTCGCCTCGACGCGGTCTCGAGCGAGGAGTGGCGCGAGCGCCAACGTCGCCGCGGTCGGATAGCACCCGGGGGCGGCAACGTGCTTCGCGGTGACGATCTCCTCGCGGAAGAGCTCCGGGATGCCGTACGCGAACTCGGGCAGCAGCTCGGCGGCGCGGTGGGGTTCGCCGTACCAGCGTTCGTAGTCGGACGCGCCGGTACGGAAGTCGGCCCCGAGGTCCACGACGTGACCCACCGAACCGGCGAGCTCGGGCACGACCTCCTGGGAGGTGCCGTGGGGCAGGGCGCAGAAGACGACGTCCAAGCCGTCGAGCACCGCGGGCTCCAGTGCGGTCAGGACCGTGTCCGGGTACGCCGCGGCCAACCCGGGGTGGAGCGTCGCCACCCGTGCGCCCGCGTTCGCCTCGGCCGTGGCCGCGGCCACGGCGATGCTCGGGTGGTCGGCCAGGAGCCGCAGGAGCTCGCCGCCCGTGTAGCCCGAGGCTCCCAGCACCGCTGCTCGATACGCCATCTCGCATTGTATGCACGCCACTGCATAGCCACGCAACCCCGTTCCGGGGGGCCGTGGCGGCGGAGAGGACGGACCTGGGGAGTGCCGGAGCACTCGCGGGTATCCACGAGTGACCGGGGCTCGAGGTCGACAGGCCGAGAGCGAAGCCCTCGGCTCGGCGGCTCAGCCGCGGAGCTCGGCCCCGTGGGTCCGGTCCACCGCTTCGATCAACCGGTGCCGGACCGTGCCGACCTCGGCATCGGTGAGGGTCCGGTCCGGCGCACGCAGCGACACGGCGAAGGCGAGGCTCCGGCGCCCCGCACCGAGCGCGTCGCTGCGGAACTCGTCGAAGCAGCGGACCGACTCGACGAGACCGTCGCCGGCGGTCTCGATCGTCCGTACGATCGCGGCCGCGGCGACGTCGTCGCCGACGACGAACGCCAGGTCGATGGCCGAGGCCGGGAACCGGGAGAAGGCCTCGAAGCGTCGCGGCCGGCGCGTGGCGGAGAGGACGGCGTCCAGGTCCACCTCCAGGCCGACCGCGGGCCGGCCGGTCGAGAAGTGCGCCGCGACCTCGTCCTCGAGCTCGCCGACGACCCCGACCGCCCGCCCGCTGACCAGCACCCGCGCCACTCTTCCCGCGGCGAAGCCGGGCCCCTCTCCCGGTTCGAGCGTCGCCTCGGCCAGCGAGAGCGCCGTGACCACCTCCTCCCACAGGTCGACGGCGTCGTACGCGTCTGCGGACCGGTCGGCGGCGTGGGGCCCGGTGCGGATGGTGCCGGTGAGCACGGCCGCGAGCGCTTCGCGCTCGTCGGGGAGCGTCTCGCCGGGTGGCGGTGGTCCGAAGACGTGCCCGATCTCGAAGAGCCCGACGTCCGCTCGCCCCTGCCCGGCGTTGAAGCCGGCGGCTTGCAGCAGGCCGGGGAGCAGCCGGGGTCGCAGCAGTGACTCGTCCGCGCGCAGCGGGTTCTCGACCTCGACGCCGTCACCCGGGAGGCCCAACGCCTCGAGGTCCCCGGGCGCGACGAAGGTGAGCGTCTTCACCTCGTCCAGACCCGCGCCCACGAGCGCGTCGGCCACCAGGCGCCGGTCGCGTTGCCGGGGTGTGAGCCGACCGGCCTCCTCGGTCGAACGGGGGACGGTGCGTTCGACCGCGTTGTAGCCGATGTGACGGGCGACCTCCTCGACCAGGTCGACCTCGCGCTCGAGGTCGGGGCGGAAAGTCGGCGTCCGAGTCTCGAGCTCGCCGTCGCCACCACGCACCTCGATGCCGAGCGGTTCCAGAGCACCACGGACGTCGGGCTCGCCCAGCGCGGTCCCGAGCACCTCATTGACCCGCTCGACCCGCAGTCGGATCCGGGGGCGCGCGACGAGTTCGGGGTAGACGTCGATCGGCTCGGGCGCGGCCTCGCCGCGCGCGACCTCGGCCAGGAGCTCGGCCGCCCGGGCCGAGCCCGCGAGCACCGCGTTCGGGTCGACGCCTCGCTCGAAGCGCGCGCTCGCCTCGGAACGCAGTCCGAGGCGCTTCGCGGTCCGGCCGATCCCGGCAGGGTCGAAGTATGCGGCCTCGAGCAGGACGGTCGTGGTCGACTCGGACACCTCGGTCGCGCCGCCACCCATCACGCCCGCGATCGCCTGGGCCGACCGGTCGGCTCCGCAGATCAGGAGGTCGTCGTCGGTGAGCTCCCGTTCCGCCCCATCGAGCGTGGTGAGCCGCTCCCCGGGGGCAGCGAGGCGGACCACGATCCCACCGCCGGGGAGCAGCGCGTGGTCGAACGCGTGGAGGGGTTGTCCCCGCTCGAGCATCACGTAGTTGGTGACGTCGACGACGTTGCTGATCGGACGCATCCCCGCCAGCGTGAGCCGCCGGGCGAGCCAGCCGGGCGAGGGGCCCGGGGTGACCCGGATCACCCGCGCGGTGAAGCGCGGGCATCGATCGGGGGCTTCCACGACCACCGACGCGACCTCCGCCGTGGGCGCGCCCCCTTCGTGGACGGACGGCTCCGGAACCGTGAGCGGCACCCGGAAGTGGGCCGCGAGGTCGCGGGCCACGCCCACGACCGACATCGCGTCGGGGCGGTTCGGCGTGACCTCGAGCTCGAACACCGTGTCGTCCAAGCCCAGCGCGTCACGGACCTCGCTTCCGACCTCGGCGGTCGGATCGAGCTGCAGGATGCCCGCGTGGTCCTCGCCCAGGCCCAACTCCTGTTCCGAGCAGAGCATCCCATCGGAACGCTCGCCCCGGATGGAGCGTCGTTCCAGGGTCAGCCCGCCCGGCAAGGTGACCCCGACGGGCGCGTACGGCACGACGTCACCGGCGGTGAGGTTGCGCGCCCCGCAGACGACGGTGGCCGTTCCCACGCCGCGGTCGACGTCGACGAGGGTCAGGCGGTCGGCGTTGGGGTGGGCGCGCACGTCGAGCACGCGTGCGACGATCACCCCCTCGATCCCGCGGCCCGGTTGCTCGAGCGCCTCGACAACGAGGCCGAGCTGGTCGAGCGCAGCCGCGACCTCGGACGGGTCGTCGAGGACCGGTGCGAACTCTCGGAGCCAACTGAGCGGGACGCGCATATTCGATCGTCAGAACTGCGCCAGGAAGCGCACGTCGTTCTCGTAGAAGGTCTTGATGTGGTCGATGCCGAAGCGCATCTGCGCCATCCGCTCGAGACCGAAACCGAACGCGAAGCCCGTGTACGCCTCGGATTCGTAGCCGACGGCCTCGAAGACGTTCGGGTCGACCATCCCGCAGCCTCCGAGCTCGATCCAGCCGGTCTGCGAGCAGACGCCACACCCGGCCCCTTCGCAGAAGATGCAGGTGATCTCGAACTCGGCCGACGGTTCGGTGAACGGGAAGTACGACGGCCGCAGCCGCGAGTCCACGCGCTCCCCGAAGTATGCGTGGGTGAAGGCCTCGATCGTGCCCGCGAGGTCGCCGAAGGTGATGCCGCGGTCCACCGCGAGACCTTCGATCTGGTAGAAGACCGGCGAGTGCCGGGCGTCGAGCGTGTCGCGGCGGAAGCACCGGCCGGGCATGACCGTGTAGATGGGCGGGCGCTGCCCCTGCATGACCCGGATCTGCACGGGCGACGTGTGGGTGCGGAGCACGACCTCCTCGGGCCGTCCGAGCCGGACGTAGAGCGTGTCCCACATGGATCGAGCGGGGTGCCCCGGCGGGATGTTGAGCGCCTCGAAGTTGTACCAGTCGGTCTCGACCTCCGGACCCTCGGCCACCTGGTAGCCGAGGCCGCAGAACACGTCCTCGAGCTCCCGCTGGACCTGCGTGATGAGGTGGAGGTGGCCGCGACGACGACCGTGGCCTCCGACCGTGAGGTCGAGCGCCGGGGCCGCGCTCGCGGCGCGACCGGAACGCAACGCGGTGGCGCGCTCGTCGAGCAGGTTCTCGACCTCGGCGCGGTACGCGCCGAGGGCCTTCCCGGCCGCGGGCCGGTCGGCGTCCGGG